>NZ_JACHDL010000038.1:0-54791 GCF_014201055.1 Paraburkholderia sp. CI2
AACAGCACCAGCGCGGTGGAGGTCAGCATCCACGCGGTGTCGCCGGAGTTGATCTTCGATGAATCGACCGAGAACGGTGCGGTTGGGGCGGCCGGTGCCGATGCAGCGGCATCCGCCGCGGCCGGTGCCGCTGGAGCCGCGGACGCTTGCGCGACCGGTACGGAGGCGCCCGCGGGCGCCGAGGCGTCTTGCGCGAATGCGGAGCCCAGGCCGCCGGCGAGCAATGAGCCGGCCATCAACAACGTCATCAACAGTTTGCGCATCTCTCTTTCCTCTTATCCCAGTGTTTTTTTATAGGGCGTCGGCGCCGGTCTCGCCGGTGCGGATCCGGATCACCTGTTCGATCGGCGTCACGAAGATCTTCCCGTCACCAATCTTTCCGGTACGCGCCGCACGCTCGATCGCCTCGATAGCCTGATCGACGATGTCGTCCGGGACGGCGACCTCGATCTTCACTTTCGGCAGGAAATCGACGACGTACTCCGCGCCCCGATACAGTTCGGTGTGCCCTTTCTGACGCCCAAAACCCTTGACCTCCGTAACCGTGATTCCAGAGACGCCAAGCGATGACAAGGCTTCTCGAGCCTCATCAAGCTTGAATGGCTTGATGACCGCACTGATTAGTTTCAATTTGCCTCTCCGTTGATCGCCCATCCCGATGCTCGCTGCGAATGACCGCGGCTCAGCGCGCGGAGACGTTCAAAGCAACTGTCATGCCATTCGCACGACAGGTATTGGAGCGGGGAATTATCGGAGGAGCCGAACTTCGGGTCCTTCAGCGGTCAGACGGATGTTGTGAGGAAGGGAGCGGGATTGGGCGGCAGCACTGTCAGAAGGCTTCTTGGCGGAATGCGGCGGACGGACTGAATGTACCCAGGCACCATGTGCGAGCGCGTTCCCCTGTCGTCCGTCCAATCGGGGGCATGCGTGCACGGTTCTGCCGCTCGTCATTACATATTCATTAATCGAAGCTTCCAGGTTTCCACTCGCACGCCCGACGCTCGCGAGCGTTCAAGAGGTCGAGCGCAACTCCGCCGTGATAACGTGCAAAGACATCGCAACTCGAACAGGAACAGATCAGGATGATTTCGCATGTTTTCGTTGGGGTTAATGACTTTGACCGAGCCTTGAAATTCTATTCGGCCGTCATGAGCGAGTTGGGACATCGACTGAAGTTTTGCGAGCCAGATAAACCGTGGGCTGGTTGGATGGCTGAGGGTATGCCGCGTCCGCTCTTCCTTATCGGCAGGCCATATGATGGCAACTCAGCAGAACACGGAAACGGTCAAATGGTGGCATTGCTTGCGCCTGATCGTCGTTCAGTCGACAACGCATACGCTAGCGCGCTGGCAAACTCAGGTTCTTGCGAAGGTCCTCCCGGCTTGCGAGCACACTATCACCCGGACTATTACGGGGCGTACTTCCGCGACCCGGAGGGAAACAGGATTTGCGTTTGTTGTCACGATCCCGTGACTCCGTAGCATTCGCAAAGCCCCGAACACGCTATACACCGGCCTATTTTCGAAGCGGTACCCGCTTCGACTTGAAGATTGCCGTCGAGGCGGCGCGAGCGGTCGAGGGGATCGGGTCGACTACTGTTCAGTGCAGTGAACCTAACATTCGGTTGACTTCCTCAGGCATTCGTTACCCCCGATGATCCCGTCGAGGGCTTCCATTCAGCAAGTCAGTCGTTAGCCGAGGTAATCTTGATGAACGGCCTGAGTTCAGGATTTGAGAGAGCGAGAAGATTGAGCGTCGCCCCGCCGAACCGACGCGCGAACTCATCGTCCAGCGTATTGTTGTAGTCGGCCACCGGCAGTTCTAAAGGAAACTGTCGCGTGGTAACCGCCAGCACCTTTTCAACGTCAAGCGTATAGGAGACCAGTGCCTGCTTTTCCTCCGACCACATGACCACGACACATCGCTTTTGGGGGTGAGTTGCCATTCAATATCCTCTGCATCGTTGATAGTGCTGAAATGCTCTCTGCGAGCACACATCCATGAATCTCTGCCCACCCATTGCCATCCGATAGGCAGTTCTTCACTTCGTTGTAGAGGGCCTTGGCGATCTCATGGTCGTCCATCCTGTGCATATGAAAGCGGTTTTCACTCCGGCCGAGCATATCGCGTAACTCGTATGACTGATGCGACACCAGCACGGATGGGCTATGTTGTAGCCACGCTGCGCGCGCTTCTTCCATGGCCTGCACAGTGTCGTCGTGTGCTTCGCGAGGTACGCTCGCCGGCAATGCAAAGTGGAACCACCGGTCCACGTCAAACAGCCAGGGAGACTCGATGTGAAGGTAGAACGATCTGCTAAGGCTGATCGAAAAGAAATGTCCGTGCCGCCTTTCATGGGCGCCGCGATGAGAGCCCAGGGAAACTGAATGCATAGTGCCTCACAGGCAATAAAGGAGGCCCGATTGTGCAACAAGGCACCATCTCAAAAAACCCCGAATTAAAGCGTGTTAGGAACTCCGATTGAGAGCTGGTGTCCTGGCGGGATGAAAAGAGCAGACTGAAAACGTTATCCGACTGATGCGTCGGATGAGAAATGAAGTTTCGCGGCGCCGTGCGGCGGCCGGTCGCGAGAGCGAGCCACGCGCACGTGCTTTGGAAAAACGCTCTAAAGAATACTGTCCAACGCCTTGGCGAGCCTGGCGACCACACCTTCGACGTCATGCAGTTTGTCCAGGCCAAATAATCCGACGCGGAAGGTTTTGAAGTCTTCTGGCTCGTCGCATTGAAGGGGAACACCGGCCGCGATCTGCAAGCCGGCATCAGCGAATTTCTTGCCGGATCGTATGCCGTCATCGTCCGTATAGCAGACCACGACGCCAGGAGCCTGAAAACCTTCAGCCGCCACGCTTTTGAAACCTTTGTCACTCATGAGCGAGCGAATGCGCTTGCCAAGTTCAAGCTGCTCAGCTCTGACTTTCTCGAAGCCATATGCCTCGGTTTCCTTCATGACGTCGCGCAGCGTCGCGAGACTGTCCGTGGGCATCGTGGCGTGATACGCGAACCCGCCGTTCTCGTAGGCTTCCATGATCTGCAGCCATTTCCCAAGATCACAAGCGAAACTGGTGCTGGTCGTTGCGTCGATTCTTTCGCGGGCGAGAGGGCTGAGCATGACCATTGCGCAGCAAGGTGACGCGCTCCATCCTTTTTGCGGTGCGCTGATCAGGACATCGATGCCGCTGGCCTGCATGTCCACCCAGATCGTACCGGAGGCGATGCAATCCAGTACAAACATGCCGCCGACGGCATGCACCGCCTCGGACACCGCGCGCAAGTAGGCATCAGGCAGCATCATCCCGGATGCGGTTTCGACATGCGGCGCAAAGACCAGATCCGGCTTGTTTTCCTTGATCGCAGCGACGACTTCTTCGATCGGAGCCGGTGCATATGCGGCCTGCCTACCTCGTTCGACCGGACGCGCCTTCAACACCACCGATTCAGACGGAATGTCGCCCATGTCGAAAATCTGCGACCAGCGGAAACTGAACCAGCCATTGCGGATGACCAGACACTTCCTGTTCGTCGCGAACTGCCGGGCGACGGCTTCCATGCCGAAAGTCCCGCTGCCCGGGACGATAACGGCCGACTTCGCGTTGTAGACTTTTTTCAGGGCGCCGGAAATATCGCGTACGACTCCTTGAAAGAGCTGCGACATGTGATTGATCGATCGGTCGGTGTAGACGACCGAATATTCGAGGAGTCCATCGCGGTCGACATCGGGAAGTAAACCTGGCACGTTCGCCTCCGGTAATTGACGAGTAAAAGAATCGAAAACAGATTCTAACGAAAGCTGCCTGCAACGGCATCGGCCGGGACGCCCCCGCCCTTCTTCGATAGCAGTCGCCCCAAAGGTGGCGCCGCTCGCCTCCTCCCGACTGCTTCTCAGGGGAAGATCGGTGTCGTGGGCTCCGCGCCCTCGATATCGGCCTTCGGAAAATGCTGCGCGACCATCAGCTCGATCTCCTGTTCGCGCGATCCAGGTACGTCGGCCATGATCAGGAGCTGGCCGTCACGGATGGCGTCCCGAAAGCGCTCGAGTCGCGCATTCGGTTCGGCGACGCCGATCATCGCGGCCGTCCAGGCCCCGAAGCCGGCACCCGCCAACGTCAATGCGATGACGGCTCCGCCCGCAATAGCGAGCTCCGCGGGAGGAAACGCCAGCGCCACGAGGCCGACAAGCGCTCCGGTCGCACCGCCGAGCGCCACGCCTCGTTCGAGCGAGTGCACGACGTCGCTGCTCTGCAGCAAAGTTGCCTCGGGTAACTGTTCGAGTGCGACGCTGTGATTCGCGAGAACATGGATATGTCGCCATGTGATCCGCGCCCGCAGCAAGTCGTCTACGATCGCCTTCGCCGTCGTCATGTCAGATGTGAGGAAATAAAGACGTCTCATCTCGACCCTCCATCAATCAAGCCGTCCTCAAACGGGACGATGCCGTTCATCGTACGCCTGCGGCAGGCAAAAGTTGGCTCCGGGCAGGTGCGTGCCGTGTTTGGATGGATGGTCGCCGCTGTATGCCAGCTTACAAATTCGGAAAACTTCTCCTGGAGACATAGGGTTGAGCAAAAATCTGCTGCCAGACTATTTCGCGTAGTTCCGGCAAACCATGCAGGTTTGCGGTCCACATTACGTTAGGCGTCTAAACGGAGGCAAACGATGACACGCGTTCGCGTTGCGGGCTTCACCATTTCGCTCGACGGATACGGTGCAGGCCCGAATCAAGACATCAACAATCCGCTCGGCGTTGGCGGGACGGAACTGCATCAGTGGCTAGTCCCAACACACACGTTCCAGCAAGCCTTGTTCGGCAAGGACGGCGGTACGACCGGGGTTGACGATGATTTCGCCGCCCGTGGGTTTCAGAATGTCGGGGCCTGGATTCTTGGGCGGAACATGTTCGGACCCATTCGTGGGGACTGGCCGGACACAAACTGGAAAGGCTGGTGGGGAGACAATCCACCGTATCACGTTCCAGTCTTCATCTTGACCCATCACGCTCGTCCCCCCATCGAGATGGCAGGCGGCACGACGTTCCACTTCATAACAGGAGGCATTCGCGAGGCGCTCGACCGTGCACGCGAGGCCGCTGCCGGAATGGACGTGCGCATTGGCGGTGGGCCGGACACAATTCAGCAGTATCTTCGCGAGGGCCTCATCGATGATCTGCACATTGCCGTCGCGCCGGTCCTGCTCGGCCGGGGAGAATCGCTGTTCGAAGGGGTCGACTTGCGGGCTCTGGGATACGAATGCGTTGAATTCGTAGCGTCGGAGAAGGCCACGCATGTCGTCCTAAGGCGCCAAGGGCACACGGACGCCTAACCACTCGCTGAAGGCCGACGCCCCTGACGGGCCGCGGCCTTGGCTCGCGCGTTGAGTGGACCGGTCTTGTACCGCATACTTCAGTGAATCACACCACCGAAAGGATCGACATGGTTGCTGACCTTGCACGCTCCTGGTTGACCTGGAGCGCGCCTGCAGCCGCTGCGCAGGCCTCCGGTCGCCCGCTCGTGGCGCTGGAATCGACCGTCATCGCCCACGGCATGCCCTACCCGGAGAACGTTCGCACTGCGCGCGAAGTGGAAGCCTTGATCCGTGACGCGGGTGCCGAGCCGGCGACTATTGCGCTGATCGATGGGCGAATCCACATCGGCCTTTCGGATGACGAGCTGGAAACGATCGGCCGATCGGACCACGTACATAAGGTCAGCCGCCGCGACCTGCCGGCCGTGCTGGCCGGCGGCGGGCTGGGCGCCACGACCGTCGCTGGCACGATGATATGTGCGGCGTTGGCCGGCATCGAGGTCTTCGTCACCGGAGGCATTGGCGGCGTACATCGAGGCGCGCATGAAACCTTTGACATCTCGGCCGACCTGCAGGAACTGGCGAAGACCTCGGTGGCGGTGATCTGTGCCGGTGCGAAGTCCATCCTGGACATCGGGCTCACATTGGAATACCTGGAAACCCACGGCGTGCCGGTGCTCAGTTGCGAACAGGACAATTTTGCGGCGTTCTACACGCGGGACAGCGGCTTTCGCGCGGACTTCAGGCTGGACGACGCGGAGGAACAGGCACGGTTCATTCGCACCAAGTGGGACCTGGGCCTCCACGGCGGTGTGGTGTTGAGCACTCCGGTGCCGGAAGCCGCAGCGATGTCGTTCGAAGAGATCGACGCGCTGACCCAGCAGGCGCTCGACGAGGCCGCTGCACAAGGAATCACTGGCAAGGCCGTCACCCCCTTCCTGCTGGCGCGCATCAAGGCGTTGACAGGCGGGCGCAGCCTGGCGACAAACATCGCGCTCGTGAAACACAACGCCGAGGTCGGCGCAAGGCTGGCGCTAGCGTTGGCACGCTCAAAGCCCGGGACAGGCGCGGTGTAGCCTCACTGCCGTTTCGCGCGACTGGTGATTTCCTTGACGGCCACCGCGCTCATTTCGAGCCAGTGCCGAAGCTGCCGCCGCCCGGGGCGCAGGGCTCCACGAAGCCAGCCCCGTGCTATCTTCGACGGATTCGACACCTTCCTCTCAGGAGGGCGCGTGGACGTCGCCGTGTGGCTGCACAGCCTCGGAATGGAGCGGTATGAACCGGTGTTTCGCGAGAACGCCATCGACGCCGACGTGCTTCGCGATCTCACCGCGGACGATCTGAAAGAACTGGGTATTGCGTCGGTTGGTCATCGCCGCAAACTGCTCGATGCCTTGACCGAATTGCGGGCGCGAACCGGGCTCCGGCATAGCGCCGCGAGCCCAGGCGAGGCGAAAGGCGAACGACGGCAGGTCGCCGTCCTGTTCGCCGATCTGTGTGGCTTCACGCGGATGAGCCGTGAAGTCGACGCGGAGGAAGTACTCGCCGTGCTCGATCGCTACTTCGAGCAGGTTGACCGCACCATCGAGCAACATGGCGGGCACGTCGACAAGCACGTCGGCGACTGCGTCATGGCAGTATTCGGCGCGCCGCACTCGAGTGTCTACATGGCAACGTCCTGCATGACCTCGGCGACATGAAGTCGGCACTTCATGCATTCGAAATCGCCCTCGAATATGCGACGACGGACGTGGAGCGTTGCCGCGCATGGATCGGGCGGGCCACGGTGAAGCGGATCATCGACGATCTCGACGGTGCATGGGCCGACCTCGACTACGCCGCTGAAGCCTCCCAAGGCCTGTTGCGCGAAGAGGCGCGCATTCACTTCCTGCGCGGCAATCTGTGTTTTCCCCGCGGCGATATCGACGGCTGCGTGCGTGAGCACGGGCGCAGCCTTGCCCTCGCGCGCGACGCGTGTGATCCCGAACAGGAGGCGGCCGCACTCGGCGGCCTTGGCGATGGCGAGTACATGCGCGGCCGGATGATCAGCGCCCACGCGGCCTTCAGCCGCTGCATCGAACTCTGCCAATGCCATGGCTTCGGACGGATCGAGGTGGCCAACCTTCCGATGCGGGCGATCACGACGTGGTTTACCGGCGAAGCCGCGCGCGCGCTCGACGCCGCGCTTGCCAGCGTCGCCGCAGCGCAGAAGGTGGGGCATCCCCGCGCACTCGCCGTCGCCCATCACGCTGCCTGGCACTGCCTGCACGATCGCGCGGAGTGGGATCGCGCGTGGGAGCACGTCGCTCCTGCGCTACAGTGCGCGCGCGAGCTGAAATCAAGGCGCTTCGAAGGTGAAGCGCTCGCGTTTCGCGCGGAATTGCATCGGGTCGCCGGCCGGCCGCGCGAAGCGCGCGCCGATATCGAAGCGGCGCTGTCGATCAGCCGGGAGACCGGCATGAACTACCTGGGCCCCGCTTATCTCGGCGTGCTCGCGCGCACGACGGACGACCCCGTTGTCTTCGCACAGGCGCTCGCGGAAGGCGAGGCTTTGCTCGCGGCCGGAGCGGTGAGCCACAACCACTTTCTGTTTCGACGTGATGCGATAGATGCATGCATCGACCGCAAACGCTGGGATGCGGCCGCGCACCATGCTGCGGCCCTTGAAGACTACGCACGCCGCGAGCCATCGCCTTTTTCCGGATTTTTCGTGGCGCGCGCACGGGCGCTTGTCTCGCATGGAACCGGCAATCGCGATCCGGCATCGCTGAAGGAACTCCAGCGGCTACGGCAGGAGGGCAGCGGCCTGGGTTTCCTTTATGCGCTCCAGGCGATCGAGGCCGCGCTTGCGGGCGAGAACGATAGAGGAGGATAGGGTCGCCGCGCTCACTCCTGTTGACGCCGTCCAACCGTCACCGTATCTTGCAATCCAAGGTAAAGCGACATGACACGGCAGTTGTGTCTGACTGTTTTCCGTTGACCTGGCCACGACGATGAACATTGACGATCGGCTTCTCGAGAGCAAAATGATCGCGATCGAGCAGGCGAGATCATGGAGTCCGCGCGTCATTTCCAAGCTCGAGACTCTGATCAGGAGCGGTGACGAGCTGTCCGTCTACCAGGTCAATCCGCTGGCGTTTGCGCGAGATCGCGGCATAAGCGAGGCTGAATGCATTGACCTCTTTCTTCATGCGGCGCGATACGGATTGTTCGAGATGAACTGGGACGTTCTTTGTCCGCAGTCGGGAATGGTCCTCCACAGCTTCGGATCATTGCGCACTCTCAAGACCCATTACGTCTGTGGGCTATGCGACGTTACGGGCGAAACCGACCTCGACGATTTCATCCAGGTCACGTTTTCAATATCGCCCGAACTTCGGAGGCTGACGTTCCACGATCCCGAGTCGCTTTCCGTTGAAGATTTCCACTGGAAACTGCGATTTAACGGTGACGGTCGGTTCGCCGGCCAGCAAGTCCGGTTTCTCGACTTCTTGCGGGGGCTCGTGCGCGGCCTCACGTTCCTGCCGCCAGCTTCGACGACGACCCTGCAGGCTGTTCTTGGCCCCGGTGCCTTGACGGGTGTGAATGTCGAGACACAAGCCGCTCTCATCGTTCCGATCGCTGGTGAGGCCGCTACCTCGCCGACACTGTTGCAGGTCGGTTATGACGGTCAACGGTTTGCCCCGGCGCTCTCCGTTGTGCCGCCGGGTCCTGTCGTCATTCAAGTAAGGAATACCGGGAGCACGCGCGGGTCGCTGCTCTTGATCAATTGGCCTCCAGAGGTCGTCGCTCAGGCCATCAAGCCGCCGCTCGAATTCGAACCGTATCTCTCCGGCGGGGCGCTGGTGGCGCGACAAACCTTCCGGCGCCTGTTCCGCTCGGAGAACGTTGACGAGAAGGAAGGCCTTGGGATTCGGCAAGTGACGTTCGTTTTCACGGATCTCAAGGGTTCGACGGCCATGTATGAACGCATCGGCGATCTGAATGCGTACGGCCTCGTCAGACAGCATTTCGCCTTGCTTGAGATGATCGCACAACGGTATTCCGGCGCTATCGTAAAGACGATTGGCGACGCTGTGATGGCCGTCTTTTGTCGACCAACGGACGCAGTCTCCGCGTCGTTGAGTATCGTGGAGGAAATCGGGCGCTTCAATCGCGAACGTGGAGAACCGGCGATCATCCTGAAGATCGGGGCACATTGCGGGCCGTCGATTGCGGTGACACTGAACGACAATCTCGATTATTTCGGTCAGGCCGTCAACGTCGCCGCGCGCGTGCAGTCTCTCGCCGACGCCGGGGAGATTTGCATTTCGGAAGCGCTCTATAGTGCGCCTGGGGTCCGCGACCTCCTTGGTGGCCGCACTGTCGTCGAATTTGAGGCTCCGCTTCGCGGCCTCCAGGGCAGGGCAAGCGTGTATCGCATCGTGTCCGGGTGGTGACGGCTTACGGCGCCGATCTTGCCTCCTCTTGGGGCTACTCTTGTTTGCTCAACGTCGAACCCGACAGGTGCCGAGATGGAGAAGAACGACGCAGCCGGTTTGCTCCCTATGCACGGCGTTCAGCCGCGTTCCGAGGAAACGCTCGATCCGGGCGATTGGACTGCGCTGCGGACACTCTCGCACCGCATCGTCGACGATGCGGTCGACTACCTGCGCGACGTGCGCAACCGGCCAGTGTGGCGAAGCATGCCCGAGAGCGCCAAGGCCTCATTCGAGCAGACGCTGCCACGCTCGGCGTCACCAATGGAAAGTATTTATCACGAGCTTGGCGAGAATTTGATGCCCTATCCACTGGGCAACGTACATCCTCGCTTCTGGTCCTGGTATATGGGGGCAAGCAACTTCACCGGCGCACTGGGAGACTTCCTGGCGGCAATTCAGGGTTCTAACCTGGGTGGCGGCAATCATGCGGCAGCTTTGATGGATCAGCAGGTCGTCAACTGGTGCAAGGAGATGGTTGGCTTTCCAGTTTCCGCCAGCGGCACATTGGTCAGCGGCGGCTCGATGGCAAATATCATTGCCTTGACAGTGGCACGCAATGCGAAGGCTGGAATCGACGTGCGCGAGCATGGTGTAGCCGCCATCGACCGACCGTTGCGATTTTATGGCTCGGATCAGATGCATAGCTGCCATCGTAAGGCGATGGAGTCGCTAGGCCTGGGAAACACGGCGTTGCGGCGGATCCCGACAGACGCGGCGCTGAGAATCGACGTCGCCGCGCTGCGGATTGCGATCGCAGAGGACCGGTCAGCGGGATTTCAGCCTGCTTGCGTGATCGCAACGGCGGGGACAGTCAATACAGGTGCGATCGACGATCTGATGGCGCTGGCGGATCTGGCCGCTGAAGAGAACGTCTGGTTACACGTAGACGGATGCATCGGCGCGCTGCTTGCGATCGCACCCGACAATTCATATCGCGTCGCGGGCATTGCACGCGCTGATTCGATCGCCCTCGATCCTCACAAGTGGCTGCACGCTCCGTTTGAGGTCGGCTGCGCCCTCGTTCGCGACGCCGCGGCGCATCGAGGCGCATTCGCGGTGACACCGGAATATCTGCAACCAACAGCGCGCGGAATTGCTTCGGCCCCCTGGCTCTACGAGTATGGATTGCAGATGTCCAGAGGTTTCCGTGCGCTAAAAGTCTGGATGGCTCTAAAAGAGCATGGAGTCGAGAAGTTCGGCCGTCTGATCGACCAAAACATCGCGCAGGCTCGCTACCTCGGTGACCTCATCGAGTCCGAGCGACACCTCGAGTTAGTCGTGCCAACCAGCATCAACATCGTGTGCTTCAGATATCGACCGGAGGAGATGGAAGAGGCAGCATTGAAGGCGCTCAACATCGAGATCATGTTGCAGCTTCAGGAAGCTGGCATCGCGGCCTTGTCCGACACAACGGTGCACGGCGTGCATTGCCTCAGGGTCGCGATATGCAACCACCGAACTCGCAAGGACGACCTGGATCTGCTGGTCAAAGAAATCGTTCGACACGGACAGCGGATTTTGCAAGGTTGGCAGAACCCAAAGGAGCCAGCATGAACATAAGCAATGCGAGCAGAATAATCGGCGCGATGTTAATTGCGGCCATCGCGAGTGGCGCGGCCTATGCGAACGCGCAACAAGGTATGAGCGCGACGGCCGGCGCGGTCGCACAAAGGGTGGCGGCCTCAAGCTCGCCGCCTCGACCCAGGCCGGATACTTCGATAGTTCGTGACGTTCGCCGCGCCCTCAGGCGTGTACCGGATATGGATGATTCAGAGATTCACATCAGGGCGAGCCACGGCGTCGTCACGCTCACCGGGTCGGTGCCGGAAAGCTGGCAGATCTCGCGCGCTGGCAATGCATCGAGATCAGTGCTCGGAGTCAAGTCGGTGACGAACAGATTGACAGTGCGAAAGAGCGATGCAGCAAGCATTGAGCAACGTCTCGCGGCATCGGCCGGATAGGCTCGATGTTATTTTCATCACTTCGGCGTAGACGATGCTCTAGTGAGAATCTCCGGATCGACCTGAAGCTCCACGAAGGCGCAACGCGCGACTGTTGGGCGAAAACCTGATTTTGGGGTCGTTCGCGCCTCAGCTCGCTGCATTTAGCCCTTCACGCGTTCCGATCGCGGATCGTACGGCGCCCTAAGATGCACGGTTGCCCTCACCTGTTCGCCCGCCACGTCGATCGTATAGCGGCCTTGCGTGAGCCACCCGGCATCGGCGGCACCATCGGCACGGTTCACGAAACCCATTGCAACCGGACATCGCAATGTATGCCCAAACGCGGCTGAGGTTACCGCCCCTACTGGCTTGCCGTCGCGCAAGATTGCTTCGCCACCCCATAGCGTCAGATGTGCGGCGCCGTCGAGCGTCAGGGTAACGAGACGCCGGCGCAGCGGCGCCTCGCGCAGACGCAGAAGGGCGTCGCGACCGCGGAAGGCGATGTCCTGGTCGAGCTTGCAGGCGAACGCCAGGCCTGCCTCGAACGGATTGCAATCCGGCGAAAGCTCGCGGCCCCAGGCCCGATAGCCTTTTTATGACGCTATCGAGCGACGACATTCGCTGCGTCTCGAGCATACTGCGTGGGCGGCAGCCCGACATGACGCGTGAACGCGACGCTGAATGCGCTCGCCGAGCCGTAACCGACACGCTCCGCGATCACCGCGATGCTGACTTCGTTCCGGCGCAGCAGGCTCCTGGCGACGGCCATGCGCCACGACAACAGATACTCCATCGGTGCCACGCCGACTGCGCGGCTGAATCGATCGAAGAAAGAGGACCGTGAAAGCGCGGCGGTTTTTGCGAGTTGTGCGATCGTCCAGGGCTTGTGCGGACTCTCGTGCATATGACGGATGGCGAGCGCGAGACGGGCGTCGGCGAGGCCGCGGACGAGTCCGGGCGACGCCCCCGTCCCCGTGGCTCGCAACGCTTCAATGAAGAGCACCTCGAGCAGTCGCGCCAGCACGACCTCGCGCGCGGGCCGCTGCGCGCGCGATTCTTCCCTCACGAGCTTGACGAGCGTCGCCAGCCTGGGTTCACCGCGCACGTGCGCGAGCTTGGGCAAGAGCGAGACAAGCAAGGCCGCATCCGGCGAACCGAACGCGCAGAGGCCCGCAAGCCATTGGGCTTCTGGCGCGACCGATGCATCGCCGAAACGAAAGCTGCCGTCGGGCAGTGCCGCAGGCGCGATATCGGAGACGTCGTCATCGTCGGGCGGGTTGATGCTCGTCATCGTGAAGCTAAAAACTTCGGGCACGAGCACGAAGTCATCGGCCTGAAGAATGAGCGGCTCGCAACCATTGACGGATAGACGGAAGGAACCTTCGAGCACCACGCAATAGAACGGCTGGCCGACTTCCGTGCGGCTCGCGCGCCAGCGCCCGGCGCCGCTCAGCACTTTCGAGAACGTGGGCGTCGGCTTCAGCAATGTGACGATTTCGGCGAGCGGGTCGATCATGATCGGACGATTTCGAATGAAACCTGGACGCTCAATTGTAGCGAGTCCGGGTGGTCAGGACTTATTGTGTTGGGACTGTCACCAACCACAGGATTCGACATGAAGACCGTCTTGATTACCGGTTGCTCGTCCGGCTTTGGCCTCGAAATCGCGCGTTATTTTCTGGATCGCGACTGGCGCGTTATCGCCACGATGCGCGCGCCACGCGAAGACGTCTTGCCGCGCTCCGATCGTCTTTCGATTCTCGCCCTCGACGTGAGGGACCCGCAAAGCATTCGCGCCGTCATCGAGGCCGCCGGTCGGATCGACGTGCTCGTCAACAATGCGGGTATCGGTTTTCTGAACGCGCTCGAAGGAACGCCGATGGACATCGTGCGCGATATCTTCGAGACCAACACGCTCGGTACCATTGCGATGGCGCAGGCCGTGTTGCCGCAGTTCCGCGAGCGCCGCGAAGGTGTGATCATCAATGTGACGTCGACCGTCACCTGCAGACCGCTGCATTTGCTGTCGGTCTACACCGCGAGCAAGTCCGCGGTCAACGCGTTCAGCGAATCGCTCGCGCTCGAACTGGAGCAGTTCAATGTGCGCGTGCGTGTCGTGCTGCCGGGACGCGCGCCTTCCACCCGCTTCGGCGAGAACGCGCAGGCACGTATGAAAGACGGATTCGCCGAGCCGTACGGCGCGCTCGTGGAGCAGATTTTCGCAAACTGGCAGAAAGAAACGGCCGTCACGCACGCATCGGATGTCGCCGAAGCGGTTTGGCTCGCAGCGACCGATTCATCGAGCCCCTTCAACATCCCCGCCGGCGAGGACGCTGTCGAGTGGTACAACGCGGCCGCTAAATAGCACGAGTAAAAATCGCGGAGGTGAGAGCCTCGGGCCTCAGACCTGGCCGATGCCGCCGTCATTCATCAAATCCGCGCCCGTCATATAGGAACTCTGTTCGGAGGCGAGAAAGAGCGCCGCGCTGGCCATCTCCTCGGCGCGGGCGAGTCGACCGATCGGGACCATGCTCTTGTACATGCTCACCAGATCCTCGCGTGTCGCCGACTGGGAGTCGAGAATCGGGGTGTCGGTGACACCGGGGCTCAGCATGTTGACGCGAATGCCGCGATCCTTGAATTCGGCGGCCCAGGTGCGGGCATAGGAACGCAACGCGGCCTTGGTCGCCGCGTAGGCGGTATGACCAGGGATGCCCATGACGTGCATGGCCGACGAAACCAGGATGATCGACCCACCACCTGTCATCATCGGCAGCAGCTTCTGCACCAGAAATACCGGGCCGCGCGCCATGAGGTTGAATGCCTTGTCGAAATGCTCGGGCGTGATGGTGTCGATCGAAGCCTGCTCGGTAAAGCCCGCGTTCGACACGATGATGTCGACGACACCTTTTTCGTCCCTGACTGCCGCAGCGACACGGTCGAGGTCATCGAGATTCGCGGCGTCGGCCTGAAGCGCGGTAACGTTGGGTCCGAGCAGTTTGACGGCCTCGTCGAGCTGGCCTTGGCGCCGACCGAAGATAAAGACGTGAGCACCTTCGGCGACGAATCGCCTGGCGATCGCCAGGCCGATACCCGTCGTTCCGCCGCTAATCACGGCGATCTTCCCTGTGAGAGTAGACATTGAAGCTTCTGCCTGTTGGTGAATGGAAGTGACATCGTAATTGCGGCCACTGCGAATGATAATCGGCGGATTTATCATAAGATCCATTCACCGAGAGAATAGATCGCACGAGAGAAATACAATGGATCGGTTTCACGAATTGAACGCCTTCTTCGCCGTCGTTGAAGCGGGTGGCTTTTCCGCCGCGGCGCGTAGAACCGGCGAGTCACAGTCCGCGATCAGTAAGTCGATCGGCGCGCTGGAAAAGCGCCTGGGCGTGCTGCTATTCAACCGAAGCACACGCAGCGTGACCCTGACGGATCAGGGGCAGAAATACTACGAACGCACCAAGCCGTTGCTGGACGAGATTGAGGTGGCCGATAGCGAACTGACCAGCAGCACGCTGGATGTCTCGGGGCTTGTCCGGATCGCCTCTGCCTCTACGTTCGGTCGCCTGCACGTTGTTCCGCTCATTCCCGAGCTGCTGTCGCGCTATCCTGGTCTGCGGGTCGATCTCGTGTTGTCGGATTTCGTACGCGATATGGTCGAGGATCGAATCGATCTCGCGATTCGAGTGGGCTCCGTCAACGATCCGGATTCGGTCGTGAAGCGGATTGCCAGCACCCCGCTGGTCTGCGTCGGATCGCGTCGCTATTTCGAGCAATACGGTGTACCGAAGGATCCTACCGAACTCGCCAATCACAACTGCCTGCTCTACGGCGGTCTGATGGAGTCGGCAAACTGGCCGTTTCATGGGCCACGAGGCCGATTCAGCGTACCGGTGCGAGGCAACCTGTCGTCGAATAGCGTCGAGACAATACGATCGGCCGTGCTCGCGGGCGTGGGAATCGGCCTCTTCGCGAAGCTCTCGCTCGCCGACGAACTCAAGCATCCCGACATTGTGACCGTGCTGGACGACTTCATTCGCGACGCCCGTGATGTAAGCATCATCTGGCCGAGGCGTCGTTTCGTGCCTGCGCGCGTGCGCAGGGTGACTGAGTATTTTTCGGCTGCGCTGCCGCAGCGCTTGTAGGATCGCGACGTCCGTGAACTAAAAGCTGGCTGGCGGCACTGCGTGCGTCTGAATCAGTCGATTCCGGCGCGCACTTCAAACGCCGTCCGTCACGCAATGTTCGCGAGCGGCGCGCGTCGAGTGCCTGCGTCGCTCGACATCGAATCCCGCACATGGCGCGCGAATTCCTGTGCCGCTGGCTGAACCGTCGCGGGCAATCGCAGACAGATCGCGAACGGAGGCAGTGCAGGCAAGCCGCTGACTCGAAACGTGAGCGTCTCCAGATCGGCCGGCACCGTGGAGGCGAGCCAGGCCGTGATCGCGAGGCCCGCGCGCACCGTTGCGGCGGTCGCCTCGATGTTGCCGCTCTCGAACACCGTGCGCCACGCAATGCCCTCGTCCGCGAGCGCGCCGAGCACCACCGGACGGAAAGCACAACGCTCATCTACCATCGACAGTGGCAACGGCCGCTTCTGCCATGCATCACTGCCGCGCCCCTTGACCCACACCAACGGCTCGATGCAGACCACTTCACCTTCGGCTTCGCTTGCGACATATTCGACCAACGACACGTCAACGCGACCGCTATTCACCGCTTCGCTCAGCTCTGGCGACGCCGCGCACACCAACGAAATTTCGACGTGCGGATGCGCCTCGGCGAATGCTTTCATCGCGGGCACGAGCCGCGTCACGAGATCGTAAGGCACGCCCACACGCAAGGCGCCGCGCAACGGCTGGCCGGTCATGTCGGCCCAGATTTCATCGTTCAGCCGCAGCAGCTTGCGCGCCTTCACGAGAAACTGCTCGCCTTGGCGCGACAGTTCCAGCCGGCGCGTCTTGCGAACGAACAGAAGGCAATCCAGCACATCTTCGAGGCGCTTCACCTGTTGGCTCACGGCGCCTTGCGTCATGTGCAGCAGATTCGCGGCGACCGTCATGCTGCCGCTATCGGCGACGGCAACGAAGGTGCGGATCAGATCGAGGTCGAGATTTCGGCTCATCTATGCATTATGCGGCGTAATGTACCGCATCAATATTATTAGCTTTCACGTTGCTTTGACGATCCGTACAGTGCGAATTCAATGATCCGATTGTGCACCGATGACCTCGATTCTGCCGCTTCTGCTGTTCGTCGCCGTCGCGACCGTGACGCCCGGCGGCGCGACCACGCTCGCCGCCGCCTCAGGCGCACGCTTCGGCTTCGTACGCTCGATACCGCTGATGCTCGGCATCGCTATGGGCCTCGCCTTGCTCGCTGCGCTCGCCGCACTGGGGCTTGGCGGTCTGCTTCTCACGCTGCCGTCGCTGCAAACGGCAGTGAGGACACTCGGCTCCGCGTATCTGCTGTGGCTCGCGTGGCGCATCGCGCGCAGCGGGCCGCCAAACGCGAGCAATGGCCCCGTGCGCCCGGTTTCGCTCGTCAACGGTTTCCTGCTGCTCTGGCTCAACCCGAAAGGCTGGGCGATGACGGTTGGCGCGGCGGCGTCTTTCGCGCTGCTCGCAAACAATCCGAACCGCCTCGCGATGCTGCTCGGTGCAGCGTTCGGGGTGACTGCGTGCGCGTCGCTCGCGCTGTGGTGTGCGCTCGGCGTGCTATTCGCCCGGCTGTTTCGGACGCCGCGCCACTGGCGCATTCTCAATCTCGCGATGGGTGTGCTGCTCGCCGCATCCCTCATTCCGACCTGGAGATAAGCATGTCTTCCCATCCGTTCGCCGAATCGTTCGACCTTGAAGCCGCGTTCGCCGGTGTGTCGGATCATTGGTCGCCGAAAGCTGTCGCACAGGTCAACGATCAGTACGTGAAGGCCGCGAAAGTGCGCGGGCAGCTCGTGCGGCACGACCACGAGCACGACGAATGCTGGATCGTGCTGATCGAGCCCGTGCAGATAAAGCATACGGGGAACGTGCAATCACCGTTGAAGAGGACGATCCAAAGGCGATAGATCGGAGCTGTTCATAGTGTTCCCTCCGTCTTCCCGGGTTTAGAACCGGTTGATTGACTTGTGGCGGCCAGACCCGTCCGCCATCCAAAGCGAAATGGTGCTCAGTGCAGTTTGACGTGCGGCGCGGTGCTTCGACGGAGCCGATGCGCGAGGGTATTGACGATCATGCGTGCATAGCCATGCAGCGCTGCAACGTGCATCCGATACAGCGACAAATACATGAAGCGAGCAAGCAGTCCGTCCACGAGCATGCTGCCGCCGATAAGACCTCCCATCAGACTCCCTACCGCATTCGCGTGCCCGAGCGACGAGCGACACTAGCGAGCCGAGATCGCGATAGGCAAACTCCGGAAGCTTTTGCCCCTCGATGCGTCGCCCAAGTGCCTTGACTAAAAACGATGCCTGCTGATGAGCCGCCTGGGCGCGCGGTGGAACATTGCGCTCGAAACCCAACCATGGACAGGCCGCGCAATCGCCGAATGCGAATATATGGTCGTCAAGATCCGTTTGAAGCGTGCGACGCACGCTGAGTTGCCCCAGATGATTGACTGTCAGCCCATCGAGCGTTGAAAGCACCGCGGGTGCCTTGATGCCCGCGGCCCACACCGTGAGATCCGCACGTATCGTCTTGCCGTTTTTCGTGCGGATGAGTCCGGGCGCGACCTCCGCGACCCGCTCGTCGACCATCAACTTGACATTGAGTTTGCCCAGCAGTCCGGCAGCGGCGGTGGACACGCGTTCTTTCAACGCCGGCAGAATCCGCGGCCCAGCTTCAATGAGCACGATCCCGACGTCGTGTGTGGGGTCGAGCCGATGCAAGCCGTATGATGAAAGTACCTTCGCCGTATTGCGCAATTCGGCGGACAATTCCACGCCCGTAGCGCCCCCGCCAACGATCGCGACCTGGACACGAGGCGCGTGATCGACGGGCACTCCACATGCACTCCGCTCACCGGCGTCTCGTTGTTGTTCGGCGCGAATGCAAGCTGCAATCAGGCGCTTTCTGAAGCGTTCCGCTTGAGCGACGTTGTCAAGCGCGAGAGAATTTTCCGCCGCGCCCGGCACGCCGAAGTAATGCGTCGTACTACCGATGGCAAGAATCAACGAGTCGTACCCGATTCGGCGCGGCGGTACCAGTTCGGCTCCGTCGTCATCGAGCAGTGGCGAAAGCAGGACGTGCCTCGAGCCACGATCCAGTCCGACAAGTTCGCCATGGATGAACTGGAAGCCGTGCCACTGGGCTTGCGCGGCGTACGCCAGTTCCTGTGCGAATGGGTCCAGACTTCCCGCTGCGACCTCGTGCAACAGGGGCTTCCAGATATGCGTCGGGTTGCGGTCGATCAACGTAATGGAGGCACGTTGCGCCCCGCTTCGCCGACCACCATAACGATCGCCTAGCCTCGTTGCGAGTTCGATGCCGCCCGCCCCTCCTCCCACGATCACAAAACGATGCATGCAGATTCTCCCAGGTCGACGACGCGCGGTACGGAAATCCAACACAATGGTTGAGAACAACTATCGCAGAAGCCCGACAGCAGGAAAATCTCATAGTTCTGATGGTTGCCTTCAGGTTTTCTGATTGAGAGATCTCCTACTGACCTCGCCCTCAACGGCGTACTCGCACTGTCTGGAAACCCCTCCAGGTTCACACGCACGAGCCCCAAGACCCGACGCGCGACTTCACTTCGGCGCAGTCGGCTCGCCGCGATGGCCAGGCGCTCCAACGTACTGCTGAACGCAGTTCGGCGCCCTTCCACTCGGTGTGGTCGTCAAAGGGATGATCGTAGGTGCCGCGCTGACGGCTGGGGGTCGTTCTTCGCCAGATCTGTGGTGATCAGGATGAAGCCATCGACGTTCACACTTTTGGTCGATGGTTTGATGCTGTCGGCAGGTATCTCATCGTTGTGGGCCTCGATGGCACGACGTCTTTATTCTCCAATGCGCTTGAAGCTGGCGTAGTAATCGTCGGTGTAATAGCACTCGCCGGTTTGCTTGCGCGGCCCACCACATACGATCCGACGCTGCCCGCGATCCGTCGCGCCTGGTGTGCGAACCGTATAGGTGTGGTAGTAACCGCGCGGATGCTTCGGCAGCAAAGCCGCACTGTTACGAAACAAGACGCCGTCATCGCTAAACGGGAAGGGGCCGCCCGCTTTGATCAGTCGCAGAGTTTCGGCCGCCTCCGCCGGCAACTGCGCCTTGGTGACGGTGACCAGCGCGCCCGTTCCTTGGGCGCCTGATGCAGCGGTTGCATCGCTCGCACCCTGTGCTGGCTGAACCGGCGCCGAGCTCGCGGATGCGCCCGATGCCTCGGTGGCGCTTTGCGGTCCCTGCTTGCCGCATCCGCCGAAGATCGCGCTCAATGCGACGATGCAGGAGACAGCCCACGCTCTCTTCACGAAACGGTTCTCCCTTCGTTGACCAGCACCCGACGACCTGGATAGACGTAAAGGTATCGCTAATGACGGAGCGAATCAACGTTCGATCGGAAATAGTCTGCACGCGATCGGAATCCAGCCGTTTCCCCTATCGCGAACATTCGTCGCATGCGGCGAAAAGGGCCTGCGCATAAGATAAATCAACGGCTAGTTGCCGTTTGGAGCAGTCATGAAGCGGACCATCAGGATCGAATCAGATCAAGTCGACACATCGCCGCGCATCGCTCTGTGGGCGCTCTGATTCAGGCCTTTCTATCTGGCCGGTGCTCTGTTCGGCAGTATTGCCATGCTGCTCTGGCTCGGCGCGCTGGCAGGGTGGTTGCTGCTGGACTCCGCGTCCTATATGTCGGGAAAGCTGTGGCACGTTCACGAAATGATCTTTGGATTTGGCGCCGCGATCGTCGCGGGATTTCTGCTGACAGCGGTTCGCGCGTGGACCGGCACGAATCCCGCGCATGGCGCCGGTCTCGCGGCACTGTTGCTTCTTTGGCTCGTGGGCCGGATCTTGATGTGGCGCGGTTCGGGTCCGGTCGGCGTCGTCGTGAACGTGGCGTTTCTGCCCGTGGTTGCGCTTGTTCTGCTGCGCGTGCTCCTGCAGGCGAAGAATCGCCACAACGTCTTTCTGCCGGTCGCAGTCGGATTGCTCGCGCTTCTCAATGCCCTCTTCCATGTGCGGGCAACGCATGGTCACGGCGACCGGGCGCTGCGCAGTGCGTGGCTCGCGGTCGGTATGCTCGTTCTGTTCGTGACGATTATCGGGGGGCGCATTATTCCGTCGCTTACTGCCAATGCCGTTCCGGGTTTTAGCACGAGACGCTGGCGATTCGTCGAAGCGACCGTCATTCCGGTGACGCTGCTCGCGTTTGTGCTGGACGCGCTTGGTGCGCCGTGGGCAGCAATCGTTGCTGCGGCCGCCGCGGCGGCGGCCATTCATGGGCTACGGCTCAGGTGTCTACTGGCGCGCACGGGTTCAGCAACTGAGCGCTACACAAGGGCTGACTCCGTTGCAGCGAGCAAGGCTCGTGAGGCTACTTAAGTCTCTTCCATGGTCGGTTCGGCGCGAAGATCCATCGTAGACCCGTGCCTGCATGCGCGCGAGAATCGTGGTTTAACGATGGTTTCCACGCCTGCAGCGGAGTACGAAATGGACGATCCCTATGATCTTCAGCGCTTCCTCGATGCACAAGAGCCGGTCTACGACCAGGTATGCGATGAACTGAGGCACGGACGTAAGCGAAGCCACTGGATGTGGTTCGTGTTTCCTCAAATCGAGGGGCTCGGAACCAGCGCAATGGCTCAGCGATTCGCGCTTTCGTCGCTGGACGAAGCGCAAGCCTATCTGCGCCACCCGATACTCGGCCCACGGCTGCGCGAAACGACGCACCTGGTCAACCTCGTTAGCGACCGCTCCGTCGAGGAAATATTCGGGTATCCGGATGACCTGAAGTTTCGCTCGTCGGTCACCTTGTTCGCGCGCGCCACGAACGACAACGACGTATTCGTCGAAGCTTTGCGCAAGTATTTCGGCGGAGAAGCCGATCCGCGGACCCTCCAGCTGCTCTAGACCATTTTGGTAGCGGTCCCGCGCACGCGGGGCGCAGCGGACCGCGCAATTCCGCTCCCGGTGCAGTGCGTGGTCACTGCCCGCTCACATCGGCTGCACGGGATCGAAAGAGCAGCAGGTGATCCGTGCCGGATTCGGACAGCCAGACCTCGCCCGGACGACCCATCATCTGACGCACGTTCGCGTGGTCACGCGGCAGCGGCAACACGTCGAACCGCTCGGCACGCGGATCGAAGCGCACTAGCGCATTAGCGCTCCATTCGCTGAGCCAGACGATGTCCTGGTCGTCGACGAATATTGCATACGCGTGCGGATCGTTGCCGGGCAGTCGCCATTCGCGCCAATGATGCGTGCCAGGATCGTACACGCCGACTTTTCCGGCGTTCCACTCGCTGACCCAGATGCGCCCCCTTGAATCGGCCCAGACGCGGCGCGCGCCCTGATTCGACGTTGGTGGCTCGATGACCTGTGCCGCGCCCGTGGTCGGGTCAATGCGACCTACGTAATTTCCCGCCAGCGAAGCGAAATACAGATCCCCGGAGCGGGTCACGCAGATACCGTAGGGCCCGGCGCCGCGTGGGGCATCAAAGACGCGCATGCGCGATCGCTGCGGATCGAGTTCGCCGTAGATACCACTTTGCCCCGTAAACCACAGATGCCCCTGTTTGTCGAACACGGCGGTATTCAGATTGGCGTCCGGCCGGTCCTTGGGTAGCGGAAAACGCGTGACGGCGAGCGTCTTCGGATCGATACGCACGATCGCGTTCTGGCCGCCGTCAGTGACCCACACCGCACGATCGGGGCCGACGATCACGCCATGTGGCGCCGATCCGGCGCCGAGCGCGATCATGTCGGTCTTGCCGCTGCGCGGGTCCAGCCGCCCGACCGCTCCCCGCGCCTGCGCGGTGTACCACACGGTGCCGTCATGCGCCGGTGCGACGTCATGCGGTGCGCTGCCGGCCGGGACGGCGAAGCTCTCGAACGACGGCGGCTGTGCTTGAGCCTGCGCGAGGCCAAGGTTGTCTGTGCTGATCGCGCAAGCGATGGCGTAAAGAGCCAGGGCAATCGCAGACCGGGCAGTCGATTGCGAGGCAAGCTTCGGAAAATGTTTGAAGTCCAAGCGGGCAAATTCCATCATCGCACGAAGTCGCTCGAGCGCCGCATGCCCCGGATGGATCGCGAACATCCACCAAAGAAGCCCCACAAGTAACAGCAGAGGAATCAGCATGGGTGGTCTCCATCGCTGCTTGTGCCAGCTAACGTATCACGAATGCCACTTGCCAAGGTCAACCCGACGTTTCAATGCCTGGCGGCGCGCTACGTGTCTGCCTTCAGCCGATCTCGACCGCCGTCTTCCCTGCCTGCCGACGCTCCTCTAGCGCGGCGTGCGCTTCCTCGACGTTGTCGAAAGTGCGATTCGCCGGGATATTCGTTGCCGAGTTTGCGTGCAATGGAACCGCACCAGGGTAAATACAGATTCGATCGCTCAAAAAGCTTTATAGAATGGCTAATATTAGCAAGGAGCAATACTGCTTGCTATAGATTAATAAAAGACATCCCGCAGAACCCGGAGACGCCATGCAGATCGACTACCAAACGATGCGGTTCGACTACGAGCGAGCCGCCGACCACGATGCCGCTGCACCGCTCACCTATCCGGTCGTGGTGATCGGCGCTGGCCCGGTCGGGTTGTCAGCGGCCATCGATCTGGCCCAGCAGGGCGTTCGCACCGTGCTGCTCGACAATGACGACACGCTGTCGAGCGGTTCGCGCGCAATCTGTTTTGCAAAGCGGACGCTGGAAATTTTCGATCGGCTCGGCTGCGGCAAGCAGATGGTCGACAAAGGCGTGAGCTGGAACGTCGGCAAGGTGTTCCTGCAGGATGAACTGATCTATACGTTCAACCTGCTGCCCGAGACAGGCCACGCTCGCCCGGCATTCATCAATCTGCAGCAGTACTACGTCGAGGGCTATCTGGTAGACGAGGCGAAGCGAACCGCGAATCTGCAGATGCGCTGGAAAAGCAATGTGATCGGTGTGACCCAGCAAGACGACCATGTCGAGTTGCGGGTCGAAACGCCCGACGGCATTTATCCGATGCGCGCGCAATACGTGGTCGCCGCCGACGGCGCGCGCAGCGCGGTGCGCAAGGCGCTCGGTCTCGACAGTCATGGTCGGACCTTCAAGGACCGCTTCCTGATCGCGGATGTGAAAATGAAGGCGCCGTTTCCGACCGAACGCTGGTTCTGGTTCGATCCGCCCTTCCATCGCAATCAATCCGTACTGCTGCACAGGCAGCCCGACAACGTCTGGCGCATCGATTTCCAGCTCGGCTGGGACGCCGATCCGGTCGCCGAAAAACAGCCTGAAAAAGTGATTCCGCGCGTGAAAGCGCTGCTCGGCGACGATGCCGGGTTCGAGCTCGAATGGGTCAGCGTCTACACGTTTTCGTGTTTGCGGATGGACAGTTTCCGGCATGGCCGCGTGCTGTTCGCGGGCGATTCGGCGCATGGCGTGTCGCCGTTCGGCGCGCGCGGCGCGAATAGCGGCGTGCAGGATGCCGACAATCTCGCCTGGAAGCTGCGGCTCGTCGTCAACGGCGACGCGCCGCCGGCGCTGCTCGATACCTATGCATCCGAGCGCGAGTATGCGGCGGACGAAAACATCCTGAACTCATCGCGCGCCACCGACTTCATCACGCCGAAAAGCGCGGTTTCGCGGATGTTCCGCGATGCCACGCTTAAGCTCGCGAAAGAGTGTCCGTTCGCGCGGCGCATCGTCAACAGCGGCCGTCTGTCGGTGCCGGCGGTTCTGCGCGACTCGCCGCTGAACACGCCCGACGCCGACGCGTTCACCGGTGCGATGGTGCCCGGCGCGGTCAGCACCGACGCGCCGGTCAGGCTCGCTGGCGAAGACGCCTGGTTCCTGAATCAAACCGGACATGGCGGCTTCACGGGCGTGCACTTCTGCGGCCCGGGAGACGACCTGACGAAATGCGCCGAACGGCTTCGCGCGCTGGCATGCCTCGCGGTGCCGGTTCACTCGTTGATCGTCGTGCCGCGTGGCGCGGCCGCGACCGCGCTGCCGGAGATGCCTCACGTCACGGTGATCGAGGACGTCGAAGGCATCGTCACGCATCGCTTCGATGCGCGGCCCGGCACCTTTTATCTGCTGCGTCCGGACCAGCACGTCTGCGCGCGCTGGCGCGCCCTCGACACCGCCTCCGTCGCCCAGGCCGTGGATCGCGCAACCTGCAACGGATAACCATCATGACCAAGCTGAACATCGAAACGAATATGGCCGATCCCGATGCGTTCTATGAAAAGCTCATCGACGCGCACAATGGACTGACCGACGAGCAAAGCCATTTCATGAACGCAAAGCTCGTGCTGCTGCTCGCGAACCACATCGGCGATGCCGACGTGCTGCTCGAAGCGCTGGCGCTGGCGCGCGCGGATTGACGACCCAGGCTCAGCGCCCGATCCAGCCGAACCGCCACGACAGCCGTCGTGTCGTGGCGAGCAGCCTCTGTGCGGTCGTGCCGTGCGTGCTGAAATCAAAGCCGCCCGACGGACCGATCACCGCGACCACGAGACTGACGCTGCCCGTATGATCGAACACGGGCGCGGCCAACGCGCCGATGCCCGGCACCGGCGCATCGAGTGCGTCATCGATGCCGTCGCTCACAACCTTCGCACGACGTGCCAGATAGGCCGGGGCCAACGACGGCGGGCCCTTTTTCGGCGCCACGAGCACTTCCGCCACCGGCGCGCCCGCGAGTCTGATCGATTCCTGCGACAACAGCCCGACCAATACGTCGTCCGCAAGATGCGCGGCGAACACGCGCCCTATCGCCGTGTTGACGAGCGACATCACGGTGCCCACGCGCAGGCTCACGTGTTGTGGTCTCGCCGATTCTTCGAAGCGGATTACCGTAGGACCCAAAGGTCCAAGAATCGCCACCGCGACGCTCATGCCGGACTCCGCCGCAAGCGTGACGATCTCCGGTTCGGCATCGCGAATCGGCGACATGCGCTGCAACGCGATCAGGCCGAGCTCCATGCCGAGCGGTCCCGCACTGAAAAGACCGGCGTCGTCGCGGCTCAGCAAGCCGACCTTGAGCAGACTCACCAGATGCGGAAACGCCTTGGCGGCAGGCATATCGGCGGCCGCGGCCAGATCGCGCAGCGACAGCGGACGGCCGGCGGCAACGAGTGCCAGCAGGAGTTCGCCTGTGTTGTCGAGCGCGCTGATTCCGCGCTGAGCTTTCGTGTCGTTGAGTTGGGGCGTGTTCGCGTCGGACGCGTCCGGGGTTTCGATCTGCATGATTCTCAGCTGGGTGTGACGAGCGCCTCGGTGATACGTCGGGAAGTTTCGAGCAACTGACGCGCGACCACACCGTCCCACGCGACTTCGATCGAGCCCGACGAGCCGATCGCCGTCAACGCGAGTTGCATCCGTTGATCGCCATCGAACACCGGCACGCTCAGACTGCTGATGCCCGGACTCGGCGCATCGATTCCTCGCTCGATGCCGCGCGCGCGGATCTCATCGAAGCGTTTGCGCCACTCCTTGCTAGTCGGCCCTTTGGCGGCGCGGCCGCGCGCCGGCGTCGGGTCCGCCGAATGCGCCTGGCTTCGCGCCATTTGCGCGACCTGCTCGGGCGCGCAGAACGCGCAGAATACGCGGCCCGTCGATGTCGCTTCGAGCGACATCACCGTGCCGATGTGCAGATTGACATGCAGCGGCGCACCGCTGCGCTCGTATCGGACGATGGTCGGGCCCTGCACGCCCGCCACGCAGATCGCCACGCTAAGACCGATCCGCTCCGCGAGCGACGCCGCGTGGTCAGCCGCGATGCGATAGACCGGCTGCTGTTCGATATGCATGAGGCCAAGCCGCAACGACAGCGGCCCCGGCTCGTAGTTGCCGGTCAGGGCATCGCGCTTGACGAGGCCGAGGCGCGTCAGGCTCACGAGATAGGTATGCGCCTGCGCTGACGACAGTTGCGCCTCGCCGGCCAGCTCGGTCAGCCCGAGCGGTTCGCGCTGTCGCGCCAGCGCCTGCAGCAGACGTCCGCCGACCTCGACACTCTGAATGCCCCGCTGTTTCTTTTCGATTGTCGTATCAGCCATCGTGTTGTCCGCCCTTGACCCGAAGGAGATTCGGCCCGTCCGGTGTCGCCCGTGGAAGGCCTAGATGGTATCCGATCGGACCGTGCGGACCAACCAACGGAGTTTACCCTAGATTAGTGAATGACAATGTATTTTGTCATTGACAAATATAAGCGCGACGACGACTATTAGTCATCCCCCAACGAGTCGTGAGACGGAGACAGACATGGCGAAGGCTTTCGCATCCCAGGCCGACCTGGAAGAGAAGAAGATCACGTGGACCCAATTGTCGGAAAACGCGTATGCGTATACGGCCGAGGGCGACCCTAACTCGGGCGTGATCATCGGCGACGACGGCGTGCTGATCGTCGACACCACCGCCACGCCGGCCATGGCGCAAGACCTGATCGCGAAGATCCGCAGCGTCACCGACAAACCGATCAAATACGTCGTGCTGTCGCACTATCACGCGGTGCGTGTGCTGGGTGCGTCGGCGTACTTCAAGGAAGGGGCACAGCAGGTGATCGCCAGCCGCGGCACCTACGAAATGATCGTCGAGCGCGGCGAAGCCGATATGAAGTCGGAGATCGAACGCTTCCCGCGTCTTTTTGCAGGCGTCGAAACGGTGCCCGGTCTGACGTGGCCGACGCTGGTGTTCGAAAAGGAAATGACGCTCTTTCTCGGCAAGCTCGAAGTGCGCATCGCGCATCTCGGCTCGGGCCACACGAAGGGCGACACGGTCGTCTGGCTGCCGTCGCAAAAGGTGCTGTTCTCCGGCGACCTGGTCGAGTACGACGCGGCCTGCTACTGCGGCGACGCGCAACTCGAACAATGGCCGACGACGCTCGAAGCATTGCGCGCCCTGAACGCGGAGAAGCTGGTGCCGGGTCGCGGCCCCGCGCTGCTGTCGCCGGCGGAAGTGACCAAGGGCCTCGATTACACGAAAGACTTCGTCACCATGCTGTTGCAGGCGGGCCGTGACGCATTCAGGGACAAGCTCGATCTGAAGGGCGCGATGGCGCTCACCCGCAAGTCCATGGACCCGAAGTTCGGCAACGTCTTCATCTACGAGCATTGCCTGCCGTTCGACGTGTCGCGAGCCTACGACGAAGCGAGCGGCATCAGCCATCCGCGCATCTGGACCGCGCAGCGCGACAAGGAAATGTGGGATGCGCTGCAGAACTGATCGTTCTGTGCATTCGGGGAAAGGCCGTTCGGTCTTTCCTCACTTCCGTTTAGACCATGAAGGCGCGCTCCGCACGCGGAGCGCGACATGCAGCATTCCCTCGATGGCAACGCGATCGGCTGCGCCGCGCCCGTCGCGAGTGACGATTCGATGTTCAAGAAGGTCGCGTGGCGCGTCGTGCCGTTTCTCTTTCTTTGCTATGTCGCGTCCGTTGTGGACCGGATCAATATCGGCTTCGCGCAATTGCAGATGAAGCATGAGTTCAGCTTCAGCGACGCGATGTATGGACTCAGCGCGGCCGTGTTCTATCTCGTCTATGTGCTGTGCGAAGTGCCGAGCATACATAGTCGAATATATACCTAGTATTCCAGTGCTTTTCAGACGGACCTCAAATGCCGCTGGCAGCAAGCATCACCCCCGGCACTGGCGAGCTACCTGTTGCGGGCGTGTTGACCTGGGTTTGACGTGCCGGCCCTGAGCACAGGGTATCCGACTACCGGGACGTGCTGCAACTGCTGCTGCCGCGCGGACGTGTGTGGCTCCGCGAAGTCGTGACGACACAGACTGCAGTGCTGCGCGGGCTGACTCTCACCTGCGCCACGCTCGACGCATGCGCAGCGTTTCTGCCCACCGATGCCTTTCCCGCTTCGACGTTTGAACTGCTACCGGAGCGTGAAGCCACCCTTGGGCCTTCCCGATCCCTGCGCCGGTTCCGCGCCCACCGTAGCCTAGGGTGTCGCAGAGGTCGTCGCACGGCACATTGCGACGGGCGGCCAGTCCGTTGCCTATACGCAGCCGTCGCCGCGGCGACCGGCTACGCCATCACGACTCGGCAGTTTGCTCCCTCGCAGTTTGGCGCGGCATTCTGCTCACTTTTTGCCGACGATGACTGAGATTTTATCTGGCAGGTTGATGCAACCACCCTCACCCTCAACAACCTGAGCTTCGTCGGTGCGTTCGCCACGCCCTTCTCCGCATAGGCGAAACAACGTACTTTAGTGCGGGCTGAAACGCCTCGCGCCTGCCCATACCGTGCTGCTTTTTGTGTGCGGGTCAACTTCACGTACCGGTGAATTCCTGAGCCGACTCATTGCACCCAATACCGTTAGCGCCGCGTGAAGCGCATCGTTTCGCGCTGCTCTGTTGCCTGCTCGCGACCTGTACGGTGATCGATATCGAAGGCAACGCAATCACCGCGAGCCATATCGAAGACCACACGGGTATGGTCAAGGTGCCAACGTCACCGCCTGTTTCGTCGCTATCTCAATAATTGTCAATTTGCACGCCATGATTTAAATTGTGCAGCGCCACGTAATAGAGACGGTCAGGATGAGAGCCACGAAAATTGAGACGGTGCAGACTTCCGCCCGCGTAGTCAAAAGGTCAGTCGTAAATAATTGAGAGTATTTTGTGAGTTATCTTCTAAAACAACATTTTGACGAAAGCGGCTTCGCCATCCTTCCCAGTTTCTATTCGCCAGAACAGATAGATGAGGTTGTCGATTCGATCACAGAGCGTAAGCTCGATCGACCGATGAATGTGACAGTGGACCTGCTAGACACAGGAGAACGTAGTTTCCTGGGTTTGCTGACACCGCAGGAAATCGCGACGCGACGGATGAAGATCAACGATCTCTATCTCGATATGGCTGGAGTTCGCGAACTTGCACTGTCAGAGCGGATCGCTCCGATTCTTCTGGATCTATTGGGCCACTTGCCTGCACTCTGTAACAGTCTCTACTTCGAAAAAGGCAGTCAACAACCCGCCCACGTCGACTCGATCTACATGACGCCGACAACTCCCGATCACCTGATCGCTATCTGGGTTGCGCTTGAAGACGCGCAAGTGGATGCAGGGCAACTGGAATACTACCCGGGTAGTCATAAAATCGAGCAGATGATTTTCAGCAACGGTACGCGTCACTTTGTACCTGATGAAATGCCAAAGTGGCATGCGTATATGGACGCCGAGGTGGAGCGCCATGGCCTTGAGAAGAAAACCTTCTCGGCAAGAAAAGGTGACGTATTGATCTGGCACGCCAACCTGCTGCATGGCGGTGGTCCGATCGCGGACCCGTCGCGCACGCGCAAGTCGCTCGTCTTCCACTATTTCTCTGCCGACGACGCGACGAACCTCGATCTGAAATTGCACCCCATGTCGCGCGGATTCTGGATTGATCGGCCCATCCAGGACGTTCCAGAGGAAGCGTTTGAGCGCGCCCGCTTCGAGGAAGCGTACCTCACCAAATATCCGGACGTGGCACGAGCCGTGAAGGAGAGCAGGTTCGTTTCAGGTATTCAACACTACGATCTTTTTGGAAAGGCGGAGGGGCGCTCAATCTGAAGCTCTCCAGGTTGCAACGACAAAGAGCAAGCGTCATTGAGTCTCGTTTTCGCATCCTGGCAATACTTTCAGAGCGTCACATCGTCCCAACGATAACAAAGTTTCAATATTTACAACGCCTCATTTCGGCCAAATTTCGCGAGCCTGGAAATGCATCGCGCATTTAATTAATGAATCGAAACACTTCGCGCAGCGTCGACATCATCGCTCACAGAGGAACCATGAAATGAGCGGTCAGACGCGAACACAGATCACCTGGCTCAAAGCGTTCTGGTTGCTCTTCAAAGGTAGCCCGGAAGTCGTTGGCAAGGGCTACAAGTGGAAATCCTGCATCCTGAATTTGGCGCTCGTCTGGACCATTGGGACGCCGTTCATCTTTCAACTTTTTGACGCCCAATTCTCTGGTTCGCTGCCGCCGGAAGCGCCGCTGATCAGGGGGACTGGCAGGTTTGTCCACAAGTTCACCCAGTTCGGTATCCGGAGCGTGCCCTATGTGGACTTCGAGGCCGACGATGGCCGGCACTATGTAACTGGCCGCTACGTGATGGACAGCATCGGTCTCGAAGCGCTGGCCCGGACCAAGCCGCCAGTTCATGTGTACGCCGAGGGATTCCTGCTTGAGAACGGCAAGGGATCGTACTGGCCTCTCGTAATTCGTACGCCCGGCGGCATAGACCTGATCCCGCAACAGCGCCTGCAGGATTCGCTGCGGCGTGCCCGTCGTTACCCTTGGAAAGCGCTCATGGTGATGTATTCGATCGCCGGTGTGTTGTGGGCGATCAGCACTTTGAACGCCTATCGCCTGAAGAAAAAACTGTCAAAGGAGGACGTGTAAATGCCAACAGAAGCGCTTGCGGATTTGCCGCAGATCTCACCCCTGTCGCTAGGCAACGCGGAAGCGATCGCCACGCTGGTGAACAACCTGATCGGCGGCACGGCCGCAGCAGCAGACGCCGCTGCCCAGATGAGCCAGGCGGCACAGGCCAGCGACCCGTTGGTCGCCCTTGGGCAGCGACTGGGCGCCGGCATGGACATCACCGGCTCGGGGTTTTCGACCCTGCAGATGTTCCAGCAGGTCGCGGCCAATTCCGCCTCGGCTGGAGCGCTTGCCGGCAAGCTCGCGACCGGCGCGGCGGGACTGGGCCTGCTTGCGAACACCGGGGTACTCATCCTCAATGCGATTGAAAGTGGAGACGCCCTCGCCAACATCAAGGACAGCGATCTTGTTTCACTACTGGGATCGGCGACCGCATTAGGCGTCGCTGCAGTGGCGGCTCCGGAAATCGCCATAGCAGCGGGTATTGCCGCAGCGGGACTGACGTTCGCCAGCCTCGCGTGGTCCAACTCGCCCTCCCTGCAGGACAATCTCGACGCGATCCGCAGCGTGATCGCGCCGTACTACAACCAGTTGTCCGCCAGTGACCAGCTTTCCTTCACGAACTCGCTGTCGAACACCGTCACGAACGCGCTCGCGGGCGGCATGCCGGTGCCGCAACTGAATGCACTCGGCCTCGTGAGCGGTTATTCCATCGAGGTGCCGACCAGCATCCAGCAGGTCGCAGGTGGAACAGCCTACACCTTTGCTTCGGGCACGACCTTTTTCCAGGCACCAGATTCTGGCCTGCCCGACTTTCTCCTGAATGCGGCAGGCGTTGCGCAGACCGGCACATGGATGATCCGCGACGAGCCGGGCACCGCCTCACAGGCACAAATCTGCACCTATGCCGACGGCAGTTGGTCTCAGTTCTGTAGTGGTGCCGACGGGTCGATTGGCGATATTTTCGTCAACGGTAACGGAAGCAACTATACGATCAGCGCCAGCAGCGGCCAGACCTTCGTCAACGAAAATGGAATCGGCAATCATGTCACGCTCAATGGTACTGGTGTAGTCAATGTACAGGGCAGCCAGACCGATGTGACGCTGGTTGGCAACAATAGCGTCGTCAACTCGCTCGTCGCCAGCAACAATTTCGCGACCACGGGCACCGGTACGGTGTTTCATCTGACCGGCGACAGCGTGACGTTCAACCATAACTCGGATGGCGTCGTCTACGGCGATTCGAATTTCGTGGCTGCAGTGGGCAGCAACGTCGGCGTCACGCTCGTTGGGAACTACGCTCATATCGAATCGCTGATCGCCAACAACGGCTTTGCCGTCACGGGCACGAACTCGGTATTCCAGCTGGCCGGCGATGGCGTGACGTTCAACGAGAATTCGGACGGCATCGTGAGGGGAGATTCGAATGCGATAGCTGCAGCTGGCAGTGGTGTCACCGTGGCCATTGGGGGCAACAACGTCAGGGTTGATTCGTCATTTGCCTGGAATGGCTTCTCAGTAGCCGGAACGGGCGCATTGTTTAACTTGACCGGCGATGGTGTGACGTTCCACCAGAATTCGGACGGCATTGTGAGAGGGGATTCGAACGCGATAGCTGCAGCTGGTGGTGGTGTCACCGTGGCCATTGGGGGCAACAACGTCAGGGTTGATTCGGCATTTGCCTGGAATGGCTTCTCAGTAGCCGGAACGGGCGCATTGTTTAACTTGACCGGCGATGGTGTGACGTTCCACCAGAATTCGGACGGCATTGTGAGCGGGGATTCGAATGCGATAGCTGCAGTTGGCAGTGGTGTCACCGTGGCCATTGGGGGCAACAACGTCAGGGTTGATTCGTCATTTGTCGGTAATGGCTTTTCCGTCGCAGGCACGAACTCAGAATTCCACCTGGCCGGCGACGGCGTGACGTTTCACCAAGGCTCAAATGGTATCGTCTACGGTGATTCGAACTCGCTGGCTATAGCAGAAGGCAATAGGGACATCATCGCAGTGGGCAATAACACTTCCGTTAGCGCTGGGGCGAGATGCTCGCTCAGCAGCATTGGCGATAATGGCAACATTAGCATGGGAGCAGGTTCATACCTTTTTGTTAATGGCGGCAATGACACCGTTAATGCGTCCGGTTGCGAGATCGATTTCGGTAGCGCACTGAGGGGAAAGACCATATATATCAATGGCGACAACAATTTCATTAACGCCAACGATTTGAATGGCGTAAACACCAACATTATCGTGACCGGACAGGGAAATTATGTTTACGCCAACGGCGCCACGGTCAGGTTTCAAGGTGATAACCCGGCCAACAACGTCGTGTCGGGCACACTCAATACCACCAATGGGCGTCCAGCTGGCCCGCAGACACCGGTGCCACAGCCGCCGGGCGGGGGTAGTTTTCCGTCCCCGCCGTCAGGAGGCATAGATCAGGGCAACGGGGTGATTAGCTACCCCGTGCCGACTCCGCCGATCTCCGTGAGCCCGCTTAGCACCGCGATCGACATGAGCCTCCAGCCCGGCCCCGCAGTCATGAGCAGCCTGCCGGACGGGCAGGCTACCGCAAGTCTGGCGGACCTGCAGATCAGCAACCTGATCGCCGGCATGTCCTCCTACGATGCCCAGCCGGCGGCCAGCTCGACGCTGCTGCCTGCCGCACAGCCACAACCGTACACGATGCTCGCGGCCAGCCTGCACTGACCCGACGTAATGGAGTCGCGCATCTGCAGCGGATACGCCGCAGATGCGCGCGCCCGGTGCGCCGGGAGTTGTGAGAGTCAAACGCACGAACATGAAAACTGGTTTTGCAATCTGTGTGATTACATGTCATGCACTAATGGGCTGCGCCTACGGACCCCGCGCTGGTCAACCACTTCAACTCTATTCCGAGGTCAGAATACCCGATGAGCTGCTGACAGGCATTCGCCCGCAGGACCGTGGGTTTGCAGTACAGGTTCAGTCACGCATGCGCCAGCATCTCAGGTCCAGCCTTCCCGACACGCAATCTCAGGCGCCGACCGTAATCGATGTCAAGCTCGCAGATGATGGACAGATCACAAGCGCAACCCTCGCGCAAAGTAGCGGTCATGTGGGATGGGACGCCATCGCGTTGGCGGCGGTGAAAAAGGCCTCGCCGCTTCCTCCTCCCCAAGATGATACGCAGCGGCACTTCACCATTACGGTCAGACCAACCGCCTAGCCAAGCGTACACGAAGCCGCACACCACTATCTCCGTTTCCGAAATGTTTGCCAGGTGCGCCTGCCTTACGGCACGCACGTCTGCAACGCCACAAACCGAATGAACGCACCGGATCACCGCACTCCCGCTGAATCCATGCCCGTCGCCGATGCTGGACTCGCGTGTCTTGTCGTCATTGCACGCTTCCACGGCATTGCCGCTGACGCGGCGCAACTGCGGCACGCGTTCGCGCTCGGCAATGAGGCATTCAGCGTCGATTCGCTGGTGCTCGGTGCCCGCTCGCTCGGCCTGAAGGCCCGCGTCGCGCCGCTTCGCATCGAGCGATTGGGCCGGGCCCCATTACCTGCACTTGTGTTGGACCGCGACGGTAATCACTTTGTCATCGCACGGTGTGACGGCGAAACCGCCTTCGTACTCGAAGCGCAGGCCTCGGCGCCCAGCGTGATGCCGCTCGATGTGCTCGCCGCACGCATGACCGGACATATGATCCTGTTCGCGTCCCGCGCATCGCTGGCCGGTGAACTCGCGCGCTTCGACTTCTCGTGGTTCATCCCTGCTATCGTCAGGTACCGGCGCCTGCTGCTGGAAGTGTTTGGCATCTCGCTGATGCTGCAGCTCTTCGGCCTGGTCTCGCCGCTCATGTTCCAGGTCGTGATGGACAAGGTGCTCGTTAATCGCACCTACAACACCCTGGATGTCGTCTGTATCGCCCTCTTCGTCAGTGCGACCTTCGAGGTGCTCCTGGCGGGCCTGCGCAACTATACCTTTGCCCACACCACGAACCGGATCGACGTGGAACTGGGCGCGCGCCTGTTTCGCCACCTGGTCACGCTACCGCTGAACTATTTCGCGGCCCGCCGCGTCGGTGACACGGTTGCCAGGGTGCGCGAGCTGGAAAGCATTCGCAATTTTCTGACCGGACAGGCGCTGACGGCGGTCATCGATCTGCTGTTTTCAGTCGTGTTTCTCGCCGTGATGTGTCTCTACAGCGTACGGCTGACACTCATCGTTGTCGTCTCCCTGCCACTGTATGCCGCCGTGTCGGCTGCACTCATACCGGGTCTGCGGCAGCGCCTGAACGAGAAATTTTCACGCGGCGCGGACAACCAGTCATTCCTGGTCGAGACTGTCTCCGGCATGGAAACGGTCAAGGCGATGGCCGTCGAGCCGCAATTCATCAGGAAATGGGAAGCACAACTGGCCGCCTATGTAGCGTCAGGCTTTCGTGTCGTCAGTCTGAGCAACATCGGCCAGCAACTCATTCAGTACGTCGGGAAGCTGGTCTCGCTGGTCACGCTGTTCTTCGGTGCGCGCCTCGTGATCGATGGCCGGCTCACGGTCGGTGAACTCATTGCATTTAACATGATGTCGCAACACGTCGCCGGCCCGGTGTTGCGGCTGGCGCAACTGTGGCAGGACTTCCAGCAGGTCGGCATCTCGATGCGACGGCTCGGCGACATCCTCAACTCACGCACGGAATTGCCACCCGGCACCCAGACAATGCCCGCGCTCAGGGGCGACATCCGGTTTGAGAACGTGCGTTTTCGCTACCGGGCGGACGGGCCGCCAGTCCTCGACGGGGTCTCGCTCGATGTCCGCGCGGGTCAGGTCGTCGGTATCGTAGGCCGTTCCGGCTCCGGTAAAAGCACGCTTGCCAAGCTTCTGCAGCGGTTGTATCTGGCCGAACAGGGCACGCTGCGCATCGACGGCATCGATCTCGCGTTGGCCGATCCCGCGTGGCTGCGCCGGCAGGTCGGTGTTGTCCTGCAGGAGAGTCTGCTGTTCAACCGCTCGATCCGCGAGAACATCGCGCTGGCTGATCCCGGCGCCCCGCTTGAGGCCGTGATGCAGGCCGCGCAGTTGGCCGGCGCGCATGACTTCATCTGCGAACTGCCGATGGCGTACGACACGCTGGTCGAGGAGCACGGCGGCAACCTGTCTGGCGGACAGCGGCAGCGTCTGGCCATCGCGCGAGCCCTGCTGACCGGCCCGCGTATCCTGATCTTCGATGAGGCCACCAGCGCCCTCGACTTTGAAACCGAACGCGTGATCCAGAACAACATGCGCGCGATCTGTGCCGGCCGCACGGTCATCATCATCGCGCACCGCCTGACCACCGTGCGGCACGCCGACCAGATTATCGCGATGGACCGAGGACAGGTCGTCGAGCGTGGCACCCACGATGCCCTGCTGGCGCAAGGCGGCTATTACGCCCACCTGGTCTCCTTGCAGAACAGTTAATGACGATATCACCGCGTTTCCAGGCGTTCGCAGACCTATGCCGCCGCTATGTAGCCGTGTGGCGTGCCGCGTGGTCGGTGCGCGCGCAGCTCGATGCACCGGCCAGACTCGACTATGAACTGGCGTTCCAGCCGGCGCACCTTGAACTTGTCGAGACGCCCGTTCACCCGGCGCCGCGCTGGACAGCGCGTCTGATCGTCGCGCTCGCTGTCATTGTCCTTGCCATTGCGGTCTTCGCGAAGCTTGATATCGTTGCAACCGCAAAGGGCAAGCTCGTGCCCAATGGACGGGTGAAGATCGTGCAGCCAGCCATCACTGGTGTCGTGCGGGAAATCGCCGTGCGCGATGGACAGCGGGTTGCCGCCGGGCAACTGCTGCTGAAGCTTGACACCACGCAGGCGGTGGCTGATGAGGACAAGGCGAAATCGGCCAGGCTGGATGCGGCGCTCACCGCAGCGCGTGCGCAGGCACTGCTCACCGCAGAGCAGACTGGCTCGCAACTGCGGGTAGTGCCAGTCGATGACGCGCCGGATGAGCGCCAGCAGGAGGCGCAGCGACTGGCAGAAGGCGCGTATCGAGAGTATCAGGACAGGCTTGATGCAGCGCGTGCCGAACTGGCCAGGCGCGAAGCCGAACTCGACAGTACGCGGCAGCAGATTGCGAAGTTTGCTGCCACCGCGCCGCTCGCCCGTGCGCAGGCAAACGACTACCGGACACTGTCGGCCGACCGGTACGTTGCCCGGCACGACTATCTGGCGAAGGAACAGACCGCGCTTGAGCAGGAACATGAACTGGCGACGCAGCGAAGCCGCGCGCGCGAACTGGTGGCCGGTATCGCAGGACAGCGCGCGCAGATCGAGGCGACCTCATCGCAGTTTCGCCGCGAACAGCTTGACCAGTTGGAAAAGGCGACGCAGCAGCTCATCCAGAGCCGCAGTGATGAGACCAAGGCCCATACGCGCGCGAACCTGATGAGCCTCACCGCACCCGTTGCCGGCACGGTTCAGCAACTGGCCACGCATACCCTGGGCGGCGTCGTGACGACTGCGCAGGCGCTCATGGAGATCGTGCCAGACGATGCGCTGGAGGTCGAAGCGACAGTCGAAAACAGGGATGTCGGCTTCGTCAGTGTGGGGCAGCGTGCAGCGATCAAAGTGGCAGCGTTCCCCTACACGCGCTACGGCATGCTGGAGGGCGAAGTCGTGTCGCTCGCGAACAATGCGGTGCAGGATAAGAAACTGGGCCTTGCGTTCACCGCGCGCGTGCGCCTGAAGACGAACCGGATATGGATCGAGAACAGATGGATCACGCTCACGCCAGGGATGGCCGTGAGCGCCGAAATCAGGACGGGCAAACAGAGCGTCGCGCACTATTTCCTCGGGCCGTTGGTTGAGGGCGTACAGGAGAGCATGCGTGAACGCTAGACGTATGATGCAAAGAATCGCCGTGACCGGAATTGTGCTGGCATTCGCGTTACCCGCACTCGCTTTCGACCCGCTGCTTGCGCAGCGCGGCATTCCCACCAATCCGGTCGCCGGGATGGAACTGAACATGACGCCGGATGAGCAGGCTTGCGACTTTGGCGCGCGGGAACAACCACTGAGTTTGCGCGAAGCGATCGCGCGCGGGCTATGCAACAACCCGAAAACCCGTGCCGCCTGGGCTAGCGTGAAAGCGCAGGCGGCTGCCGTTGGCGTCGCGCGCGCGGCATTCCTGCCGACCATTTCAGGCAACTGGCAGGGCGTGCGGGACAATGCCGAGACCCGCGTGAGCGGCGAACCACAACTCAGTTCGAACACTGCCGCTACCATCCGCTCGGCCAGCGTAGACCTGAACTGGGTGCTTTTCGATTTCGGCGGTCGGGCTGCCGCACTGAATAGCGCGTCCGACCTGCTCGCTGCGGCAAGGGCGACGCAGGACGCAGCCGTGCTGGCGGAATTCGCGACGATTGCCAGAGATTATTATGCCGCCCAGGCGGCGCAGGGGGCGCTCGCCGCGGCCAGCGAGATCGAACGCATGACGCGCGAAATCGTCGTCGCGGCGGAGGCACGGGTTGATCGGGGCGTCGCTCCGGTCACCGACGCGCTACAGGCCCAGACCCAGCACGACGACGCGGTATTCAATCTCACGAAGGCCGAAGGAGACACGCAGACGGCGCTGGGCACGCTGGCCTCAGACATGGGGCTTAACCCGAACGTACCGCTTGCTGTGCTCTCCGTCACGGAGAATGCCAGTCCCGACGAGACCTTTAGCCGCTCGGTCGTGGCGATGATCGACGATGTCAAACGGGCGCACCCGCGCGTGCTGGCGGCGCAGGCGCAGTTCGAGTCCGCGAACGCCGCCATCGCCCAGACACGTGCGCAAGGGTTACCGAACGTCAGTCTCATTGCGAAGTACAGCCGCAACAACCAACCGACGAGCCTGGGTCTGGGTGTTCAAACGTTTCCGGCAACCGGGCGTGATGCCTACATCGGCGTGCAGGTAAGTATTCCGTTTTTCGAAGGGTTCGGGCGGCATTACCAGATCCGGCAAGCCGAGGCTGAAGCAGAACGTCAACGCGACGCGGCCGCGGAAACACAGCAGCAGGTGGCGCTTGATGTCTGGGCGGGTTATCAGACGCTGCGCACTGCCACGCGAAATGCGATGCATAGCGAGACGGCGCTCGCGATTGCCCGACGCTCATTCGACGCCGCTGAGCATCGCTACCGGGCAGGTGTGGGGAACATCCTCGAAGTACTGAACACGCAGACATCGCTTGCCACGGCTCAGCAACGGCGCGTTCAGACGCTCGCTGACTGGCACAATGCGAAACTGCAACTGGCATCGAGGCTCGGCCGCCTTGACATGAACAGCGTTGGGGATGAATGATAAGCCGCCATACGGTGCGCGGCTTCGACGGCGAAACGATGCTCGCGGCCGAACGCGGTTTCTTCTGGCGCAACGGTCGACGCCTGAAACTGCTCAATTCTGAATACCCGTACGGAGCAACCAGTTCAAGTTGCCTGGCGGGGAGCAACGTCCATTTGAGCAGCACGGATCTCGCTGCTCCCTTCTTGCGGGACCGCTTGTGCTTGGCGGGCTGACGTTGACGGCCGCTACTGCCGCGCCCCCGCAGAAGCCCCATCCCCCGACGCCGCAACACCCATCTTCGCACCACCCGCACTCGTGCTGTCGTTGCCGGCCTGGTGCGCTTTCTGACAACCCGCCACGCCGGAGATCAATGGCGTAAGCAGTAACACAGCCAATATGAATCGTTTCATCTCGGCTCCTCGCGTCGATCATTGGTAACGCCGCCAACGCATAACCCGTAACCGCAGCACTAGGCATGCCCACCCGCACCCGCCGCGACGACCGAAAGTCGAGCGAAACGTTCAGGCATGGCTAATGCGCGGCAAGACGACGTCGGCTCCCACATCGAAAGGAGAAGCTATGTCCACCACGCCGTCCGCTATCAGACATTCCGCCACACATCCATCGAAACTCGCGCCCCGCGATCTCCGGACTGTTGAACCCCATCTCGTATGGAATGTTCGTCGGCGCGTTGATCTTTGACCTGACCTACATGAGCACACGTAACGTGTTCTGGGGCAAGGGCGCCGCGTGGCTCATTACGGTGGGCCTGATCATTGCCATCATTCCGCGCCTGCTCAATTTCGGTCACGTCTGGTTGCAGCGACGTCGCCGCGTCACGCGTATCGAAAGAATCGACTTCTGGCTCAATCTGCTCGCCATCATCGCGGCGATCGTCAATGCATTCGTGCACAGCCGCGACGCTTATGCGATGGTCCCGGACAACGTGATTCTGTCGGTCATCACCGTCGTGCTGCTGAGCATCGCCCACGTCGCGATGGCAATGAACAGGCTCGATCTCCCCGAGGTGACTCATGGCTAAGCTGATCGCCGGCAGCGCGTTCGTCATCACCATCTCCGTGTTGATGAGCGGCTGCCACGTACGGGCAGAGTACGACCCCTCGCAGCAGGCCGGAGCGAATCCGTCGATACCGCGGGCACGCAACTTCTTCGCACCGCCGATGCAGGTGCCGAAATACGTGGGATGGAAAAATGGCGCGACGCCCAAGGTGGCCGACGGCCTGAAGATCGAGAAGATCGCCTCGGGACTCGTGCACCCTCGCCAGATCTATACGCTTCCCAATGGTGACGTTCTCGTCGCGGAAGCCAATAGCCCGAACGAGGAGGCCGTTACCACGCCGAAGCAGGTCATCGCCGGGCTGATCGAAGCCAGATCGGGAAAGAAGGCCGACGGCGCGAATCGCATTACGCTGCTCAGAAAGCCTGCCAACGGCAGTGGCGAATGGGAGCGGTATGTGTTCATCGACCATCTGCATTCCCCGTTCGGCATGCAGCTCGTCGGCGACACACTCTATGTCGCCGATACCGATGCGATCCTGAAGTTTCCATACAAGACGGGCGAAACCACCATCAGCGAGCGCGGCGTCGAACTCGCCGATCTCCCCGATACGATCAACCATCACTGGACCAAAGCCCTGCTCGCCAGTCGCGATGGCAAGAAGCTCTATGTGGGAGTCGGCTCCAACAGCAATGTCGGCGAGAACGGGCTGGAGGTCGAGTACCGGCGCGCGGACGTACTCGAAATCGATACGGCGACGGGCGCAAGCCGCACTTACGCGGCGGGCATTCGCAATCCGACCGGCCTGCAATGGGAACCGACGACGGACCGGCTCTGGGCCATCGCGAACGAACGCGACGAGATCGGCCCCGATCTCGTGCCCGACTATCTGACGTCGGTGAAGGAGAATGCTTTCTACGGCTGGCCGTACAGCTATTACGGCCAGCACGTCGATCCGCGTGCTCAACCGCAGCGTCCCGACCTCGTCGCGAAGGCGATTGCCCCAGACTTCTCGATCGGCTCGCATGTCGCGCCGCCAGGACTGACCTTCTATACCGGCAACAGCCTGCCCTCGCAGTATCGCGGCGGCGCGTTCATCGGTGCGCATGGCAGTTGGGACCGCTCGCCGTTGAGCGGTTATGTGGTGTCGTACGTGACGTTGGAGAACGGCAAGCCCGCCGGTGCGCCGAAAGACGTCGTGATGGGCTTTATGTCGCCGGATCAGAAGGAGTTGTATGGCGCGCCCGTGGGCGTCGCCCAGGATCGCGACGGCGGCCTACTGATCGCCGATGACGTCGGCAACACGGCGTGGCGCGTGACGGGCGCGGGCGGCTGATGCGCGCATCGCGATCGCCTGCCGCGTGGATGCACCGTTGCGGACACCGCGACCCAGTGATGACTTCCTCGGCGATCCACTGGTCCAACCGGCGGCGCTTGCTGATCATGCTCGTGCTGAGCGGATCGGCAATGTGGTATGCCGACGACCGTGCGCCTGCCCGACGTGCAGGTGCCGGGCACCGAACAGCTGTCGCGTTTCGGCAGCAAGTACGCGGACGAGCCGGGCTCCGATAATCTCACGGGCGTGAAATCGCCAGCCGTCGACGCGATCCTGCGCAAGGTGCTGGGCGCGCAAACGCGCGAGCAGCTCGTCGATGCGACCCACGCGCTCGACCGGGTACTGATGAACGGCCATTACGTGACTCCCGCACTGGTATTCCGCGGTTCATTGCATCGCGTATCGGAACAGCCTCGCCTATCCAGCGAAGCTGCCGCTTTACTTCGCCGCCGACGAATGGCTACTGTCGACGTGGTGGCAGAAGACGGCTGGACTGAATCTTGCGCCTCCTCAATGATTGGAGGAAAACGATCATGACCAGACTACTCTTTGCAATCATCATATCGGCCGGCCTGGCGGGCTGCGTCGTCGCCCCGCCGCCGCCCAGCTATGGCTACGGTTATGAGCCAGCGCCCGCCTATGGCTATGCCCCCGGGTATTACGTCGCGCCCTCCGTGAGCCTCGGCATCGGCATTGGCGGCTACTGGGGTGGCCATGGGGGCCATTCGCACGGTCATTGAAACAGCCGTTCCCGAAAGTCCACGAGCGCTCTACCGAACCAGGGTAAACATCCATCCTCCCACGAAGCACTTCAAAATGGTTGGGGTACGGAGTATATTCGCGTTCAGCAGATATCTACTGAACGGAGGAGGACGTCATGCAATTTCATCTCAACGGTTTCCGGGTCGGCGATCCGACGATCGAGCCAGTCATCAGCAATGCGCATGCTGCGCAGATGCCCGAGACGGTCGACGTGCTGATCGTCGGCAGCGGCCCTGCCGGCCTCGTACTGGCGGCGCAGCTGTCGCAATTCCCGTCGATCGGCACGCGCGTCGTCGAGCGTCGCGACGGACCGTTGCAGATGGGTCAGGCCGATGGCGTGGCGTGCCGTACCGTCGAGATGTTCAATGCGTTCGGCCTCAGTGACCGCCTGCTGCAAGAAGCCTATTGGGTCAATGAAACAGTATTCTGGCGACCCGATGCAAATGACCGCGGCGCGATCAGCCGTACCGGCCGAGTTCAGGATACCGAAACAGGCCTTTCGGAATTTCCGCACGTCATCGTCAATCAGGCCCGCATCCAGGAATATCTGCTCGACGTGATGCGCCGCTCCGCGCGACGGATCGAACCGGACTACGGCCTCGAAGTGGTCGACGTTCAGCGCGACGATACGCACGAATACCCGGTGCTGGTCACGCTGCGCCGTACCGATCCCGCGCGGCTCGACGAGACGATGTCCGTGCGTGCGCGCTATGTCGTCGGTTGCGACGGCGCTCGCAGCCGAGTACGCACCGCCATCGGACAAACGCTGCGCGGTGACGCGGCCAACCATGCGTGGGGCGTGATGGATGCGCTGGCGGTCAGCGACTTTCCGGACATCCGGCTGAAAGCGGCGATTCAGTCCGCGAGCAGGGGCAACCTGCTGATCATTCCGCGTGAAGGCGGATATCTGGTCCGCTTCTACGTCGACCTCGGCGATGTCACCCCGGAGAACCGCGACAGCATCAAGCAGATCACGGTCGATCGCATCATCGAGACGGCGCAGCGCATCGTCCATCCCTATACGCTCGACGTAAAAGAAGTGGCGTGGTTCTCGGTCTATGAGGTCGGGCAGCGCCTCACCGACCGCTTCGACGATGCCATCGCCGCCGACGGCACTTCGCGCGAGCCTCGCGTGTTCATCGCGGGCGACGCCTGCCACACGCATAGCGCCAAAGCGGGTCAGGGCATGAACGTGTCGATGCAGGACGGCTTCAATCTCGGCTGGAAGCTCGGCGCGGTGCTGGAGGGGCGCAGCGACGCCGCTCTGTTGCGCACGTATTCGGACGAGCGCCAACCTATTGCGCAGGAGCTGATCGATTTCGACAAGGAATGGTCGGCGATGATGGCCGCGCCGCCGAAGGATCCGAACCGGCCCGAGGCGGGCGGCGTCGATCCCGCGGAGCTTCAGGCGTACTTCGTTCGCGCTGGCCGCTACACGGCTGGCGTCGCAACGCGTTACCGGCCGACCACCCTGACCGGTGAAGCGACGCATCAGGCGCTCGCCAAAGGCTTTGCGATCGGTACGCGCTTTCACTCGTCGCCTGTCGTTCGCCTCGCTGATGCAAAACCGTTCCATCTAGGGCATGCCGCGCAAGCGGACGGCCGCTGGCGCCTGTACGCTTTCGCGGACGCGTCGCGTCGTGCGCTGGATGCGCTGTGCGAGCATCTCGACAAGTCGCCCGATTCCGTTTTGAGGCTCTTCACGCCGAAGGACGCCGACGTGGACAGTGTTCTCGATCTGCGCGCGGTGCTGCAACAGCCGCATCGCGAAGTCCGCCTCGAAGACGTCCCCGCCGTCCTGCTGCCGCGCAAGGGTCGCTACGGCCTCATCGACTACGAAAAGGCATTTACGAGCGACGCGACGACTGATATCTTCGACGAGCGCGGCATCGATCGCGAACAAGGTGCACTCGTCGTGGTACGTCCCGATCAATACGTGGCCCATGTTCTTCCATTGAATGCGTATGCGGAGTTGAACGCCTTCTTTCGGCCCATCTTTCGCGTGCGTTAAACCACAACGAAACCCAAACCTCCGAAATTGCCGATCAAACCCGAAGACGCCGGCGCGCTCCCCAAATTTACTGGCAGCCTGGTGCGCCGTGCCCAACAGCGCCATGCAGCGGTCTGGCTGAGCGAGGTTTCCGCGGAGATCACGAGCGTGCAGTACGCGGCGCTCGAGGTCTTGCACGAGACGCCTGGCGTCAGTCAGCGGCAACTCGGAGACAAACTCGACGTGGATCGTTCGACGATTGCCGATCTCGTTGCACGCATGGTGCGCAATGGCCAGATCGAGCGCGCGGACGATCCTGTCGACAAGCGCAGTTACGTGCTGTTTCTCACCACTGCCGGTAAGAAGCAGCTCTCGGCCTTGCGTCCGCGCGTCGAGCAGGTCGAGCGCGTTCTCACTGAAAGGCTGACGGCAAGCGAATTGGCGCAGTTGCGCCGGCTGCTTTCGGCACTGTTGCCGCCGCGCGCTTGATGCGCTTGCTCCTGAAGACCGCCTGCCGTCGCGGTCTGCCAGACAGCGCCTCCATTTCGGCTCCCATAGCCCCCTCCCCGCCGCCGCCTGGTTAGAACCGGGTGCCTTTCCAGAACAAATGACGGACGACGCACGCGAGCCCGCACATTTGTTCCGGCACGCAACCTGAACTTCGCCGCGGTGGAGCAATCGCTCGGCGCTCGCGTGATTGCCGATGCAAGCGGCGTAGTCGGCAATCGGGCGTTCTACTTCTCGTCGCAGAGTTATGCGGCGAACAATCCCGACGTGGTCCGGATCCTGATCGAAGAACTCGACAAGGTCGATCAGTGGGGCAAGCAGAACAAGGATCAGCTCGCCAGCGAACTCGCGCAGCTATGGGGTCTGCCGAAGCAGGTCGTGGACGTGGCGGTGCAGCGCCAGCAGTTCGGCACGCAGCCGATTACCCGCGCGATTCTCGGCGAGCAGCAACAGATCGCCGAGACGTTCCTCGATCTCGGCCTGATTCCGAAGCACGTCGACGTGCTGAAGGCGGCGCCTTCGAATCTCGCGTAGGCGTATGGGCGGCGGAACGACGCCGCACCCGCGTCAACGCTCAGAGAGCGGCCGCGTTGGCGTAGCCTGTTGTTCCTGCGGGGCGTCGCTGTGCTCCGTCATACGCCGCACCGAACTCACGCTGGCCGCGATCAACGCGAGCGCCGCGGCAATGCCGGCAATCAACGTGAGGTGCTGGCCATGCACGAGTCCGAACACGATGGACACCGCCACCGCGCCGCTCGACTGGCCGAGCAGACGACCCATCGATTGCAGGCCGGACGCGCCGCCGCTGCGATGCCGCGGCGCACTGCCGATGATCACGCGGTTGTTCGGCGACTGAAAGATACCGAAGCCGAGGCCGCAGACCGCGAGCCGCCACACGATGTCGAAGCGCGTCGCCGTCTCGCCGAGCTGGCAGAGCATCGCGAGTCCGCACCCGAACACGACGAGCCCGACGCTGCTGATGCGTCCCGGCGCCCACCGATCGGACAGCCGGCCCGCGACCGGTGCGATCAACGCGGTCACGAGCGGCCACGGCGTCATCAGAATGCCGGTCTGTGTTTCCGACAGCTTCAGCGTCTGCTCGAAGTAGAACGGCAGCACGATGTACGCCATCGTCTGCGCCGCGAACGAGCAGATCGGCGTCGCCATCGACAGTGAAAACACCGGCATGCGCAGCAGGTCGATGGGCAGCATCGGTGTCGCGAGCCGGCTTTCGCGTCGCACGAACAGCACGCCGGCCACCAAGGCGATCGCGACCATCACGGCGCCGCGCTGCGTCGCGCCCGCCTGGTTGAATGCCGCGAGACCGGAGATCAGCAGGCCGAATGTGAGCGCGTTGAGCAGGACGCTCAGGCCGCTCAGGCGAGCCCCCGAGGTCGGCGTCGCGGGCAACGTGCGCGCGCCGATCGACAGCGCCAGCACGCCGAGCGGCACGTTGACGAGGAACAGCCACTGCCAGTGCGCGACCGCCAGAATCGCCGACGCGATACTCGGCCCCGCCGCCGACGAAACGGCCACCACCAGCGACGAATAACCGACGCCGACGCCTAGCCGCGCCTTCGGGAAAACGAAGCGCACCAGCGCGATATTTACGCTCATGATGCCGGCCGCGCCGAAGCCCTGAAACACGCGAGCGACCGCAAGCGCCAGCAGCGTGTGCGCATTCGCGCAGGCGAACGACGCCAGCGTGAAAAGCGCGAGTCCGTAGCAGTAGACCCGCTTGTAGCCGAGGCTGTCCCCTAGCACCGCGAGCGGCAGCAAGGACACCGTTATCGCCAGCTGATACGCGTTGACGACCCAGATCGCGTTTGCGGGCGATACCGCGAGGTCGTTGCTGATGGTGGGCAGCGCGACGTTGACGATCGAAGTGTCGAGCACCGACATCGTCATTGCGATGGCGATCGCGATGTACGCAAACGCACGTTGGGGATTGGGCAGGCCGTCGGTCATGGTGCAAGCGGGTCGAAAGACAATGCGCGGGCGACTGCGTGCGGCGCGGGCGCCGTCGCGGGTGCATTGTTGCAACTCCGACTCGCGGGAGCAAGGTTGCACTCGATACCGGAATGATGGCTACCCGGCTTGTCTCCCCGGGGTCTTGCGATTCGCGAGCGCGTGCATACGCGCGCTCGTCAGGCATGACACGTGCAACACCTGAATCGAAACAAAGTTGACGTTACTGCGCACACGTTGTAAGTCTGTAGGGATCGTCGCCGCTATCGGCGCCGGCGAAGCACGCATGGAAACGAAACGCCCTTTTTTCACGATCGGCCACTCGACGCGTCCGTTGCAGGAATTCGTCGACTTACTGAAAGGCGAGCGGATCGCCTTGCTCGTCGACGTGCGCAGCATCCCGCGCTCGCGGACCAACCCGCAGTTCAATCGCGACACGCTGCCCGCCTCGCTCGCGCCGGAACATATCGACTACATGCATCTCGCCGCGCTCGGCGGACGCCGCAGCAGGCGCAAGGATGACGCGCCGTCGCCGAATGCGTACTGGACGCATCCGGCCTTTCGCAACTATGCCGACTATGCAATGAGCGACGCGTTCCGCGAGGGACTGGCGCAACTTCTGACGCTCGGTCATCGGCAGCGCTGCGCGATCATGTGCTCGGAGGCGGTCTGGTGGCGCTGCCACCGGCGTATCATTACGGACTATCTGCTGATGCACGATGAAACCGTGCTGCACATCATGGACGCGCATCACACGAACGCCGCCACGATGACACCGGGCGCCGCGCACCCATCCGCGCGATCAGCCGCTCGTGGTAAACACGCATCCTGACCCGGCGTCCCAATCTTCGGAACGGTTACGGGTATACATGGATTAGGAGTCGCTACCGCACTGCACTAACATTTTTGCGGTACCGCACGGCTCGTATCGAGCGCTTCCGAATCGGGGTTGCACGTCCCACGCCAAACTCTCGCGCTGCCCCGCGAACTCCCGGTGCCGTCCAGCATCTGCACGCAATCGACGCAACGTCGACCACATCGACCAATGAAGACAAGAACCGGAGGATCAGATGGCACAGCAACGGGATGACGATCAGAAAAACAGCGGCAACGGTTTCAGCACGGCGCGGCGGGGGCTGATGCAGGGCGCGGGACTCGGCGCAGCGCTTTCGCTGATGGGCGCGCTAGGCGGCGCGGGCGGTCTGATCGGCACCGCGCAGGCAGCGCAGACGGCTTTTCCGTCGCACAAGAAGTGGAGGATCGTGTTCGTCAATCACGTCACCACCAACCCGTTCTTCGTGCCCACGCAGTACGGCATTCAGGATGCCTGCTCACTACTCAACATGGATTATCAGTGGACCGGCTCGGCCACGTCCGATGCCGGCGAAATGGTCCGCGCCGTGAACTCGGCGATTGCCGCGAAGGCCGACGCCATCGCGGTGCCGATCGTCGATCCGAGCGCTTTCGACAAGCCCATCCTGGCCGCGCTCGACGCCGGAATTCCGGTGTTCGCGTACAACGCCGACGCGCCGCGCGGCAAGAAGAATCCGCGCCTCGCGTATATCGGCCAGGACCTGTATCTGTCGGGCTACCAGATGGGCGAGCGCATCGTCAGTCTGATCGACAGCGGCATGGTCGGGCTGTTCATCGCCACGCCGGGGCAGCTCAACATCCAGCCGCGTCTGGACGGTGCGAGCGACGCCATCAAGAAGTCCGGCAAGAAGATCGACATCCAGACCGTGGCCACGGGCGCGACCGTCAACGAGGAGCTGTCGAAGATCAAGGCGTTCTACCTGGGCCACCAGGAACTGAAGGGCATGTTCGCGGTGGATGCGGGCAGCACGCAGGGCGTCGCGCAGGTGATGAAAGAGTCGAACCTGCCGTCCAAAGGCGTGCACGGCGGCGGCTTCGACCTGCTGCCGACCACGATCCAGCTGATCCACGAAGGTTTCCTCGACTTCACCATCGATCAGCAGCCCTACGTCCAGGGTTTCTATACGGTGATGGAGGCGTTCGTGTTCCTCAGCTCCGGCGGCCTCGTCGGCCCGGCCGAAATCAACACCGGCCTGAAATTCGTGACCAAGGATAACGTCGAGCCGTACCTGAATACCTCGACGCGCTTTGAAGGCAAGACCGACAAGGAGCAAATCGTTCCGAGATCCGGCCCAATCAAGTCCTGATGAATACAGTGAACGAAACCAGCAAAGCGGTCCGCGCGCCCCGGCGCGCGGGCGTTTCCTTCGCGTCTCAATGGGCGGCCGAGCTGCGCATCCTGCTCGTGGCCGTGCTGCTGGCCGCCTACTTCGAATTCGCAAACCACGATTTCCTGCTTACCAACGCGAGCCTCGTCAACCTGTCGCAGTTCATCGCGCCGGTGGCGATCATCGCGTTCGGCGAAATCATGTTGATGATCGGCGGCGACATCGATCTGTCGGCGGGCATGGTGTTCGCGTTCGCGCCATTCATGATGGTGTTCGCGAATGACGCGGGCGCGCCGATGTGGCTCGCCGTGATCGCGGGGCTCGTGGCCGCGGGAATCGTCGGCTTCGTGAACGGGGCGGTGTCGGTTTGGCTGCGGCTGCCCTCGTTCGTTACGACGCTCGGCACGCTCTTTCTGATCAACGGTATCACGCTCACGATCTCGCGCGGCACGCCCGCCGCCACGCCGGGATCGCCCACCTTCGCCGGGTTCATGGGCGCGTGGGGCTACAGCGAGATCATCTGGACCCTGGTGATCGCGGCCGCGATGCACGTGCTGTTGCGACATACACGCTGGGGCCTGCATACGCAGGCCGCGGGTGCGAATCCGCTCGGCGCGAGCGAGGCCGGCATACATGTGAAGCGACTGCGCCTCGGCAACTTCGTCCTCGCCGCGGTGCTGGCGGGCTTCACCGGCATGCTCGAAGCCTTTCGCATTACCTCGATCGACCCGCAGGCCGGCGGCAACCAGATCATGTTCCTTGCCGTGGCCGCCGCCGTGATCGGCGGCACGCCGCTCACGGGCGGCTCGGGCACCATCGTGGGCGGGCTCATCGGCGCAGCGGTGCTCGGTATTCTGAACGACGGCTTTACACTGATCGGTATCAACGCGTTTACGTTCAACATCATTCTTGGCGCCGCGATTCTGGCGGCGATGATCTTCAACATCCACGTCGGGCGCATTCGCCGCAAGGGTGGACGATGATGGACCAATCGCAAACCTCCTCCGCGGGCGCCAATGCCACGGCCGCTGCGCGCAGCGCGCCGAACGCCCCGCTCGCGCTGCGCGGCGACGGCCTCGTCAAACGCTTCGGCGCGGTGACGGCGCTCGATGGCGTCTCGCTCACGCTCGGCAAGGGCGAGATCCTCGGCATACTCGGCGACAACGGCGCGGGCAAGTCCACGCTCGTGAAGATCCTCACGGGCTTTCATCAGCAAACGAGCGGCACGCTCCACATCGACGGCGAGGAGACGCTGTTGCGCTCGGTCGATCATGCGCGTTCGCTCGGCATCGAATGCGTGTATCAGGATCTCGCGCTCGCGAATTCGCTGAGTATTTACCACAACATGTTCCTGAACCGCGAAATCGTGCGGCGCGGGCCGTTCAGGCTGCTCGACCACAAACGGATGCGCGAGCGCGCGGCGCAATGCCTCGACGATATCGGCGTGCACGTGCCTTCGGTGGATTTGCCCGTGGAGCGTCTTTCGGGCGGCCAGCGCCAGGCGATCGCCGTGGCGCGCGCCGTGCATTCGAATGCGAAAATCCTGTTGCTCGACGAACCGCTCGCCGCGATGGGCGCGCGCGAGGCGGGACTCATCATCGACCTACTGATGCGCTTGAAGGAAAAAGGCGGCCTCTCGATCATCATGATCATGCACAACTATGCGCAGACGCTCGATATCGCGGATCGCATCATGTTGATGCAGCGAGGGCGCGTGACCTACGAGCAACAGAGCGCGCTGACTTCGGTGGCGGAGCTGATGGACATCGTGCAGCGGGAATACCGGGCCATGCGCGCCGGCGGCGCACAGTGAGGCCGCCACGGCCCGCGACACCGCGCAACTCAGATCAGAAATCGATCTTCGCGTTCACGCTGACCATGCGCGGATCACCCGGCGCGATGTAGTCCGAGTACTGGAACATCCAGTAGCGGCGATTCGTGATGTTGTCGATCGCCGCGCGCAGCGTCAAGTCGTGCCCACCGATGCGCGTCAGATAGTTCGCCCCGATGTTTACGATCATGTGCTTCATCGACGGCCTACTGAATCAGCGGACCGTCATTGCGATTCAGGAGGGGCTGCGATGCTTCGACAATGTGGACTGGTGACGGGCGCCGTCGTTCACTCGCGACCCACTCTGCGCCGATACCGTTATATGTTCATCGTATGGGAGCCGCAGGACGAGAAACATTATCATCGGCGACACCGGCGAAAGATGCCGCAGAAATGACCCGTAGTCCGGCTCGAAAATAGCTTGCGTTGACAGGAAACTGACCAGAAAACAAAAACAAAGCGTCTCGAATCGACCCACCGGAAATAGCGCCGCCGCGGAGCGATAACGCACAAACACAGTCGCAAAAGTGAAAAACACGCCAATGCCGCCCAGCATTTGCAGCGGAGAACCCGACGTAATCAACCGCACCGGCAAAACGAAGGTCGCCAGCGTGATGGCGACGTTCGCCACGCCAATGAACATACCACTGCCTGGAATGAACTGTACGATCATCGACCCCACTTCCTCCGGGTCCCGCCACTCATTGGCATTCTGCCTTGCGAAATCCAGTGATTCGCCATAGGCCTTCTGGAACACGAAGGCGACCATCACAAACATGGCCAGCGCGAAAAAGATCAATGAAATCGGCCTTCTGAAGCCGTTTGGCGCGAAATAAAGAAACACGGTTGCGGCCAGTGTAATGCCCCAATACGATCTGAAGTACACGGCTACCACCGCTGCCAGGACGACAAACAAAACCAATATCGCACGCGACGAGTTGTAAAAGAGCATCAAAAGAACCAGAATCGAAATGATGATTTCTTTCGATGGAACGCCGATGTAGACGGTCTGATTGGCGAGCCAGAAGGCAACCAGAAAGAACTCGGCCGGCTTTAGCGAAGTGACACCGGAACGCCAGATGGCGACAAACATGCCGATTGTCGATGCGAGAAATCCTATCAAAGAAATGGAGAAACTCTGGAGACCGAAAAAGTTGAACAGCCACGCGAGATTGTCAAATGAGTCGCCAAACGCCCTGAAAGCCGTGACGGTCTTCATCCGGTCGAAAATCACCAGTTCATCCAACAGAAAACGCGCCGGCAACGTGCTGTCGTGAAACGCGGAGATCGCATAAAGCGCGATGAACAGAATGAACCAGACCGCGGCCGAAACGCCTGGACTCGCATTCCTGCCGATGATGCCGGGGAGTTTTACAATGCGCATTCTCTTTCCCTGAACAGGTGAGCGACTCGCCTCGCGGTGGAGGAGCTAAACTTGCAGCGTCGCTGATTTTTGAGCGCAGAGATCACGGCGCTTCAAAACTAGGTTGGCGATTCAAATAAGCGTCCGGCTCCTTGCCGATCTTGAGCGCCTGGTAAGTACCCACACTTGCCACGATCGTTCCACAGACGCTGAGCAGAAGAAGCGAGTGGATGAACCCGACGCCGAGGAATTGAGCCGTCGCAAAGATCAGGAAGATCGATACGGCATTGACTGCTTGAATCATCAAGTCGATCTTCAGCCGGTTCGCGACAATGAATACCTGAGCCATCGAGCCATAGATCGCCATCGTGATGAAATAGGGAACAAAGATCAGGTACACGGACATCGACGGTTCCCATTCGTCGCCCATCTTCATGTGGATAATGAGGCTAAGGCCTGCATAGCACGCTGCCACCAGAGAAATGCTGATAAACGTCAGCATAGTAAAAAACTGTTTCGAGGGATTCACTCTGTCTTTTCTGTGGCCGTCGAAATAATCGATCAGATCGCGGCGGAAGACAGCGCCCAAACTTTGCGACAAGAGGGACGCAGGGAAGTACCCCACACGATACGCCAGCGCAAAGATGCCGGCTTCACGATGATCGAAGATCATCGGCATCAAAATGGCGGACGCATAGATCACGAATGAATTCAGCGTAGTGGTCGGCACACCAAATTTTGCATACTGGATCTGAAGCGCGGAGAACCTGATGAAGGCCAACGGGATCATCCGGCGCGCCGAGTAAAGGCAGATCGCGGCGGGCACAACGGTCGAGGCCAGAAAAATCCAGCTATAGATGTTGAATACGGTGGTGCCTGTGCACTCCCCTTTCGAAAACATCATCATGCAGACGAAGTAGACGGCGAACGCGGCATTAGGGAAGAACCGGATCGTCGCGATTTGCGCGTACTTTCTTTCGGTGGTGAGTGCTCCGCACAACGCCTGTTGCAGGAACACGCCAAGTGCCAGACCGATAACAGGTATGTATTCCGTATGCCCGGCCGCTGCCGTGGCCGCCACGAGCGCCACGCCGATCCCTATGGCGACCGCACTGGAACTCGTCATTGCGCGCACGGCCTGGGCCTTGTCCGCCGCCATGCACGCAACCTCCAGACGCAAGCCGATCACCGACCCGATAAAAAGACCACCGGCCATGAGCTGGCTGAAATACCCGAGAGCCGTCGGCCCGCAGAACTTCCCGATCAATAGAATCGAAACGAAATTGAGCGCCTGACTCAGTACGACTCCAGCGATACTGACGATCGAATGTTTGATATTCACAATTTATCTACGTCGAGGTCCGGGTGAATTTTTCATCGCTCTACACGACGATGGTTCTCGTCTGAAGGCTAGCCTTTCTGCGTCTTGCCGCTGCCGGGCAATGCGTCGAGATAGGAAGCACTGCGATAGAGGCCTGCGCGCGCGCCCAGACTATAGCGATAGACATCCGTATCGATCCCGTTGAAGATCACGCCCTTCACCCGGGCATTCGCCTGCTTGAGCTGCTTGGTGGCCTCCACCACCTGCGCAATGGAAGTGGTCTCGAAGCGGGTCACCAGCAACACGGTGCCGCAGCTATCCGCAAGCGCGGTCGCGTCGGAGACGGCGAGCACCGGCGGCGTGTCGATCAGCACGATGTCGTATTCGCTCGTCTTCGCGAGGAATTGCTGCATGCGTTCGCTCACCAGAAGCTCGGCCGGGTTCTCCGGTATCGCTCCGCGCGCAACGAAGTCGAGGCCCGGACGCACGTCACGCATGATCACCGGGTCGGACGTCACGTCCGACGACAGATAGTCAGCCAGGCCGGGCGTCGAGTCGAGACCAAAGTATTGCTCGAGATGACCTTTGCGCAGGTCCGCGTCGATCAGCAACACCCGCTTGCCGGCCGCCGCTACGACCGCCGCCAGATTCGCCGAAAGGAACGACTTGCCCACCTGTTCCGTCGGCCCCGTCAGCAGCACGCGATTGTCGCCCGATTCCGATTCCAGCATGGCAAAATGAAGCGCGGTTCTGAGTCGGCGCAGGCTTTCAATCGACGGGTCGCGCGGAAACTCGCTCGCCAGCAGGAACTTCTCGCCGGCGGGCAGCTTCGGCGTCTTGCCGATTCGCGCGACTTTCGCCTGCGACAGCGGCACGCTCGCATAGACGTTCAGGCCCGTTTGCTCCTCGATCTC
>NZ_JACHDL010000039.1:0-53488 GCF_014201055.1 Paraburkholderia sp. CI2
GCTTGGCACAGAACGCAATGCGGATGAAACGCTGGTTAGCGTTCGCTTTTACGGTCAAATGCGGGAAGACGATGCGCCGACTGCCCAGCCGTTCCGGGAAGTCTGGAACATGGTCAGCGACGCACGTGGCAACCAGGCGTGGCGACTGGCCGGCATTCAGCAAATTGACGGATGAGAGCGTAGTTGAAACCGGCAGCGGCCTGCTGCCGGTTACTCGTGAGGGTGGTGCGCGCCGCGGAACTACCTGAGACCAACCTTTCGCCAGCGACCGTGCGTGAGAAAGTCGAGCGCCACTTGCGGAGTGGTGAACGCTGGGCGCATGAGGCGATGGTCGGCCACGAACGGTCCTTCGCAGTCGGTTGGCGAACGTCTGCTGATGAGCTATCAGTCGCCACTTGGCGAAGCGACGGCGACCGATGATTCGCCGGACGAGCCAGCTTCATTTTCAAGCGCTGTTTCGGGAGTGGGCAGCAGGCAACTCGCACCAGATCCGGAGAATTCCCGGCGCGATTCATCGATCAGTTATATCGAGTAACACCTGTAATCCAGTATGAAACCTTCTTTTCCATGACTCGGACTAGACTGGTCTGGCCTTTTCCCCCGGCAGCGCTTCGTGTTTTTCTCCGCTCGGCCCGCGCCTCCTCAACGTGGGCCAATTTTTTGAGCCAGCGTACCCAACGGTAAAACGGCTGCCCGCTGCAAGCGGTTGCGAACCGCACGTATATTGAAGGAGACGTAAATTGAAAGCACGTCCGACAGCCCGTAATGCCGGTCTGCTCATGCACATTCTTGCCGTGAGTGCGGCGGTGGGCGCAGCCATGATGTCGATCGGGCCGATGGCTTTCGCGCAAGCCAGTTCACCCGTTAGTAGCAGCGCGTTCATCCACCGGTCGTTCGATACGGGCAATAGCGCGGTTAATGAAAACTTTCAGTACATCGCGCATCCGCCAATGCGGCCGGTGGCGGCGAGCGAGCCCACCGTGGTACGCAGTTCGCACCGAGGCCATCGCGGGCAAACGGGAGCGACGGGCAGCGGCACGAACAACGCAGCAGCAGTGCCACTACCGCAGATGCCAGCGGACGCACCATCTAACGCGCCAGTTTCGCAGTAGCGCTTTTTCATCAGATCAGGCCAGGCACCGTGACTGGCGATCGATCGCGGGCTCGTGCCTTCAACCGAGAGGTGATGTGGCGTTCGCGGCTGCGACCGCCCGCTGCTGGACCAAGTGCGGTCGCTCAACGGTAGGAGTCGAAAGGCAGTCACGGGTCGATGCCGGCCTCTCGTTGCCACGCACGCCGCTCGCTCAACATACGCAATCACCGATCCAGGCACGACGCCGACAGCCACGTCGGTCCCGCCGATGCCCCACCTTTCTGGCCTAAAATATTTCAAAAGAGCATCCGCCCGGGGGCATCATGAAAGCACTTATCGTTGCTGCGACATTGACGGCTGGCTGTTCCCTCGCCTACGCGCAGACTTACCCGCAGGAAGCGCTGGCTGACCAAAGCATGGGGGCCTATAGAGCGCAATTGGAAGCGCAGAAGCAACAGATCGAACTCCAGAACGAACAACTCCAATTACTGAAACAACAGCGCGACCTGGATTTGGTGAGGCAGCAGCGCGAACTGAATTCGCTGAGACAACAGCGCCAATTCGACTTGCTGAGTCAGCGGCGCTAGATCGCTGTGAGGCGCGGCACCCGCCTCAAGATCCGGCTTGGCAACGGCCATTGCAGCGCCGAACGCTCAGTCTGTGTGGCGCCACTGGAGGGCATCAGGCGTTGAAGTCCTATACGCAAGTAAAGCATTCCTGCTCGCACCAGCCGAACGTCGCGACCGAGATCGTGTTCGAAGCGGGGAAGAACTGCTTGTAATATCGATCGAGGGCAGCGGGGCGCATCAGCGCAAATGTCCCCGCCGAAGGTCGCTCTCGCGCGCGGCGACCGCTCACATGACGTGGACGAGATTAATGTAACTGCTTCTTCAGATCGCTCAGTTCGGCGGGGGATGGGCAAAAATAGCCTTCCACCTCGCCCCGACGGCCATAGCCATAAGTAAAGCGGACCCATCATCGGCTTTTTTATTGCTTTACCCGCTCCTCGTTCTAACCGACAGTAACCTCAGCGCGCCGCCACGGCAGCTTGCAGCCGAAACGCGATTGATCAGTGCTGACGGCTACCGACGACAATGATGACCTGCATTGCAGCAAATCTGCGGGTCCGGGAGACGAGACGATGAGTCATGTTGAAGCTTAATCAACTATCGGCTTACGAAGTCAGGGCCATTCACTTCGGGCAACGCACGGCCGGCCCGGCCATGGGCATATCACTTTGCCGCTATCTCTGTTAATGACGCTGGATTTATTGCGTCATCGCGATGCACGCCTGCAGGGACCTCTCGAACAGGTGATGCCTAACTGGGAATTAACGAACACCGAAAACTATACCGCTCCGGCAAGTTTCACCATTCCCAATATCAAAGATATCGATGTCTGGTTATCCAAATTATCAGAAGGACTAGGCATCGAGATGAAGACTTCAATTAATGATTAGATCCCGGATTGCTTCTTATATTTAACCGTCATTCATACTGGATTCGATATGTCTAACCATGTGATTTTGCCGCGCATCCTCCAGGTCGGCGCCCACGCCAGCGAGACAGTTCCCACGGTTCTGGCGACTCTCGGCTGCAGTCGACCTCTGATCATCACCGACAAGATGATGGTGCAGTTGGGCTATGCCGGGAGCATTCAGGAAAATCTCGCCGCCAATGGCATGACAGCCGAAATTTTCGCTGATACGGTCCCCGAGCCCACGGTTGACTCGATTCGAGCTGGCGTGGAGAAGGCTCGCGCAGGAGACTACGACAGTATCATTGCACTGGGCGGCGGCAGTCCGATCGACAGCGCCAAGGCGATTGGCATTCTTGCCAGGCATGGTGGAGAAATGCGCGACTATAAATTTCCGCGCATCGTTACCGAGGTTGGGTTGCCCATTATCGCGGTGCCCACCACTGCGGGAACCGGCTCGGAAGTGACCCGTTTCACGATCATCACTGACGAACAGAACGACGAAAAAATGCTCTGTGTGGGCATCGGCTTCATGCCCGTGGCAGCCTTGGTCGACTACGACCTGACCCTCAGCCTGCCGCCGCGCGTCACCGCCGATACGGGTATTGATGCGCTGACCCACGCGATCGAGGCCTACGTCAGCCAAAAAGCCAACCTGTACAGCGACAGTCAGGCCTTGGCGGCCATGCGCTTGATTGGCCCCAATCTGCGTAAAGCCTATCGATCCGGCCAGGATACAGCCGCCCGCGAAGCCCTGATGCTCGGTTCGACGCTCGCGGGTGTGGCGTTCTCCGCTGCATCCGTGGCGCTGGTACACGGCATGAGTCGACCGATCGGCGCTTTTTTCCACGTTCCCCATGGCCTGTCCAACGCCATGCTGCTGCCCAGTGTGACCGCGTTCTCGATCCCGGCGGCGGAAGAACGCTACGCTGATTGCGCTCGTGCCATGGGCGTGGCCGACAGGCAGGACAGTACGCAGACCGCCAATGCCAGGTTGCTCGCTGAATTGCGGTCGATCAACGCTGACCTTCAGGTGCCGACGCCCGAACAATTTGGTATCGACCGCGAGCGCTTCTTCAGCTTAATGCCGACCATGGCACAGCAGGCTCTGGCCTCTGGCTCGCCTGGCAATAACCCACGCGTGCCCTCGGTCGCGGAAATGGTCGAGCTCTACCGCGATCTCTGGTAAGCGAATTCCCCCTCAAAAAAACCGCATCTGATCTGTCGAAGTGACGGTCATTCAGATGCAACAACAACTCTTGCCATCGGAAGGCAAAACCCTGTTCCCATCGCCCGTTTTTGCGGCACTTAGAACCTGTTCCAATCCCAGCAAGGAGTATGAAATGCAGCCTTTCAAGGACGACGCAGACGTGGTTCACTTCATCAACGGTCGCCGCGTGCCTGGCTCAGGTACTCGACAGCAGCCGATATTCAACCCCGCGACCGGTTCTCCTGCACGCATGGTGCACCTCGGCGACGCGTCCGACGTAAGTGCCGCAGTAGCGTCAGGGACACGGGCATTCCAGGGATGGAGCGATACGCCACCCATCCGTCGCGCGCGCGTCATGCGCCGCTTTCTCGAACTGATGAACCAGCACAAGGACGAGCTGGCAGCGATCATGACGGCCGAGCATGGAAAAGTGTTCAGCGATGCGCAAGGCGAAGTAGCACGGGGCATTGATGTGATCGAGTTTGCCTGCGGCATCCCGCAATTGCTGAAGGGCGACCATACGGAACAGGTGTCGACCGACATCGACAACTGGACGACCCGGCAACCCCTCGGCGTTGTCGCGGGAATCACGCCTTTTAACTTTCCGTGCATGGTTCCTTGCTGGATGTTTCCGATCGCGATTGCCGCAGGCAATGCGTTCATTCTGAAGCCCAGCGAGCGTGATCCCTCAGCTTCGCTCTACATGGCCCGCCTGCTGCAGGAAGCCGGGTTGCCTGACGGAGTGTTCAACGTCGTGCAGGGGGACAAGGTAGTCGTGGACGCACTACTCGAGCATCCTGACGTAAAAGCGATCAGTTTCGTCGGTTCGACGCCGATTGCCAACTACATCTACGAGACGGGGGCAAAGCACGGAAAACGGATCCAGGCGCTTGGCGGAGCGAAGAATCACATGGTTGTGATGCCCGACGCTGACATTGATCAAGCCGTCGACGCTTTGGTCGGCGCAGGCTACGGCTCCGCGGGTGAACGGTGCATGGCGATCTCGGTCGCAGTCCTCGTAGGCGACGTTGGGGACAAGCTGATTCCGCGGCTCGCTGATCGAGCACGCTCCGTAATAGTCAAGAACGGCATGGAGGCCGACGCCGAGATGGGGCCGATCGTCACACGTCAGGCGGTCGAACGCATTGAAAACTACATCGCGATTGGCGTCGAAGAAGGCGCGTCGCTGGTTGTCGATGGACGTGGCCTCAAAGTTCCGGGGCACGAGGAAGGCTTTTTTACCGGTGCCACGTTGTTCGACCACGTCACACCCGAGATGCGCATCTATCAAGAGGAAATCTTCGGACCGGTGCTGTCCTGCGTTCGTGCGAAGGACTTTACAGAGGCCGTCGACCTGGTCAACGCGCACGAATTCGGCAATGGCGTCGCCTGTTACACTCGCGACGGACACATCGCGCGCGAGTTCGGCCGGAGAATTGAGGTTGGAATGGTTGGCATCAACGTACCGATCCCGGTACCGATGGCGTGGCACGGATTTGGCGGCTGGAAGCGTAGCTTGTTCGGGGACACGCACGCGTATGGCGAGGAAGGCGTCCGGTTCTATACGCGTCAGAAGTCAATCATGCAACGCTGGCCGGAGAGTATCGAGCAAGGTGCCGAATTCGCGATGCCGACGGCGAGGTAGTCTTTCCACTGCAAAACCCGCTACAGCTCCCGTGCTGCCACATCCCGGCACGGGAGAGCACACCACCGGTCCTGAAGTCGCAGGCCTTCAAATCCGTACGGAAGCGCCCGACATCATGCGTCGCGGCGAATGTCGACAACCGTTCGACCGCTCAGCTTTCCATCCATCATTTGCACGGCTGCCTGCGGCACGTCGTGCAACGCTATCAGGTGCGTGAGTTCGGCGAGCTTTGCTCGATCCAGATCGGCAGCGAGCCGATTCCACGCTATCTGACGATGAGCGATCGGACACATGACCGAGTCGATGCCCAACAGCTTTATACCGCGCAGAATGAAAGGCGCAACGTTCGCCGGGAACTCCATGCCTTGCGCGAGACCACATGCCGTTACGGCGCCGCCATATTTCGTCTGTGCGCATGCGTTGGCAAGCGTATGCGAGCCGACAGAATCCACAACCGCCGCCCAGCGCTCTTTCTGCAACGGCTTGCCGGCTGCCGACAGCGAGTCCCGATCGACCACATCGGCGGCGCCGATACGCCTCAGAAAATGCGCCTGCTCCGGCTTGCCCGTCGACGCCACGACCGTAAATCCCCAACTGCTCAATAGCGAGATTGCCACGCTGCCCACCCCGCCGCTCGCGCCGGTCACGAGCACTTCACCGTCGGCCGGCTTGACACCGGCCTGTTCCAGCGCAAGGCAGGATAGCATCGCCGTGTAGCCGGCCGTCCCGATTGCCATGCTTTCGGCCGTTGATAGTCCCTGCGGTACCGCAATCAGCCAGTCGGCCTTCAGGCGGGCTTTCTCTGCGAGGCACCCCCAGTGTGTTTCGCCGAGGCCCCATCCGTTGACGAGGACAATATCGCCCGCTTTCCAGCGAGAATCTGTCGATGTCACCACCTCGCCGGCGCCATCGATACCCGCGACCATTGGCCAGGCGCGCACGACCGGACCGCGGTTCGTGACCGCTAGCGCGTCCTTGTAGTTAAGCGTCGAGTGCGCGATACGAATGAGCACTTCGCCGGCTGCGAGGGGATGCTCATCGAGGGTTCGGTCATCGAGGCTGGTAACCCCGGCCGAAAAACCGTTGTCATTCTGCTGCAGATAAAGGGCTGAAAAAGCCATGCTTGTCCTCTCTCACGGTGAACGCAGGCGGGCAGGCAAGGCGAAATGGTACATCCGGACAACATAAACCATGCAAGGATGTACCACTACGCCCGATGCCTGACGGCTTGCACAGGAACAGGGCGACAGGTGCCGCGGCAAGCGATGTCACGTCGCTATCTGTCGCGCCGCGCTTCTGGACCTCAGCCACTCCATCGTCACCAGAAGCAGGCTCGAAAATACAATCAGAATTGTCGCAAGGGCAGCAATCGTCGGCGTAATGTTTTCCCGGAGGCCGATGAACATCTGCAACGGCAATGTACCTTGTGTCGGACCCGCGATGAACATCGTGATGACGACATCATCGAGCGACGTGGCGAATGCAAACAGGGCTCCAGAAATAACGCCCGGCGCAATGATGGGCAGGGTGACGGAGAAGAACGTCGTGACGGGCGACGCACCGAGGCTCAGGCTCGCGCGCACGTAATTCTGGTTGAACCCGGCAAGGGTGGCGTTGACAGTGACCACCACGAATGGAGCCGCGATAGCGGTATGACCCAAAATCAGACCAAGGTACGACCCGGCTAACCCCCACTTCGCAAAGAACAGATACATCCCGACGGCAGTGACGATCACCGGCACGATCATCGGCGAGATCAAAATGCCGATCAGCGCGCCTTTGCCTTTGAACGTCGCCTTGTTGAGGCCCAACGCAGCCAACGTCCCGAGGACAGTGGCCAAGATCGTGGCAAGCGGGGTTACGATGAAACTGTTTTTTCCGGCACGAAGCCAGTCAATCGACGTAAACAGATTGTGGTACCACTTGAACGAGAACTTGTGTATCGGATAGACCAGGAATGTATTGTCCGTGAAAGAAAGCGGGATGATCACCAGTATCGGCAAGACCAGAAAAAGCAGGATCATGACATTGGTCGATCGCAAAAAGTAGTGCCACGCGATCTCGGGGGCCGATGTATAAGGTGCAAAACGCGATACGGTCGTTTTCATGGTCCTAACCTACCTTCAGTTCGTTGCCGACTATCTTTCGATAAACACCGAAGAGTATCAACGTCACGAGAAGCAGAACCGCTCCCAGTGCGCACGCCATCCCCCAGTTCAAGGCCACATTCGTGAAATAGGCGATGTAGTAGCTCACCATCTGGTCGCCGGCTCCGCCCAGCAATGCCGGAGTAATGTAGTAGCCCAAAGCCGTGATGAATACCAGCAGTCCGCCGGCGCCGACTCCTGGCAGCGTTTGCGGAAAGTAGACCTTCCAGAACGCGCCGAACGGGTGACTACCCAGCGAGATCGCTGCCTTCGTATAGCTGGCTGGCACCGATTTCATGACGCTGTACAGCGGCAGAATCATGAACGGCAGGAGGATATGAGTCATCGAGATCAGCACCCCCGTCCGGTTGAACAGCAGTGTCAATGGAGACGATATCAGGTCCAGCGACAGCAACGCCTTGTTGACGAGGCCCGATCCTTGAAGGATGACGATCCAGGCGGAGATCCGCACGAGGATCGAAGTCCAGAAGGGAAGGAGCACCAGGATCATCAGCAGATTTGCCTTACCCGCCGGCAGACTGGAGATCCAATATGCCAGGGGGTAGCCGAGGAGCAGCGCGGCGAGCGTTACCAGGCCGCTAATCACGAACGTTCGCTTGAATATCTCCCGATATGCCGAGGCGCCTGGATCAACCGGAACGATGTCACCGGCAGAATTGCGACGGAAGTCCATCGTCGCGAGGAGATACTGGCTTGTGTATCGGGATGAATCTTTAGCGATTACCTGCCAGTAACTAGGATCTTCCCAACGCCTGTCGATTTCGATCAGCTTTTGTCGAACCTCGTGCGCAGGCAGCGCTGAATCATCGTCGCCGAACGGAAGTGCGCTCGAAGTCTTGTAAAACAACGAACGGAAACCCGCCTTCTGCCCGTTCAGTCGACCGGCAGCGGTACCCGAACTGTTGTTCCCGCCGTTGCGCTCGAGATCCAGCATCAGCCCGCGAAAAGCGTCATCCGGAACTGCCGATTTCCGATCCCAGTTTCGCAGCGCCGCCGTCGTGTGTGGCAACGCGTCAACGACTTCCGGACTCTGAATCGACCGCGAAATCATGGATGCAACGGGCATCACGAATACCAGAAAAATGAAAATAGCAAGAGGAGCGACCAGCGCCAGCGCCGCCATTTGCTTACGTAAATTCACGTTCCTAAGCGATCGCTTGAGCTCACGCAAATGCCAATCCTGCTGCTGAGTAGTTACCGCGCTCATGTCTCTCTCCTTCGCGTACCCATGCGTTCGAGCGACGGGTACGCGATTCGCGTTATTTCGCTGCCCACGCGGTGAAACGCTGTTCCAGCCCGTCGCCGTGGTCGGTCCAGAACTCTACGTCGTTGGGGATAGCGGTTTTGCTGTGCTTCGGCGAGTTAGGCAGGTTTTCAAGAGTGGCTGCATCGAGCAACTTTAAAGCGTTCTTGTTGGTTGGCCCGTACGGAATGAGCCGCGCGAACGCAGCTTGAGCCTGAGGTTCGAGCACGTAGGCAATGTACTTCTCGGCTGCATCCTTATTTTTCGAGCCCTTCGGAATCACGAAAAAGTCCAGCTCATAGATGCTTTGGTCCCACGAGATACCCAGGTTCTTGTTCCCTGCCCGCATTGCGGCGTCGATGCGGCCGTTATACGCGGTGGACATCGAAACGTCACCGGCGACCAGGAACTGCGGCGGCTGTGCGCCAGCCTCCCACCATTGAATGTGTGGCTTGAGCTCGTCCATCTTCTTGAACGCCCGATTGACGCCAGCCTCCGTGCCCAGCACGGTGTACACGTCTTTCGCCGGAACGCCATCTGCCATCAGTGCGAACTCGAGGTTATAACGCGCCTCCTTCTTCATGCCACGCTTGCCAGGAAATTTCTTGACGTCCCAAAAATCCTTCCAGCCCTGTGGCGTGCCCTTCGTCAGCGTCGGGTTGTATGCCAGCACGGTCGACCACACGAATGTGCCGGCAGCGCAGGGAGTCACCGATCCAGGCACCAGATCACCCTTTTTCGCGATCTTCGACCAGTCGAGCTTCTCGAAGAGTCCGTCCTGACAGCCGCGTCCGATGTCTGCCGACTCGACTTCAACGACGTCCCACGTGACATCTTTGGCGTCGACCATCGCTTTGACTTTGGCCATTTCGCCCGTGTACTCAATCGCAATCGTCGGAATACCGCTCGCTTTCGAGAACGGTTCAACCCAGGCAGCCTTCTGGGCATTCCCCACGGCGCCACCGTAATTGACCGTCGTAAGGCCGTCGGCCAATGCGAAAGCGGAACAACACATCATGGCAGCCACGCCGACCGTATTTCTAAAGAACCTCATTTCGTTCTCCTTGGCACAAGGTGATTTCGCTACGCGTGGTCAATTGAAAACTCTCAGATGATCTTCATGAAACGACAACGCGATTCGATTTCCCGGTTGGACATGGGCCGCCCCGTCCTGTCCGAGCGGAACCTTCACGAAACACTCTGTTTCTCCGGGGCAGCGGCAGCGTAGCCGGACGTGATCGCCGAAGTAGATCATCCCAAGCGTTTCGCTGTTGATGACATTGCGCTGCTGTTCGGATTGCCGTCCAATCGAGAGCCGCTCGGGACGGATCACCCCTGTGGCGTGGCTACCGACATTGAGCCCGGCAACATTCAGCGCACGTACGGTCGTACCGTCTGCAATGCGCAACTCGCAATAATTACCATCCCGGCTTACGACGGTGCCTTCCACCCGGTTACTGTCACCAATGAAGTTGGCTACAAACAGATTCCTCGGCGATTCGTAGAGCGAGTCGACCCGGTCGAGCTGTTGGATCACCCCCTGATCAAAGACCGCCACTCGATCAGACATCGTGAGCGCCTCACCTTGATCGTGTGTGACGTACACAAAGGTCAGGCCAAGAGATTCGTGCAATGCCTTGAGCTCTATCTGCATGTGCTCGCGCAGCTGTTTGTCCAGCGCGCCAAGCGGTTCGTCCATCAGCACAAGCTTTGGGTTGAACACCAACGCACGCGCAAGCGCCACTCGCTGTTGCTGACCGCCTGAGAGCTGACCTGGCATTCGCTTACCCAACTTTTCCATGTGGACCATCTCGAGCGCCCGCTTGACGCGCGCGGCCCGCTCGTCTGGCGGCATCTTGCGAACCTTGAGGGGATACTCGAGGTTCTGTCCGACGGTCAGGTGTGGAAAGAGTGCATAGTTCTGAAATACCATTCCAATGTCGCGTTTATGCGGCGGAATACGATTGAGTAACTGACCATCCAGCCAGATTTCTCCATCGGTTGGGTATTCAAACCCGGCGAGCATCATGAGACAGGTGGTCTTTCCCGAGCCAGACGGACCAAGCAAAGTGAGAAACTCCCCCTTCTGGATGTCGAGATTCAGGTCTTTGACGACGAGTGTTTCTCCGTCGTATGTCTTCCGAACATTGCGGAAGCTCACAAATGTGTTGCCCTGGTCTTGCATGATCGTTACCCTCAATGTCTTTCGGTGCGCAAGGCACCTGGCAGTGCAGGCGGTAGTGCTGTGTCTGCAGATCGGCTGCGGCGACAGGGAGGCGCACAGGGCACCTCCTTCCCCGTGCCTCGCCATGGGCGTTTTCGCGCCATGTGCTGCGTAGCTCGATTGAGGTTCTCGATAACGATTTCTGCGCCTCGCCGGGTGTTTTCGGTACCCGGGAGCTTGCGGTGTCGTACGTGCATCTTCGTCTCCAATCTTATAAATATTCGAACACCCCTTCGCTACAGCCTTTTTTCTTCCAGGGTGCTTGCTGCTATCGGCCACGCCCACACATCAGCGGAGCGGTCGCGATTTGTTCCGGCTTGCCCGCAACGGTGACGTGTTCAGCTGGGCAAGTACTCTTCGCACCAGCTTTCGCCGACCGCCCCTCGCGCAATCAACGTCGCAATCTGGGTATCGCTGTAGCCCATCTTGCGCAGAACCCCTCGCGTCGAGGCACCAAACTTTTCTGCTGGCGCCAGTGCGCGGATCGGAGCAACGTGAGGGCGAATCGCAAAAGGATCGAGTTGGATGACGCGTCGTCCACTCGGATGCTCGGCATACACACTGAATGAATAGCTGGCGTTATCGATACCCGGACGATTGTCTGCAGGGCGGCTGTAGCGTTGGCGCAAGTTGTCGATATTGTCCGGAATGGCTGCCGCCACATTGGCCGCTTGCAACCGCGTCTGCCAGGTTTCGGCGGAGACCGTGGCAAACGCGGAGCTGAGAAACGCTGCGGGATCTGCCGCGTCGCGGATGCCCGTCAGCCCCTCTACGGCGTTTAGCTTGTCCAGTTCCTTTTCGCTGGCGTCCACATACAACCAGTCATCCGCGGCCCGAAAGAAGCGTGACAGGTTGCCAAAGCCCTGGGCGCTACGGCCGGAAGGCTCATCGAACGGGGCCCGCCGTGGGTAGTCGTAGCAGAAGGGAATCTGCACCAGGTTGCCGAGCGATGCCAGGGAGGTCCGGGCACGGCTGATCTGGCCGGTTCTGGCTTTGCGATATAACGCGGCGCCAACGCCGAGCGCTGCAGCGAACCCGCAATTCACGTCAATGGTTCCGACGTGAGCGTGTTCCTCTGGCGTTGCCATGCCGCCGCCGAAGCGCAGCATGATGCCGGTGCTTGCCTGGATCAAGTCGTCGTAACCGAGATAATCGGTCCGCGGGCCGCGACGCGGTCCCCCAAAGCAATCCAGTTGACAGAAGATCGCGCCAGGGTTGACGGCCTGGAGACTGACTTCGTCAAGACCCAAAGGTGCCAGTTGACGATCCGGTGCATTCATCACGATCACATCAACCGAACGAACCAATTGGTTAAACACCTCGCGTCCGTCAGGGTGGTTCAGGTCGACCAGGACGCTTTGCTTGCCGCGGCCCGAAGACATGCCAAAGACCACTGTGTTCCAGGGATCATAGTTGGGCGTTACGGGGTCGAGCTTGATAACCTCGGCGCCGAACCGGCCGAGGTAGGAGGTCGAATGCGGACCCGCGATGACATTGGTCAGATCGAGGACACGCACACCGTCAAGCCAGCCGCCAACATGCTGTTCAGATGGGGGCGGCAGTGCCGTGGGCGCGCACTTATCCAGGATGGCCAGGGCTTCTTTGAGACTCACCGTGCGGCGTGAGTCGGGCGAGAGCATCAAGTCGGCACTGTCTTCCAGCCAGGCGATCGCGCCGGGCTGTTTCATGTTGCCGTACTGGTGGTCGTCGACATCGACCACCAGACCCGCGGCGTTGGCGTGCTCGTCATGCAACCATTCTTGAGTCGATCGGTGGGGCGCACCGGGAAACCGGCCTTCGCCGAAAATTTTTTCCCACTCGGTCGCTGTCCTGGTCAGGAACACCTCCTTCATGCGTGCCGAAATGCGCCGGGCCCAATGGTCAGGCAACGGGTAGACACCGAGTGAGGCATCCCCCTCCCACTGAGAGATAGGAAGGTAGGGGTCGCTCACTGTCGGCAGCCCGGCAGATAGCGTTTCCTCGTACAACCCCATCGCCTGAAGGCAACGCCTGGCGTGCGAGCGGTGTGACGGGCATACCGCATAGAACTTGCGACCGTCCGCGCACTCGTATGTGCGGTAAAAGGGGTCGAGGTATTCTTGCAGTTCTTCGTAGCTGAGGTTCATCGGAAGATTTTCCGACCGCCGCCGCTCAATTTCCTTTTCGCGCAAGGTCTTGTAGCGTTCGGGATAACCGTCGATCTTGATCGAGTTGTAAGACAGCCCCTCCATCACCGCCGCGGCCAGAGGTACCTCGATTTGATCGCCCACTCCCGTGCGCTCCCGCGCTTGCAGAGCGAGTGCCACCGCGGAGACAGCCAGCATGGTGCCGTAGGACGAGGCTAGCGGCAGCGGCGAAAAACTCGGGTTTATCCCCATCAGTACGCGGTTCTGACCCATATCGGTGAATACCCCGGAGGCCGACGCAATAATCGGCTCGAGGGCGCGCCAGTGACGACGCAACTGGTCGTTGCTGGCGAAACCAGGGATGGACAGCGTAATGAGCTCGGGCCTTTGACGACGCAGCTCGGCGAAGTCCAGGCCCAACCGGGTCATGACGCCCGGCCGGAAGTTCTCGATCACGATATCGGCACGCGCGATGAATGCCATGGCCGCCTCGAGCCCCTGCGCGGACTTCAGGTCAAGCTGCAAGCAATACTTGTTGCGGTTCAGTACGGCATTGGCCGGGCTGTCCCAAAGCGGCCCAGCAGGGGGATCGATGTGAATGACGGTGGCGCCGAGATCCGCCAGGATCATCGCCACGGCCGGGCCGGCGATGTACTGGCCAAAGTCGATGACTTTCACGCCGCTAAAAGGCAGTTGATCATGCTTTCCCATGGCTCACCGACTCATCTCCAGGACCTGCAGATCTTTCGAAACGCAGGTCATCATTGTGGTGGGTCGCCGCCAGCACCAATCAACCGCATTTCGAATGCGAGGCGAGTGGCCTTGGCGACGAACTGGGGATCACTGTCGGATACAACGGGGAGCCGGTAAAGCAATAAAAAAAACGAGGATGGGGCTATTTTATTTATGGCTGAGGCCAACGGAGTGAACGCGCAGGAAAATGACCAGTCGATCACTGGCAGCCCGGCGAAATGGACGTGCGATGTCAACCTGCCTGATCAGTTTCGCGCACGCCCCTCCTGAGCCTTCGCACTCAACCAGGCCACGAACGCCGCGGCATCAGGGTTGACAATGCTGTGAGGAGAATAGACCAGGTAGAAAGCTTCACTGGTCGTAAGCCGGGATTTGAAAGGCGCTATCAGTTGCCCGGTGTCCAGCATCGACTGGACCAGCGACGAGCGCGCCAAGGCCACCCCTTGACCAAGCTCGGCCATTCTCAAAGCAGAGATCAAGGTATCGAACTGCATTCCCTTCGAAGAGTCGACCTGTCCCGCGCCTGCTTTCTTCAACCAGTATCCCCAGCCCTCCTCGTAGCCCAGGACGTGGAGTAGTTCGTGGTAACGGAGATCCTTCGGAGTAGCCAGTGGCGCCTGTTCGGAGGGCAAGAATGGGGCGCAGACCGGCAGCAACGTATCCCAGGTCAGCCGCTCGGCCTTGAGTCCCGTCCATTCTCCATGTCCATAGCGGATTTCCATATCGGCTTCGACGTCGGTCACGCTCGAATCGCCCCCCCATATGTTGCTGGTGATACGCAGATTGACCTCGGGGTGGCGTTCACGAAAGTCGGGTAAGCGCATTGCCAGCCAATGGGTAAAAAACACCAGGCTGACCCGAACGGTAAGGACTCTGCCGTGACCTTGCCCGAAGATCTCTTCAGTTGCGGCCGCCAGTCGCTCTACGGCCTCGTGGACAACCGGCAAATAGGCTAGCCCGGCCTCAGTGAGCTCGAGTCCTCTTGGCAAGCGCTTAAAGAGGACTGCCCCCAACTGCGACTCGAGTCCCTTCACCTGTTGGCTTACCGCCGCCTGGGTCAGGCTCAACTCTGTCGCCGCATGGGTGAAACTGAGATGCCGGGCAGAGGATTCAAATGCGCGCAACCAGTTAAGCGGAGGTAATCGTTTTCTCATTCTGCAGACCGTTTGACTAAAGCTGTCCGACTTCGTGGATTAGTTGCGTGTTGCGGCAACTCAAGATCCACTAGACCCGCGGACGCGGCGGCATTCCCTGGCGTCGACGAGTGCCTGCTCACTCCATCCAATTGGGCAATCGAACCTATGTTAGCGCGGAATTTCGAACACTCTGAAACGACAAGCCTGGTGGGGCGGTTTCAAGAACGAAGTGCAACACTGGGTTCAATGGATGGGAGTTGAGGACTGACTGGCGGCTGCGAGCATCGCGGCAAACACCCGGAGCGGCGAGTGAGAGTCGAGCGTCGCACGGGGGTCGATGGTTGAGGCTATCGGCGATCGCATCGAGTTCGTCCTGGCTGTAGATCGATAGATCGGTGCCCTTGGGTAGGTACTGGCGCAGCAGCCCGTTGGTGTTCTCACAGGTGCCGCGCTGCCAGGGGCTGTGCGGGTCGCAGAAGTAGACCTTCACGCCGGTGGCGGCAGAGAGTTCGTGATGGCGGGTCATCTCCTTGCCCTGGTCGTAGGTAAAGCTCTGGCGCAGCGGTGCGGCAATCGAGTTGAGTTTGGCAGTGAAGCCGGCCAGGGCCGACGCGGCGGTGGCATCTTTGCTGATCAGGAAGTCGCTTCGCCCCGCGTCGCTGCAGGAACTACGGTTTCGGGACCGATTGCAGGCAATGTCCGCTGAAAACCCGACCTCGTGGACGACGAGGCGGTGGCATTAACGTCGCAGCGGTCGGATGGCAGCGGCGGAGTGCTGCGCCGCTGCCATCCGACCGTTCCATGCGAAAACTTACCGGATTCCGGTTGACCTTCGGTGGCAAGCGCGTTCCTGTCAAATCTCGCGCATGCGCTGGACTGGCGGAATGCGCGTTTCCCACTGCGCCCCAATCACTGCGAAGACAACTGAGAGCAACGCCACGCCGACCACGGTAGTCAAATAAAGCCAGGGCATGCTGACAGATTCGGGCGGTGGATCGAAAACCCCGGTCAGGAGCTTGACCAGCATCCATGCGAGCGCAAAACCGGTCAGTAAGCCGATGCTGGTCCCGGTGACAAGGAGCAGTAGGGCCTCGCTCCACAGAAACGCGCCGAGCTGCCGGGGTTTCGCACCGAGGGCTGAAAGAATGGCAAAGGTGCGCCGCCGGTCGGCAATACCGAGCGCGAGAACGAGCCCCGCCGCGCCGGCCACCATAACGACGGCGAAGGCAAGCTCCAGTCGCGTCAGGCCGCCAAGGTCGACGGCGGTCAGACTGGATCCGATCAGATGCTGGGCCTGCCCCACATCGCTGACCTGCACCGCTGCCAGCGAGGCAACAATGCCCCGCGCCGCGGAAGCAATTTGCGCGGGGGAGGTGGACGTCTTCAACAGAACGATTTCCGCTGCATCCGCACCGGTCTGCTGTCCCACGTAACGGGCATTCGCGACCAGAAAGGAGTCACGGGGCGCGGTCGGGAATTCACGGACGACGCCAATGAAGTGGAACCGGACAACATGATACTGGTGATCGTGTGCATTTTGCAGACGCAGATTGAGCTCATCACCCGCCTGCAACTGAAAATCCCTGACGGTTTCTTCCGCAACGAGAATGCCGTCGGGTGTTCGCGCGAGCTCGTCCAGCGTCTGTTTCGCATTGCCGCCCACGAAATACGCATTTGACATCCTCGTTGCCTCCCCGATGTGCCTCGCGTCGATGCCATACAGGTCCTGCAGGTCCGTGCCGACGTAGGCGAGCCGGTGCTGCATCGACTGCGCCGCGCTCACACCCGGGAGTGCCGCGAGTTCCCTGAGTTTCGTTGACGCCGGTGCCTGCGACGTGCCGGTGACCGTCACGTCTGCGCCGTTCGTGAGTTCAGCGTCGACGCGCGTCTGCGCGTTGTAGGTTGTGTTGAAGATGGCGGTCGATGTTGCGAAAGCAAAGGCCAGCGCGACCAGGGCGATACCCTGTGTCATGCGTTTCCGCTGTCGGCTGAGGGCCGCGGCAACAATGCCCGCCAGGGAGCCCGCAATGGGGTCCAGCCACCTGGCCAGACGTGCCCGACCCCGCCTGAGTCCCGTCAGGCACACCCTGACCGCCAGCAGGCCGAGACCCAGCCATAGCAGAACCGGCGCGAGAAACGCCGGGTAATCGATCGATGATGACGGCGTTCCCTCGGGCGCCAGCACGACCTGATAGCCCGTACTCCATGTTCTCCAGAAGATGACAGCCGACAGGGCAATGAAAATGAAATCGAGGCCGATGCGTTGCCAGAGCGCGGCGTGATCGTAGCCGATCGTCATCCGGGCGGTCGCGACCGTGGTCTGCCTGGCATCGATCCAGGCTGTGGCAAGCATGATGGCAGGGGCGAGCACAACACCAGCCAGGGCGGCGGCGATCCAGCCGACAGCGGAAACAGCGAGCATATCCACGCCGAGCAGCATGCGCGACACGAGCGTCGCAAGGACCAGTCCGGCAATCGTGCCGCCCATACCCACGCACGCGGCTTCGACCGCCGCCAGTTTCATGATCCGCGCGCGCGAGGCGCCACGAATTCGCAGCAGCGCCTGATCGCGCCGGCGCCGGCCGGCGCCGGATGCCACCACCGCCATCGTCAGGAAGGTGGCGAGGAGCGCCCCCGGTGCGCCGAGAAAGAGAAACAGGACCTTGGCGTACAGCGCGTCACTGCGTACCGCGTCGAGCCTGGCCGCCAGATTGTCCGCCACGATACCATTGCCCGCGATGCGAGCCTCGAGGTTCCTCGCCGCACCCAGTACCGCCTCAAAAGCCGCCTGCGGATCGCCTGGAAGCCGGTCATGCGCCAAGCGGACATGCAGCTGTACGCGAATCGAATCCGGCCTGATCGCCGCCTGCGGGTCAAACAGGCGGTGCCACTCGTCAATGGGCATCAACAGCACATTGTCGGGTGGCGCTTGCGGTGCCGCCCCGGCCGGAACCCCGACCGCCTGGAACAGCGAGTCAGCATGCGGCAGATCGACAATGCCAGCCACCCTGACATCGACGGGCGCCAGGCCGATACGGTGGATCGTCACTGCGTCGCCGACCGTCACATGCAAATTGGCCGCCGTCTGTTGTGCGATGAGCACGCCATCCAGGCGGCCGAGCAGGGTCCGGAACTGCGCTGGATAGTCGCGCACATAGGCAGCATCGAGGCCAAGCACCTTGCCTTTGCCGGTCGTCTGCACGCTTGCGCCGGTATGGGCCTCGAAACCCGCGACATCGGCATAGCCGACCGTCTGCAGCCGGGAAACTGTTGCGGCCTGTCCAATGGCTGCCGTGACCGACTGGGCGGTGGTCGCGGAGACCAGTTGCACCTGCCAGTCAACCGGTACGCCCGCGATGGCGCGGCGCGTCATGGAAGCGGTGCTTTGGGCCAGAAATGCGCCGAGCGAGGCCAGCAACGCGACGGTGATCGCGATGCCCGCCGCTGCGCCTGCGAGGCGCGCCTTGCGTTTTTGGACCAGCCCCAAAAACCACAGCCAAGTCATATCGCCCCCGCAGTGTTGGGAGCGTCGATGAGCGTGCCGCGCTCGAGATACCAGACGCTATCCATGCGTTCCGCAACCGCCCGATCATGGGTGGCGATGACGAGTGCCGTCCCGGTGCCGGCGAGATGGGCCACCAGTGCGTCAAGGAAGGCGCGGCCGGTCGGCTGATCGAGTTGGCCAGTCGGCTCGTCGGCGAGGATCACGCGCGGGTTTCCGACGATCGCCCGTGCCATCGCGACACGCTGCATCTGACCACCCGACAGCTCTTCGGGCAGCCTGGCCATCAGGCGCTCAAGACCAAAGGTGGCGAGCGCATCCGCCACCGCCTTGCCGATATCGCAGGTCGCTTTCGCCATCAGCAGCGGCAGTGCGACGTTCTCACTCACCGTCAACGGCTCCAGCAAGCTCGGCACCTGGAACACCAGCGAAATTTTCGCGGGCAGAAGCGTGTCCGCGGTGCCTAACGCGGGCCAACAGATCGCGCCGCTTGTCGGCGCGTCGAGTCCTGCCATGAGGTGCAACAAGGTCGACTTGCCACTCCCGGATCTCCCGACAAGGGCGACATGATCGCCCGCGTGCAGGCGGAATGTCGCAGACGCGACTGCGGCGACAGACACCCTGCCTTGCTGATAGCGCCGGCCCACTGACTGGGCCTTGATCAGGGTGTCAGACATGGGTGAGGCGCCCATCCTGAATGCCGAGCAGACGGTCGGCATGTGACGCCAGTGCCATGCTGTGCGTCGCGATCAGGACTGCGACTCCGGCGCGGCATCGTTCCATCAAATGGTTCAGGATGTCCGTTTCGGTGGCCGCGTCCACCTCCGCTGTCGGTTCGTCTGCCAGCAGCACGCGAGGATTCGACGACAGGGCAACCGCCAGCCCGGCGCGCGCCGCTTCGCCGCCCGACAGTTGCGAGGGGCGTGCGCGGCGTTGCCCGCCCAGTCCCATCACCTCGAGCAGGTGATCGATCGTCCGTTGGCTGGACTGCCTGGACAGTGACATCTGCAGCCGCATATGGGCCTCCACCGTGAGGTGCTCGAACAGGTTGCCCGATTGCATCAGGATACCGATGTGCCGCGCGCGCAACGCGGCGCGAACCGCTTCGGGCCGTCGCGACAGGCGCAGCCCCATCACCTCGACATGTCCCCCATCCGGTTCATCCAGCCCGGCCAGGCAAGCCAGAAGCGTGGACTTGCCGCTTCCGGAAGGCCCCATCAGCGCGACGAATTCTCCTGCCCGGAGTCGCAGCGACACACCGCGCAACGCGGCCGTTTCGTCATCGCCGCTACGGAAGAAACGGTAGAGTTCAAACGCTTCCAGCGGCTGCGCGTCAACGCCATTGGAACGAATCTGAGATGAGTTTCCATTGATCGGCATTGTCGGCTCCAAGCGGGGCAGAGAGATCAAGGGTAGCGAGCTTGCCGCCCCGGTAGATCAGATAGCGATGTCTCTCCAGGCGCAACTGTCTGTTGGTGACCGGGTTGGGTCCGGAATTCGATGTGTAGACGATCAGAAGCGCTGGGCCGGATCGCAGCATGACCTGCCTGATCGCCGCTATCCTGACTGCACGACCGCCCTGGACGAGATCCGCCGCCTCATGACTGGCTATGGAGGTGGCAGTGGGAGCACGGGGAGCGGATGTGACGGTGACGTCGACCGCGTTGTATTTGTCCGAGAAGCCTGCCCCATCGGGATGATCCGTTCGCGCCCAGCCTTCAGGTACCTTGAGCGAGAAACCCAGTGGCGAGGCGTAGGTGATGAAGACCTGGGTGTCTGGAATGTCGCCGGGTGGATTCTTTTCCGGCGTGACCGGCCGTTCTGTTGCCATCGCTGGCGTGCCCGCGATTTGCGTCGCGCTGCCGATCAGGGCAGCGACGGCAAAGATGGCCATGGGCAGTAACCGGAAGTACCCCTTGATCCGAGTTCTGCCTTGCATAGTGCCTCCTGTCCTGTAATCGCGCTGCGCCCGTTACTTCTGCCACGCAAAAATCAGCTGCTCGTGCCTGTGCGGTTTGATCCGCACCACGCGCTGCTTCGTGTCGCCCTGCCGGTCAATACTCACGGTATATTTTCCTGCCGATAATTTCGCGAGGAGGAAGGGGCCATCGGCGGTGGTATTGAGAACGGCCTTGCCTTCCTGGTTTTTTATCAGAACCCTGACATCAGACACGTATTCATTCTGCGACGTGGCCGCACGGGCAAATTCCAGTTCCAGCGGATACTGCACGGCGACCTGCCTGATGGCGTTTGCTTCATCCAGTCCAATCCCGCCGCTGGCATACGCTACGGCACCCTGCATTCGCTCGGTTGGGACGCCAGTTTGCGCACCAGCATGGAGACCACCCCCACCAGGGTTGCCACAACCATTGCTGTCTCAGGCGTGACAGTTTTCATCGCGAATCTCCCAGCCATCTGATAAGGGAAGATCGTGTCCGGGAGCCGGCGCATGCTTTGGGGGCATGCGCCGGCAGGCTCACACAGCCTTCGTGCCAGCGACTTTCTCATTGTTCTTTCATTTCCTGCTGCCTGGTCTCTTTCGCGTCATTCATCTCCTGCTTCCTGTTCTCACGTTTTTCTTCTTTCATTTCCCGTTTGCTACTCTCGCGTTGATATTTGCTGGCAGGAGTGGCTTGCGGGTGGGAAGCGGTCTCCCCGACACCCGAAGCAATCGTGTCAGCGGCCGCCGCAGCGAAAGTCACCGTGAAAAATGCCGCGGCAACGATGATTAACAGTAGTCTGCTCATTTCGATTCCTTTCACGAAGCCAGATCAGTTGAGGTTCGTGTCGCCGCTCTCCTGGCGGCTTCACGTCGATCGTTCTGCGTTGCTGAATATTGATATGTCCGTGGCCGGCTATTTCTCGGTTTCCTCTTCGTCGCTGGCAGTCTCCACGTGCACAATCGCCCCGTTGCCCGCATCGATCTTCACGTCCTTGATGTCGTTGCTGGTGGTCTTGATCTCCACGCTATACACCAGGTTGCCGTTTTCGTTGTCGAGGGCGACCTTGAGCACGGTTCCGGGTACCTGGGCCAAAGCGGCTGAGGTCGCCCGGGTCGCGTCGATCCTTGCCAGCGCGGCAAGCCGGGCCGCTTCACCACGTTTCCCGTTCTGCTGCTCCGGCACCTTGATGCTGGACTGATAGGCCGGGGCCTGGGTATGGCCGTCGCCGGCCGCGGATGCGCCGCCAGACAGTCCGAAGCCCACGGTAAGCGCGCCCATCGCCATACCTAGCCGTTGCTTCCCGTTCATTGTCCATACTCCCTGAGCGAACCGTTTGCGTTGCAAGGCCGACTCGATGCCGATGTCCGCGTCAGCGCTGCGACACCGCGAACGGACATCGGCATGCCTGCTCCACAGAGCCTATAGTGGTCGCTCAATCTTGCCCGGATCTTTCCCGGACATTACATCGAGGTAAGGTACCCGGACAGTCCACCCCGCGCCGGGTGGCGATGTTGCTGTACCCGCGGTTGGCCCGCGTCACCGTGCCCGTTGACCAATGCCCATCGCCGGTCGGTCGGTTTCCGGCGGAAACACGCACCACGAGCCATCGTCATGTCGAAAGAATAGGATGGTCAACGTGCCGGCCGGTCGCGATGTCTCGACGCGTACATAGCGTTTCCGGGTGGAACGCGTGCGACTGAACCGGGTGACGTGAGCAGGCGTCGCCGGGCCTGGCGCAAGCCATTTGTCGACCAGCCAGTGCAAGGATTTGTCGCCGGTGTTCATCCGCTTCTCCTTCAGAGATCCTGCGCTGGGACGGGAGTTCGCATGCGGGCCCCACAGCAACTATTTTGGTTGCTGAATCTTGCCGGGACGTTTCCCGAACGTTACGTCCGGGTAAGCGTTGACTGGTCGTTCGGGGGGAACGGGCTCCCGCCCGGAAAGGCGACGGGAAGCGTGACGGTGAAGACGGACCCGGCGCCCAGATTGCTCGACGCTGTGACGCGGCCCTGGTGCGCTTCGACGACGGCCTTCACGAGGCTAAGGCCCAGTCCCAAGCCCCGCTGCGAGCGGCTGCGATCGCCGCGAAACAGCCGGTCCCAGCTTTTCGATAACTCGTCGGGCGTCATGCCGATGCCCGTGTCCGCGACGCGGATCACCATCGTGTTCTGCGAAGCGTAGGCTTCCACCTCGACCCGGCCGCCCGCCGGCGTGTATTTGATGGCGTTGTCCAGCAGATTCCCCATGACCTGGCGAAGGCGGTTGCGGTCCGCTGTCAACCACATGTGCGGCGGTGCGACGATCGAGACGGCAATGGCCTTTTCTTCAGCCACAAGCTGGTAGAGGTCAACGGCATCGGCCAAGAGAGTCGGGATGTCTACCGGTTCCAGGTGCAATTTGAGCGTGCCCGTTTCTGCCTCGGATATGTCCATCAACGTGTTCAGCATCTGAAGCAGTTGATCCGATTCTTCCACGCAGTCCGCCAGCGCCTCCCGGCAACTATCCGGGTCGCGCTCCGAGCGCAGCGCGATTTCCGCGATGCCACGGATGCGGGCCACCGGCGTGCGTAAATCATGGGCGACGTTGTCAAGCGCGTTGCGCATGCCCTGGATTAACGTCGCAATCTTGTTCAGCATCCTGTTGAACAGCTTGCCGAGCTCGTCCAGTTCGTCACCGGTCTCGCGGACTGGCACCCGCGCCTCCATGGCCCCTGCCTCGATCGCATGGACGGCCTGAATGAGTTGGCGAACCGGTCGCAGGGATCGTCGCGCGAGAAACACTCCGCCGAACACGCCGACAACAACCATCGGGACCATGACCCCGGCGACGATCCGCCCAAAGCTCTCCAGGACGCTGTCGCGCTGCTCGGTGCTTTTGCCGACCTGCAGGATGCCGCCGTCGGGCAGACGGGTGCCGGCAATCTCGAGAACCGCCTCATCGTCCTGTGCCGGCACACGGATCAGATCGCCGGGAGCGGCGAGCGGTGCGCGCTCGAGCCGGCTTACGTCGAACGCCGCCCACTGATCCGGGATCTGAAGGAAGACTGTCGTATTGCGTGGTCCGGCAATGCGGATAAAGAACGGCTTTGACTTCCGTAGCCGGGTCTCCAGAGCCAGTTCCTTTTTCAGGCCGGCGAGGTCGCTTGCCTGATATTGGGCGGCCAGTTGGTGAAGCCGCTGCTCAACGTCGTCGCGATCATGCTGTTGCAGCGTGGAGGCGAGCAGGAAATAGGCGAGTGCGAAAAGCAAGGTGGTGCTGAGAATGAAGCACGCCGAGTACCACAGCGCGAGTCGAAAGCTGATCGTCTTGCGGAGGAGATCAAGGGCCTTTAAGAACATACCCCACTCCCCGGATGGTATGTATCATCTTCACCGGAAAATCACGATCAACCTTGTTGCGCAGGCGGCAGACCAGCACGTCGACCACGTTGGTCTGCGGCTCGAAGCTGTAATCCCACACATGCTCCAGGATCATCGTCTTCGACACCGGGCGGTTCGCATTGCGCATCAGGTACTCGAGCAGGGACAGTTCACGCGGCTGCAGATCGAGCCTGTGGTCCCCCCGCGATACTTCGCGTGCGAGCAGATCGAGCGTCAGTTCACCGACGACCAGTCGGGTCGGCTCGGAAGCGCCGGTGCTCCGGCGGATCAGCGCGCCGACGCGCGCCAGCAGTTCAGTCAGCGCAAAAGGCTTGGTCAGGTAGTCGTCGCCCCCCGTCTGGAGACCCTTGACCCGATCATCGACGGTGCGTCTGGCACTGAGGATGATGACCGGTGTGGTGACTTTCTCACGGCGCAGTGTCTCGATGAGCGAAAGTCCGTCCAGTCGGGGCAGCATGATATCGATGACGGCTGCATCATAGGCGGTCGCGAGCGCCAGATCCAGTCCGCTCGCGCCGTCTTCCGCATGGTCGACCGCGAAGCCGGCCTGCTGCAGCGCCGTCACGACAAACGAGCCAATCTTCCGATCGTCTTCAACGACCAGCACGCGCATGATGGTTCTTCCTCGCCGTCCCCGGTCGGGACCTTTTCCGCAGGAGCATTCCGGATCTGCCGGACATTGTACGACTCGAGCGGGCGGGGGGCGGCAGCGATCGCGTGACGCATTTCAATCTGCCAGTTCATGCCGGCAGGGAGACCGTCCGGACCATCTTGCCCGGTTCTTGTGACGGGAGCCGCAGTCGGCATTGCGACGGTCCGGGCCCGGCGTCCATAGCAGCCACGGCGACGGGATCACGATCTGAAAGCCCATCCGCATTCGACCGTCGCCGAGGGGTGCTCCGTCCTGTACTAATCTAAACGCATCCGTGGTACCGCTGACATCCTCTTCCCAACGTTCGGTATAAACGTTGCGCACATCGAAATGGGTCTGGCCTATGCTCATGGGCCGGCGCCAGTACGGCAGTCTCGGCAGTCGTCGGCATCACCTGCTTTGGCGAATCGGCCTCGACGCTCAAGATTATCGGTCTCACCCTGGCTATCTGCAGCCTTGTCGCACGAACCTCAGTGCAAGCCCGCCGTAGCGGCGCCGCACGAAAAGGCAGCACGAGCTGTTGCCAATCTCCACCAGGCGATATCGAAGATCGTGGCCTCCATCAGTAACTGATGGCAGCGCAGTCATGCCTTTCGCGGAAAGGATGAATCAATGAAGACCAAAAACGTATGAGCCGCCGCAATGCGCCCGGCTTCGTTTGCAGCATGACTGAGGTTTTTGACCGTTAATATTTCGTTAAGCTGGAGAACAGGGTATGCGAGTTACAGCGCCACTATACGGCGCTGTCATGGTTTTTTCGGCACAACTATCCGTGAGGGATTCGCTTTCAGGACCTCGGCCAACAAAGACAGATCCTCATGGGTCAGCGAGGGACTGAGCTTGCGCCCGGCTGCGCTTAGTGAGCGCGAAAGAGCGCGCGCTGGCCTGCCGCAGCCTGCTGGCCGCCCGATTGAGACAATGCTGCATCCACGCCGCCATAGCCGCCAATGTTTGCCGTAGCAGCGTTGTTGCGCCTGGCTGCTACGGTCAGCGCGCTTTGTCCGCGCTGAGACGCGGGAGCTCCGACGCCAGGACGGTAGAACGGAGCCGGACCATAGCCGCTGGCAAAGGCCGGTGCAGCAATCGATGGGGAAAGTGCGAAGAGAACTGCGGCGATAAGCCTTGTTTTCATGATATGACTCCGATCGAAGTTGAATAAAGAGGGCGCTGCGACTGTTTGCCATTGATCGCATCACAGATTCTTTCTCAGTCAAGCGGATAGAAGGACCGTCAATTGACAAACGGCGTGCAGCAGCGCGGGAGAGGATAGTTCAATATTTTTGAGGGACGCCTCGCAGGCAGGCTGTGACTGTCTTGACGAGCACGGACCGCATACACGCACGTGCCGTCCGCCTCGGTCGTTTTCAGGAGCAGTGCACCCTCGGTGCGGTGGCCGGCGACGGATAATCGCTTTTGCTGTGTTGTGCGCTGCCCAGGCCCGCGGTCGCATCGATTTGAGCTTCGTTGCGCTCCCGCTGGGTCAGCGTCTGGCCGGTAGCTTGCTGCGCGAGGGCGGCCGGCTCGTTCACGGCACACACCACCTGCTTGCCGTCTCGCAAATGGACCGTCGTCGTATAGCTGGTTGAGGGAGTCGCGAATGCAGCGCCGGCGGTTGTTCCAAAGAGCACAATGGCGACTGCAAGATGAGAGATGTGACGCATGATGAATCCTCCGTACGGAGCGGCGATGTGCCGCGTCAAAATGAATTGTCGAGTGGCTACGTTCGCGGCACGTGGTACCGCTGACAGGTACCGGCAAGCCGGCCCAACAGAATTCATATTGGCCCCTGAACGTTGCCGGGATCTTTCCCGAACGTTACATCCAGGTAAGGATTGGCGAATTGGGTTTTGCCGCAATAAGGCAGTCCAGTATGCAAAATTCGCGCGTCTTCGTCGGCCTCGTAACGCAATGGACCCGAAGCCAGCAGTCAAGCTATCTTGTTGGCCGGGAGCGGCGAGGCGATTTCTTTGCGCTGACCAGCGCGCGAACGTGACAACGCCCTCTCGAGCGTTCTCACAGGCACTCGCACGCCCGCGAGCATAAAAAAACCTTGAGCTTGCAACAAGAATCTTTGGCTTTGACGGGCGGCGCGCGCCCCTTAGACTGGCTTCGCAATCATTCGAACCTCAACGGTCACGATGCGAACCACTCCCCCGCAACTCAAGGTCGACGTCTGGCGCGGTAACGACGAAGGCAGCTTTCAGCGCTTCGACGTGCCGCGCATGGAAAGTCAGACCGTGCTCGACGTGGTGATCCACATCCAGCGCCATCTGGATGCGACGCTGTCCTATCGCTTTGCGTGCCGGGTCGGCATGTGCGGTTCATGCGCAATGACCGTCAACGGCCGCGCGCGATGGACCTGCCGCACGCACGTCACCAAAGTCATGAAGCACGCCGGTGACGTGCTCGAAATCGCGCCTCTCAATCACCTGCCCGTCATCAAGGATCTGGCGACGGATATGACCGCCTTCTTCGACAAATGGCGCGACGCGAAGGGCTATTTCAAGGGCGAGCATACGCGTAACGAACCTGCCACTTGCGTCGATCCCGCCTCCGCCGAACGCAAGGCGGCCGACGCGGGGATTGAATGCATTGGCTGCGGTGTCTGTTATGCGAGCTGCGACGTCGTCGCATGGAACCCCGACTATCTTGGACCCGCCGCGCTCAATCGTGCGTGGACGCTCGTCAACGACGTACGCGACATCCAGCAGCAAACCCGCGTCGCAGCCGTCTCCAACGACGCAGGCTGTCATTCGTGCCATACGCTCGGCTCGTGTACCGAACGGTGTCCCAAGTCGCTGCAGCCGACGGCCAGCATTGCTGGCCTGAAGCGGCTTCGCGGCCATGCGCCGAAAGGAGAACCGCGATGATGAGCGGCTGGCGGTTGCAGCGCCTGTCGGCGATGGTGCTGACCTTATGCGTGGCCGTCCATCTTGTCACCATGATAATCGTCGTGCATGGCGGGCTGAGCGCGGCGAACGTGATCGCGCGTCTGCACGGCAATACGGCGTGGGCGGTGTTCTATTCAGTGTTCGTGCTTGCGTCGTCCGCGCATGTGCCTGTCGGGTTGAGAAGGATCGCCGAGGAGTGGCTCGGCTGGCGCGGGCGCAGCGTCGGGGTGGCGAGCGTGATCGTCGGCATTGCGTTGGCGATTGCCGGTCTGCGCGCGGTCTTCGCGCTGGTAGGAGGGCCGCAATGAGCGACATCGCACGCGCAGCGAAACCAGCAACAGACACGAACCACGCCCGACACCGCACCCCTGGCCGGCGCGCCGACTCGCGCGCGCGCAACCATCCCGCGTGGTGGGCCTTTCTTGTGCACCGTCTGTCCGGACTCGCGCTCGCCTTCTTTCTGCCGCTGCACTTCTGGGCGCTCGGCACCGCTTTGCACGGCGCAGCATCGTTCGAGTCGTTTCTCGCCGTGACGAGGCAACCCGCCTTCGTATTCGCCGAGTGGGGCCTCGTCACGTTGCTGGCCGCGCATCTGTTCGGCGGCGTGCGCATTCTGCTCATCGAAAACCGGCCATGGAGCGGTTTGCGCAAGAACCTGATCGCGGCGACGGCGGGCGGCGCATTGGTCATCGGGCTGGCGTTTGCGCTGTCGCTCACGTCGTGAACGCACGGTCCCCCGACGGAGATTCATCAATGGACATGCAGCAGATCGAAGAGGTCGCGAAGCAGTTGTACATACGCGCGCTGAAGCATTTGCCGCCCGATATCAAGGACGGTATCGCGCGCCTCGAACGCGCTGAAACCGACGACACCGCGCGCCGCGTGCTGGGCACAATGCGCACCAATATCGCGATTGCCGAAGATCAGGACAACCTGCTGTGCCAGGACACCGGGCTGCCGATCTACAACGTGACGATCGGCACGGGCCTCGCGCTCGACGGCGTCGCGTTGAAAGCAGCAATCCGGCGCGGCTGCGAACGGGCCACGCGCGAGCATCCATTGCGCTCGTCGGTCGTGCATCCGTTGACGCGGAAAAACGAACATTCGTCTTGCGGCGTGCTGATGCCCGCGATCCATATCGACTTCGACTCGACAGCCGACACGCTCGTGATCGAAATGATTCCGAAGGGCAGCGGTTCGGAAAACAACTCGTTTCTGAAAATGGCGATTCCGGCGGAAGGTGTCGACGCGATCAAACGCTTCGTGATCGACTGCGTGGTCGATGCGGGCGGCAAGACGTGTCCGCCGACGATTGTAGGCGTGGGCATCGGCGGTACATCGGATCTGTGCGTGTGGCTCGCCAAGCGTGCCGCGACGCGTGCGCTCGGTACGCATTGCGACGATCCGGCGGCGGCCGCGCTGGAGGAGGAACTGTCGGCCGCGGTGAACCGCCTGGGCGTCGGCCCGCAGGGGCTCGGCGGCGACGCGACATCGTTCGCGGTCCACCTCGAACTGGCGGCGACGCATATCACGATGAATCCGGTTGCCGTGAACATGCAGTGTCATTCGGCCCGCCGCGCGCGCGCCACGCTGACGCCGGCGGGCGTCGAGTACGGCTACTGACACGCGGGCTGTCCGCATCGGCACGCACACCGTCAAGGAACGATCGATGACTCATCACACGCTGTCCATGCCCGCTAGCGAAGCGCAGATTCGCGCGTTGCGCACGGGCGATACCGTTACGTTGACAGGCACGCTGTTCGGCATCCGCGACGCCACGCAGATCCATATGTTCGACCGTGGTCGCACGACTCGCTTCGATCTGCGCGGCCATGCGGTGATTCACACCGCGCCGAACGTGCGCAAGGTGCCACGCTCGGACGCACATCCGGCGGGCTACGAGCCCGTCTGCGTCGGCACGACGACGTCCGCACGCATGGAGCGCTTCACCGCGGCGCTGATGGCGCAGTACGGCGTGCGCATCGTGATCGGCAAGGGCGGGCTCGGGCAGGCGTCGAGCGATGCGTTCGCAAAATACGGCGGCGTGTATCTCGCGATCGTCGGCGGCACGGCGGCGCTGGAGACGACATGGATCGAACAGATCGAAGACGTCGATCTCGACGACCTGAACCCCGAATCGCTATGGCGCTTCAGGATCGGCGAATTCGGCCCGCTGCTCGTCGCGATGGATAGTCACGGCGGCAGCGTCTACACGAAGGTCCAGCAGAGCACGCGTGAGCGGCGCGAAGCGGTGCTCGCGTCGCTGGGCATCAGAAGCTGAACGAACGCAGCGTCGTTCATCACGGGAACCGACCATGAAGCACGTGGATACCGACATCCTGATTCTCGGCAGCGGCGGCGCGGGCCTGTTTGCCGCGCTGCATGCGCAGGCCGACGCGCCGCAGTTGCGCATCACGATCGCCGTGAAAGGATTGCTCGGCAAATGCGGCTGTACGCGCATGGTGCAGGGCGGCTATAACGTCGCGCTAGCACAGGGCGATTCGATCGAACGTCACTTCATGGATACGATCGAAGGCGGCAAATGGCTGTCGAACCAGGAACTCGCGTGGACGCTGGTGACACGCGCGGTCGAGCGGATCAACGAACTCGAAAACGAACTGGGCTGCTTCTTCGACCGCAACCCGGACGGCACGTTGAAGCAGAAGGCATTCGCCGGGCAAACCTTCGACCGCACGGTGCACAAGGGCGATCAGACCGGCATCGAGATCATCAACCGGCTTGCCGAACAGGTGTGGGCGCGCGGGATCGAGCGGCTCGAAGAACATCGCGCGGTGGAATTCATCGAGTCCGAAGACGGCAGCGCACTGGCCGGCGTGCTGATGATCGACATTCGCAGCGGCGAATTCGTCTTCGTGCGCGCGAAGGCCGTGCTGCTCGCGACGGGCGGCGGCCCCACGATGTACAAGTACCACACGCCGAGCGGAGACAAGAGTTGCGACGGCATGGCGATGGCGCTGCGTGCCGGCCTCACGTTGCGCGACATGGAGATGGTGCAGTTCCACCCGACGGGCTTGCTGGCGGGCACTCATACGCGCATGACGGGCACCGTGCTCGAAGAAGGGCTGCGCGGCGCGGGCGGCTATCTGCTGACGGGCGACGGCGAGCGCTTTATGCACCGCTACGATCCGCGCGGCGAGCGCGCGACGCGCGACATCGTCTCGCGCAGCATTTTCCGTGAACTGCGCGCGGGCAACACGACGCCGAACGGCGGCGTCTATCTGCGCATGGATCATCTCGGGCCCGACAGCGTGCGCCAGCGTTTCAAGGGCATGGTCGAACGCTGCGCGGATTGCGGCTTCGATCTGGCGGGCGGCCAGGTCGAAGTGGTGCCGACCGCGCACTACATGATGGGCGGCGTGCTGTTCGAGACCGACTGTTCGACGACGCTGCCGGGCCTCTTCGTCGCGGGCGAGGATGCGGGCGGCGTGCACGGCGCGAACCGGCTGGGCGGCAACGGCGTCGCGAATTCGACGGTGTTCGGCGGCATTGCGGGTGAGACGCTCGCGCGCTGGGTGCCGCGCCATGGGCGCCTCGCCACCGCCGATGCCAGTCGGATCGAGCGCGCCATCGAACGTTGCACGCGGCCGCTCGGCCTGCCTGCGGGCGATCTCGAGTCGATACGCGACGACCTGTACGAGTTGATGTGGCGCGACGTCGGCATCCTGCGCGACGAGCAGGGCTTGCTGCGCGCGAGAAGCGCGTTGATCGACATCGGCGAACGGCTGGACCGCACGGGTGTCGATGGACGCGATCTGCGCTTCAACCTGTCGTGGCACGACTGGATGAACCTGCACAACCTGACGCTCGTGAGCCGCGCGATCACCGAGTCGGCGTTGCTGCGCGAGAATTCGCGCGGCGCGCATTTCCGCGAAGACTTTCCCGACGCCGGAGATCTGGACACATCCGAGTATGTATGCCTGCGGCTTCAGCAGAACGCCTTCGAAACCAGCCGCCGGCGCGTTCAGTTCACGCGCGTGAAGCCTGGTCAGTCGCTGCTCGACGAATCATTGCCACTGGCGCAAACGTCGGCCGCCGTCGTGAAGTGACGCTTCACGGCGGCCGTGAACGCTTCGCGTCCGTGTTCGCGCCGTTCCAGCAGGCCGACGCGGCGCGGCGCGATCCGCTCGGGCAACTCGGTCACGCGCAGCCCTGATTCGTGATTCCAGTTCGCATTCGCGAGACGCGGCACTACCGAAACGCCGAAACCGCGCTTCACCATTTCGCAGATCGATTCGAGCGAGTTCAGCTCCATGATGTCGTGCACGGAAGCGTCGAGGCCGCGCAGCGCGTCGTCGATCAGCATGCCTGTCCACGTCTGCCGGTCGAAACGGATGAACGGCTCACGAAGCAGCGTGTCGACGTGCGCGCGCGGATTTTCAGCCGACGAGATCAGCACCATCGGCTCGTGATACAGCACCGTCCACTTCAACGCGGCGGGAAAGCCGGTGGGCGACTGCGTGACGATGGCGGCGTCGAGTTCTCCGTTCTCCACGCGTAGCGTGAAGTCACTCGACAGGCCCGTGAAAAGCTTCAGTTCGAGGCGCGGGTAGCGGCGTTTCAGATTCAGCATCGCATCGGCGAACGCGCCCATCAGCGACGACACCAGCGCGCCGACCCGCACGACGCCCGCCAGTTCGTCGCGGCCCGCCGTGGCCAGAATCCGCCGATAGTTGGCGACCAGCGTTTCGGCGAGCGGCACGATCGTGCGTCCCTGTTCGCTCAATGCGACCGAGCGCGCGCTCCGTTCGAACAGCACCATGTCGAGATCGCGTTCCAGTGAACGCATCTGCAGGCTCACGGCGGCCTGCGTGAGACACACTTCGTCGGCGGCTGCGGCGAACGAGCCGTGGCGCGCGACGGACAGAAACGTGACGAAATAGCGAATCGCACTCATGACGCTCACTCCGCTTGACGTTGCCGCATCGGCATTACTTTATCGCGTGAACAAGCGATGAGCCCAGCAGCGCCACGCCCGAAGCGAACAGCAGCGCAAGCAGCACCCGCCGAAACGCGGTGTCCGACAGACGCCGATAAAGCCGTGAGCCGAGCCACGCAAACAGCAGCGACGACGGCAGCATCCAGGCGAAGAGTACTAACGTCTGCTTGCCGATCAGGCCCGTCAGTGCATACGTGACGAGCGTCAGCGATTGCATCGCGATGAAAAAGCTTTGGCAGATCGCGCGCTGCGTATCTTTGTTGTGACCGCGCAGCATGCACCATATGGTCGGTGCCGGACCGACGAGCCCCGCAATGCCGCCCAGAATGCCGCCGACCACACCGACGCCGCCGTCCGCCCAGGCACCGCCTGCCGTCACCGTCGGCAGATCTTTCGCGGCGAGCATCACGCCGCAATAGACGATCATCAGCAGACCGGCGCCGATCCGAAAGCCGACGGGATCGATGAACGGCAGCAGCGTCGCGCCGATCGGCACGCCGAGAATGCCTCCTGCGATGAACGGACCGATGATCTTCGGCCGTATCTGCGAGCGCACCGTATGCACGGTTAGCATCTGTCCGACCAGCGAGCCGACCACGAGCATCGGCCCGATCGCTTGCGGCGGCAGCGCCCATGCCCAGAACACCATCGCGACGAGACCGAACGCAAATCCCGCCAGCCCCGACACGAAGCCGGCGACCGCGCTGCCTCCAATCACCAGCAGCGCGATGTCGGCGCTTAGCAACGAGCCTCCCGTGCGTGCACGCCATGCTTCACGACTGCATGCCCCAGCGTTGCACGGTATGGCGTTCGAGTACGCGGAAGATCAGGTTTTCGACGGCGAGGCCAATCAGAATCACCGTGAACAGACCCGCGAACACGTTCGCGATGTCGAGCAGGTTCTTGTTTTCGTAGATGAACCAGCCGAGGCCGCCGGAACCCGAACTCACGCCGAACACGAGTTCCGCCGCGATCAGCGTGCGCCACGCGAAGGCCCAGCCGATCTTCAGGCCGGTCAGAATGCTCGGGAACGCAGCGGGCACCAGAATCGCGGCGACGTAGCGCCCGCCGCGCAACCCATAGTTGCGCCCGACCATTTTCAGCGTGTTGCTCACCGACAGAAAGCCCGAGTGCGTATTCAACGCGACCGACCATGTCACCGAATGCACGAGCACGAAGATCAGGCTGCCGTTGCCGAGCCCGAACCAGATCAGCGCGAGCGGCAGCAGCGCGATGGCGGGCAGCGGGTTGAGCATCGACGTCATCGTTTCGAGAAAGTCCGTGCCGATGCGCGACGTGATCGCGGCGGCCGTCAGCAACGCGGCCAGCAGCAGACCGCAGCCGTAGCCGAGCAGCAATACGTGGATCGACGCCCATGCCTTGCCGGGCAGTTCGCCGTTTGCGATGCTCGTGCAGAACGCGTCGACGGTCGCGCTGAAAGTCGGAAACAGCAACGGATTGTTGAGCCAGCGTCCGTAGCCTTCCCAGACCAGCGCGAGCAGCGCGAGGATCAGGAACTTGCGCAGCCAGCTCTGGTTGTACAGGCGCTCGAACGGTGACAGCGGCTTTTCGACGACGCTGAAATGCTGTGCATCGCTGGGTTCGCGAATGATCTCGCCGCGCGGCGCGCGCGTGATCATGTCGTCGCGGGGCGGATGGACGGATGCGGAACCGTGTGCGGTAGCGTCAGACATTCTCTGCCTCGTGGATTTCGTCTTCGAACAGCATGTGCTGGATGCGTTTTTCGAGCGCGGCAGCGGATTCACCTGCCGCGGCCGTATCGAGTTCTGCCTTGACCTGTCCCGGGTGCGGCGACAGCAACAGAATCCGGCTGCCGACCTTGATCGCTTCCGGAATCGAATGCGTGACGAATAGCACGGTGAAGCGCGTTTCCTGCCATAGCGTCAGCAGTTCGTCCTGCATCTTGCGGCGCGTGAGCGCATCGAGTGCGGCGAACGGCTCGTCCATCAGCAGGATGTCCGGTTCCATCGCCATGCCGCGCGCAATCGCCACGCGCTGCTTCATGCCGCCCGATAACGTATGCGGATGGCTGTCCGAGAATTTCGTGAGGTTGACCTTGTCGATGTAATGCATCGCGCGCTGTTCCGCTTCGCGCGCCGACAGCCGGTGCGAAGCGAGCAGCGGAAACATCACGTTCTGCTTGACCGTCTTCCACGGCAGCAACTGGTCGAATTCCTGAAAGACCATCATCCGGTCGGGGCCCGGCTTCGTCACCGTCTTGCCCTTCAGCGTGATCGAACCTTCCGTCGGCAGCAGATAGCCGCCGACGCTCTTGAGCAACGTCGACTTCCCGCAACCCGATGGCCCAAGCAAAACGAAACGGTCGCCTTCGAATACCTGAAAGTCGACCCGATACGTTGCCATCACGAGATGCCGCGGCGTCTTGTATTGCAGCGTTACGCCGGCGACATCCAGTAACGGCATGCCGCTCGGCGAGGATGTGGCGCGGGTGGCTCCAGCACGCGTGCGATGCATGATCAACTCCCTTGAAGCGATTGGGCGGTCGGAAAGAACATGTCCTTCCACGAGGCGGGCTTGGTCTTGATCAGGCCCGTGCGTGCCATGAAATCCGCGTATTTGACCGTGTTTTCGGGCGTGGTCGTGAAGGCGACATCGGGCGACGAAATCATCTTTTCGATGTCGGCGACATTGCTCTTGTCCTTGCTGATGCGCAGGTAGGCGAGTGCGGCCGCGTGCTTGTCCCTCGTGATCTGCGCTTCGGCATCGTCGAGCGCGGCCATGAAGGCTTGCACGAGTTTCGGATTCTGTTGATAGAACTTCGTCATGCACCAGACCAGATTGAATGTCGACTTGCCGCCCAGAACGTCATACGAATTCACAACGGTGCGCACGCCAGGGTGGGCCAATTCCTGTTCCTGAAACGGCGGCGAGCCGAAATGCGCGGTCACTTCGCTATTGCCCGACAGCAGCGCCTGCTGCGCATCGGGATGAGCCAGCGAGACAGTGTATTTATCGAGCTGCCCCTGGTTGCCGGCGCCGAAGGCCTTTTCCGCGGCCATTTGCAACGTGATTGCCTGGATCGACACCTTCGCTGCGGGCAGCGCGATCTTGTCCTTGCCGGTGAAGTCTTTCAACGTTTTCACCGTCGGATTGTTGGTGTTCAACAGCAGCGGCATCGAATTGATCGCCGACAGCGCCTTGACCTCGACGGGCGTGCCGCGCGTACGCGCCCACAGCAGCACGAGCGGCGCGACGCCGCCTGACGCGATCTGCAACGAATCGGACAGCAGCGCGTCGTTCATCACGTTGCCGCCCGCGAATTCGACCCATGACACTTTCAGATTCGGCACGCCCAGTTGCGCGGCGTGCTTTTCGAGCAGCTTCTGATCCTGCATCAGCATCAGCGGCAAATAGCTGACGCCGTATTGGCGCGCGATCCGGATCTCCGACAGTTCGGCGCGGGCGGGCGCACTGGTGAGAGCTGCGCCGAGAGCGAGCAGCGTTGAGAGAAATACGGCAACTTTACGAAGGCTCATTGCTGGACACTCCTTGCGACAGGAACGGCACGGCCAATCTGTTGAAATGCGACACCGGATAAACCGGATGGGTGGGGGCTGCGTGTGCTTATTCGGTCTCGCGTGGCTGCGGCCGGCGCAACGCATGCGTCACGCGGCAAGGCGCGACATGAAGGACATGAGCGGGATGACGATGAGGCGGGGTACGCATCGTGAGTGTCTCCTTGTTGCCGGCCTGCTCGCGACAAAACGGTTTGCGCGGCGCGGCCGGAATCAGGTTCACAGATGGTGTGTTGTGGGCAACCGGATTGCGCGTGAAATGCCTTGCTTCGGTGACTGTGGCATTCAGCGAATTCAGCGCCGTATGATTTAGCTCATCTGTATGAGTAGCGAGTGTAGGTGATCGTGCTGTTGATTGCAAATGCGGGAAAACGTGACATGTGCGGCGCGCGGCCGGCGGCTTTTGGCGCTGCGCACCGCGCTTGGCTTCCGGCCTTGTCAGAGCGGCTCTTCGTGCGATGCCGAAGCACCGACGTATTCGTAGCGTGCGGTGTTCGCATGCGAGATCCGCACTTCGACGGGCGCCTGATGATACGAATACGCGACGCGCCGCACTTCAAGAAGCGGCGTGCCGTGCGGCACTTCCAGCAGTTTGCTTTCGAGTTCATTGGCTACCGCGACGCGCACGCGTTCCTCGGTGCCGAGCACGTTGATGTTGAACGCATCCTGATAGAAGTTGTACAGCGTGCTCGGCCGGCCGCGCAGCGCGGCTTCCGTCAGGCCCGGAAAACGCGCCTCGGGTACGGTGATGTTGTCGATCATCACCGTTTCGCCATGCAGCGCCAGACGGTTGATGAACGTGAACACGCGCGCGCCCGTTGCGACTTTCAGCAGCGTCGCGATATCGCGCGTAGCCTTGGCCTTCCTGAACTGCACGAGCGTTACGGTCGGGTAGGTCTTGTCGCCGTCCTGGCGCACGATACGGAAGAAGCGGAAGAAATGACGATCACGCTGGTGTTGCGCGACGAAAGTACCGAGCCCCTGATGCCGCACCAGAATGTTGTCGGCCACCAGTTCGTCGATTGCCTTGCGCAGCGTGCCGATCGATACGCCGAAGCGTTCGGCCAGCCGCTTTTCCGAAGGAATCGTTTCGCCGCCCTTCCATTCGTGCGCGGCCAGCGCGGCCAGCATCGCATTCTTCACTTCCTTGTAGCGCGTGCCGCCGATTGCCGGCGTGGTGGCCGCACCGTTCGGTAGATTGATACCCGTCGTCAACGTATTCATCGATCTCATCCTGTCGTTGCATCTTCATTGCTGCTGTCTTTCAATTGATTCTACTTCATACGGTTCATCAAACACATATAGATGATATGGTTGACATATGCAAATGTGCCGCCTAAGATGGGTTCACGCAGGCGAACCAAACCGTACCAACAGACTGGAGACAACTGATGAGCCACACCGCAGCAGGTGCACCGCAACAATCCGGTGAAGGATCTTCCGCCAGCCCTTCGTCAGACCGCAAAACGATTCATATCGTGCTGCACGAAGCGAAAGACACCGTCGGTGTGGCGGTTGTCGAAGGCATCAAGGCGGGGACCCAGTTGAACGCGTGGATCATGGACGACGACGAGGTCGTGACGATCTCGGCGAAACAGAACATTCCGATCGGTCACAAGGTGGCGCTGAAAGACATGGCGGTCGGCGACACGGTGTTCAAGTACGGCGTGGACATCGGCAAGGTCGTTGCGCCGATCCGCGCGGGTGAACATGCGCATGTTCACAACATCAAGACGAAGCGCTGGTAGCCGGCGCGAGGATCGACCAGCTCGCGCATCGACATTGCGAGCGAGCTTCCCCACTCAACAGAGCCAGATCGAAGAGAGCCACCATGAGCGTGATTGACCAGAACACCACTTTCCGCGGGTTTCGCCGTTCCAATGGACGCGTCGGCGTGCGCAACCATGTGATCATCCTGCCCGTCGACGATTTGTCGAACGCCGCCGCGCTGGCCGTCGAAACGGCCATCAAAGGCACGATGGCGCTACCGCATCCATACGGCCGCCTGCAGTTCGGCGCCGACCTCGATCTGCATTTCCGCACGCTGATCGGCGCCGGCTGCAATCCGAATGTCGCGGCGGTCGTCGTGATCGGGATCGAGGAAGGCTGGACCAAGCGCGTCGTAGACGGCATTGCGAAGTCAGGCAAGCCGGTGATGGGCTTCGGCATCGAACTGCATGGCGATCACGATACGATCATGCGTGCGTCGAAAACCGCGAAAGAGATGGTGCAGTACGCCACGTCTCTCGATCGCGAAGAATGCCCGATTTCGGATCTGTGGGTATCCACGAAGTGCGGCGAATCCGATACCACGTCCGGCTGCGGCGCGAACCCGACTGTCGGCAATGCGTTCGACAAACTCTACGGGTTGGGCACGACGCTCGTCTTCGGCGAGACGTCCGAACTCACGGGCGGCGAGCAGATCGTTGCCGCGCGTTGCGCGAACGACCAGGTGCGCGAGCGCTTCCAGTTCATGTTCGACCGCTATCAGGACATGATCAACCGCTGGAAGACCGACGATCTGTCGGAGTCGCAGCCGACCAAAGGCAACATCGCGGGCGGCCTGACGACCATCGAAGAAAAAGCGCTGGGCAATATCCAGAAGATCGGCAAGAAGTGCAGCGTCGACGGCGTGCTCGACAAGGCCGAGGAACCGACGGGGCCGGGCTTGTGGTTCATGGATTCGTCGTCAGCCGCGGCCGAGATGGTGACGCTGTGCGCCGCGTCGGGCTTTGCCGTGCATCTCTTCCCGACCGGGCAGGGGAACGTGATCGGCAATCCGATCGTGCCTGTCATCAAGATTTGCGCGAACCCGCGTACGGTGCGCACGATGAGCGAGCATATCGACGTGGATGTGTCGGGACTATTGCAGCGCGAACAGAATCTCGATCAGGCTGGCGACAAACTGCTGGAATCGATGCTGCGCACCGCGAACGGGCGCTTTACGTCGGCGGAAGCGCTGGGCCACCGCGAGTTCGTGTTGACGCGCCTGTTCGAAAGCGCGTAATTTCTCCGGGCCCGTCCTCGCGACGGGCCGCGCTGCATGGCGCTTGAATCCTGATCGCGCAGGCGGCTGCGATGACAGTTAGCTTCGCGTCAGCTTCGGATCCCCTGTATTCAATGGAGCTTTCGCAGCAGCGCGCGCACGCGTGACGTCTCGGGCCCAGGAAGCCCGGCACGCGCCGCACGGCGCTGTTCCATTTTCCAGCAGCAGCGAGTGGAGGAGACACCATCTTGCGCGTGCTAAAACATCTTTACGTGCAGGTTCTGATCGGACTTGCGGCAGGCATTCTCGTCGGTTATTTCTGGCCGGATCTGGGCGTCCAGATGAAGCCGTTCGGTGATACCTTTATCCGGCTCATCAAGATGCTGATCACGCTGGTGATCTTCTGTACCGTCTCCGTCGGCATCGCGCGGATGGAGAATCTCAAGCAGGTCGGGCGCGTCGGCCTCAAAACCATCATGCACTTCGAAGCGGTGACGACGGTGGCGCTCGTCATCGGCCTTGTCGTCGCCAATCTGCTGCACCCCGGCTCCGGGCTGAACATCGATCCGAAGACGCTCGATACGCATGCAGTCAGCCATTACGTGACGGAAGTTCACGCGCAGTCGAACACCAGCTTCCTCGAAGAGATCGTGCCGAATTCGGTCGTGGGCGCGTTCGCACGGGGCGATCTGCTGCAGGTGTTGCTGTTCTCGGTGTTGTTCGGCATCGCGCTATCGATCATGTCGCGGCGCAGCCGCTTCCTGTCGCGCGTGATCGAACAGAGCGGCGAAGCGCTGATGCGGATCGTCGAAATGATCATGCGCCTGGCTCCCCTTGGCGCGTTCGGCGCGATGGCGTTCACAGTCGGAAAATATGGCATTTCGACGTTGCAGCAACTCGGTCTGTTGATCGTGTGCTTCTATCTGACGAGCATTCTCTTCATCGCCCTGGTGCTGGGCACGATCTGCCGCTGGGCGGGCGTGGGGTTGTGGCCGCTGCTCAAGTATCTGCGTGAGGAACTGCTGATCGTATTGGGCACGTCTACAACGGAATCGGTGTTGCCTCGTTTGATGGAAAAGCTCGAACGGCTTGGGTGTCCGAAGCCGGTAGTCGGGCTCGTGCTGCCGACGGGCTATTCGTTCAACCTCGACGGCGCCGCGATCTATCTGACGATGACCTCGCTCTTCATCGCGCAGGCCACCAATACCCATCTCACGCTACTGCAACAGATCGGGCTGCTGGCGATATTGATGGTGACGTCAAAGGGCGGCGCGGGCGTGGCGGGTGCGGCGCTGGTCGCACTGACGGCGACACTGTCGACGCACAACATCATTCCGGTTGCGGGCATCACGCTGATACTCGGTATCGATCGCGTGCTCAACGAGGTTCGCGCGATCGTGAACATGATCGGCAATGCGGTGGCGACGATTGTCGTCGCCCGCTGGGAAGGCGCATTCGATGTGCAGGCCGCGCGCAAACTGCTGGCCGCGCCGCCGGAAGTTCAACGCGGCGAGCCGCAAGCGAACGCAAGCGATGTCAACGACATGGCGCCGCCCGCGTATGTACAGGAGCGCTCGAATTGAGCACGAACCTGAATACGAATCCGCGCGCGACGCGCAAGAAGATCGTCATCAGCGAATTCATCGACGCTTGCGCAGTCGCAGCGCTCAGCGAGCGCTTCGACGTGCATGCCGATGCGTCGCTTGTCGATCAACCCGTTGCGTTGAACGCGTTGCTGGCCGATGCCGACGCGCTGATCGTGCGCAATCGCACGCAGGTAAGGGCCGCGCTGCTCGATGCCGCGCCGCGTCTGAGCGTAGTCGGGCGTCTGGGTGTCGGGCTCGACAACATCGATCTGGACGCATGCGCGCAACGCAACGTATCGGTGTTCCCGGCGACGGGTGCGAATGCACGCGCGGTGGCCGAGTACGTGCTCGCCACGGCACTGATGCTGCTGCGCGGTGCATACCGTTCGAGCATGGAGGTCGCGGCGGGCAAATGGCCGCGCGCGGCGCTTTCGAATGGCCGCGAAGCGGCGGGTAGCACGCTTGCCGTAATCGGCTTCGGCGGCATCGGGCAACTCGTTGCGCAGCTCGCGCGCGCGCTGGGCATGCAGGTGCTCGCCTACGATCCGCTGCAGCCGGCCGACGCGGCGTGCTGGGCCGCGACCGGCGCACGCCGCGTGAGCATCGACGAAGCGTTGCGTGCCGCCGATGTGATCACGCTGCATGTGCCGCTCGTCGACAGCACGCGCAATCTGCTCGGCGCATCGCAACTCGCGGCGCTGAAGCGCCACGCGATTATCGTCAACACGTCGCGCGGCGGGATCGTCGATGAAGCGGCGCTTGCCTTGGCGTTGCGCGAAGGCCGCATCGGCGGCGCGGCGCTCGACGTTTTCAACGATGAGCCGCTCGCCGCCCGTTCCCCGCTGGCCGACGCACCAAACCTCATTCTCACGCCGCACATCGCGGGGCTGACCATGCAGTCGAACGAACGTGTCAGCACGCTCGTTGCGGCGCGCGTGACGGAGGCCCTGCTTGCGCAGCGTGATTCACACGTGACCGAAGGAATTTCACGATGACGCGAGTCTCAGCCGACGAACTGCTCGACCTCGCGACGCGCGCCGTCCGCAACGCGGGCGCAACGCCGGAGACCGCGACGGCCACGGCCCGCGCGTTGGTGTATGCAGACTCGTGCGGGTTGTCGTCGCACGGTGTTTCGCGTTTGCCGATGTACGTCGCGCAGTTGCGCAACGGGCGCGTCGATCCGCAGGCGAAGCCCTCCATTGTTGCGACGCGCAACGCCGCCGTGCTCGTCGATGCCGCCGATGGCATGGCGTTTCCCGCCTGCGCGCTTGCTGTCGAGACCTTGATCGGCCGTGCGCGCGAACACGGCAGCGCAGTGGCGAGCGTGACCCGCAGCCATCATTTCGGCGTCGGCGCATATCACCTGGAGGCGATCGGCGCGGCGGGCATGGTGGGCCTTGCGTTCAGCAATTCCCCGGCGGCGATGCCCGCGTGGGGCGGGCGTCATGCGCTATTCGGCACCAATCCCATTGCCGCCGTGTTTCCGCGCCGCAATGGCGACGCATTGATAGTCGACCTGTCGCTGTCGCAAGTGGCGCGCGGCAAGATCATGGTTGCGGCGCGCGATGGCAAGCCCATCCCGTCCGGCTGGGCGACCGCCCGTGACGGCACGCCGACCACCGACGCCAAGGCGGCGCTCGACGGCATGATGCTGCCGTTCGGCGGCGCGAAAGGCGCGATGCTCGCGCTGATGGTCGAGCTGCTGGCGGCGGCGCTGGCGGGCGCGAACTTCGGCTATGAAGCGGGATCGTTCCTGACCGAGGAGGGGGCACGCTCGCGGATCGGCCATCTGTTCTGGGCCATCGATCCGGGCGCGCTGGCGGGCAATGAGATGTACGTAGAACGGGTCGAGGCGCTTGTCGCGGCGATGTTGCAGGATGCGGATGTCCGTTTGCCAGGGCAACGGCGGCATGCGTTGGCCGACGCGGCAAGCCGCGATGGAATCGAGATTCCCGATGCGTTGCTCACACAGTTGCAGACATTGGTCGCGTGATGCGCGAATGCGCCGAAAGGAACCAGGCGCACTTCACGCGGGCGCCGGACCGCTCGTGCCACGCACGATCAGCTCGATCGGCAGACACTCGCGCTGCGGCGGCACGCCGTCCGAGAGCCAGCGCAGCAGTGCGCGCGCGACGCGTTCGCCGAGTTCGTAAGTGGGCAACAGCACGGTAGTGAGACCTGGTGTGATCTGCGAGACGATGGGCAGATTGTCGCAACCGACAATCGATAACTGCTGCGGCACGGCGATACCGGCCGATTGCGCTTCGAACAGGCAACCCAGCGCGAGCACGTCATTGCCGCAGAAAATGGCGGTTGGAGCAGGGCGCAATTGCGTCAGTAGCTTGAGCCCGGCGCGACCGCCTTCGAAGCCGAATGGCTGTTCGATGATGTTCGCATCAGGCAGACGGATATCGTGCTGTGCAAGGATTCGCCGGAAGCCTTCGATCCGCTGACGCGCGCGGTCGTTATGGCGCGTGAAGCCCGAGATCACGCCGAAGCGGCGATGACCGAGTTCGAGCAGATGTTCAGCGGCCAGTTGCCCGATCAACTGGTTGTCGAAGCCAATCGACGGCGGTGTATCTGCGTCGCCGCTGCCGGCTGCGCCGGGGCGCTCGGCGTGCGACCAGGTCAGCAGCAGCGCGACGTGGCTCGCGCGAATCAGTTCATAGGTTTGCGGCGCATGGTCGGTGCCGACCAGAACGATTGCGTCGACAGCACGTTCCAGCAGCGCGCGCACGACTTCGATTTCCGCGGACAGGTTGTACTCGTGCGCGGAGATCAGCAACTGATAGCCGGAATTCGACAGTGTGGTTTGCAAGCCTTGCACCGCACGCGCGAAGATCGCGTTGTCGAGCGTCGGCACGATTGCGCCGACCATTCGCGCACGGCCCAGCGCAAGCGCGCGCGCCGCGCCGTCGGGCACATATCCCAGCGTGGCGATCGCATCACGGATGCGCGCGCGCGTGTCCGCTTTCACCATGTCGGGGTTGGAGAGAGCGCGCGACACAGTTGCCGTCGAGACGCCGGCGAGTGTGGCGACATCGCTGATACGGGCGCGTGGCAAGGTATTCATTGCGGCAGATCAGACAGGTTTGGATAGGCTCAATTGATTGTAGTGCCCGATTGCAAGCGAACGACAGTACAACATCATTCGAATTGGTATAAATCCCGATGTGACCCGTGATCATAGCGTCTATATTCAAATGCAAGCGGTTACATTTCATTGCGCGGCGCGCTGCATTTCACGCCGCTGAACAGGCAGGAGACAATGTGTTCCCCGCATTGCGTTCACCGCGCTTCCTGTGCAGCATCGGCACGCTCGCAGCAACGCTCGCCGCGTGGTACGTGCTGACGGCTCTCACAGGCATCGTCGCACCGTCGAGATTCCCCACTCCGTTCGATACCTGGCAGGCGCTTGCCCAGGTGGTGACGGACGGTTATGCCGACGGCCGTCTCGACCAGCACATCGTGCAGAGCGTGAAGCTCGTTCTATACGGCTTCGCGACGGCGGCGGTGACGGGCGTGCCGCTCGGCCTCTGGATGGGCTACTCGCCGCGTGCGCAGGCGTTCTTCAACCCGATCTTTCTGCTGTTGCGACCCATTCCGCCGCTCGCGTGGATTCCGCTCGCGATCGTCTGGCTTGGACTCGGCGACTCCGCGAAGGTGATGGTGATCTGGTTCGCGGCGTTCGTGCCATGCGTAATCAACAGTTTCGCGGGCGTGCGCAATCTCGACGTGCCGATGCTCGAAGCCGCCGAGATGCTGGGTTTGCGGCGTTCGCGCTTCGTGCTGGAAGTGATGATTCCCGGCGCGCTGCCGATGATTTTCACAGGCTTGCGCCTCTCATTGCAGGCCTCATGGACGACGCTCGTGGCGGGCGAACTGATCGGTGCGGTCAAAGGTCTCGGGCATCTGCTGACGCAAGGCTCGCTCGACATCTATCCGGCGATGATCGTCGTTGCGATGCTGACGGTCGCGCTGTGTGGATGGTTGATGACGGTCGCGCTTGGGCAAATCGAACGGCAACTCATGCCTTGGAGAGCGAACAGATGAAACCGGGTCATCTGCGCGGTGTCGCGCATCCTGACATCGAGCCCGTCGGCGTCAATCGCGAGTCCGGCAGTGCGGCACGCACGTTGCGCCAGCGCAAGATGGTCGGCGAGCCTGGGCGTGCTGTGGCTCAACGCAACGTGCCGCTCTGGACGCTGAATGCCGCGGGGCTGATCGCATTCTTCGGCATCTGGTGGCTGGCATCGGCAGCAGAACTCGTCCCCGCGATCTTTCTACCGACGCCGCTTGCAGTCGTTCACAAGTTTGCCGATCTGCTCACGCATCCGTTTGTCGGTTACACGCTCGAAGTGCATCTGTGGTCGAGCTTGCAGCGCTATCTGATGGGCTTTTTGCTGGCCGTCGCGCTGGGTGTGCCGCTCGGTCTGACGATGGGCTGGTTCCGCTGGCTCGACTACTGCGTGACGCCGCTCTTCGAAACCGTGCGTTTCATCGCGCCGATTGCATGGGTGCCGTTTGCCGCGTTGTGGTTCGGCACGGGCATCGGTGGCCCGGTGCTGATCATTTTTGCGGGTGCGTTTCCGCCGTGCGTCGTCAATGCTTATCGCGGTGCGCAGCAGGTCGACGGCAGGCTGCTCGAAGCGGCGCGCATGCTCGGCGCGTCGAACCGGATGATCGTCTGCGAAGTGCTGCTGCCAGGCGCGTTGCCGTCGGTGATCGCAGGTGTGCGCGTCGCGGCGGGACTGGGCTGGATGTCGCTGGTCGGCGCCGAACTGATCGTCGCGTCGAGCGGCATTGGCTACATGATGGTCAAGGGACAAGCGGCAATCGACACTGCGACGGTGATGAGCGCGATGATCGCAATCGGTATGGTGGGCGCGGCAATCGACCTGCTGCTTGGACGCATCGAAGCGTACGCGATGCGCAACCGGCGCGTGGCCCGGCACTAGGGTCTGTTTACATATGGAACGCACGTGCGAATGCCCGCTATCGGGCGTCCCCCAAGGGGACTTCCTTCGGGGCGCAGGGCAAGGAGTAAGGAGCGCTGCGTGGCCGCGCCACGTGAGCGACGCACGACGCCGCCATGCGGCCGATAGCGGGCATTCCCCTGGAATGAAATTCAGAACTGGGGTTGCCGCGAGAAGGGCCGCTCGCTGCGTCATGCTTCTTGCGAATACGTCGAGTATTCGCGGCGTCGCAATCCTTGCGAGCGGCCCTTCTCGCGGCAACGCACGTGCGTTCCATATGTAAACAGACCCTGGCACCCGTGGCTTCACTCTCTCAACCGTGACGGAGCGCACGATGAGCATGATTCGTTTCAATGATGTGTCCCGCATGTTCAGGCGCGACAAGGCGAGCGTCGTCGCGCTGGAACACGTCGAACTGGAAATCGCCGACAAGGAATTCGTTGCGATCGTCGGGCCGTCGGGTTGTGGCAAGACGACGTGTCTGCGGATGGTCGCGGGTCTCGAGTTTCCGACTTCGGGCAGCGTGACGGTGGCGGGCCGCAAGGTGACACGGCCAGGACCCGATCGCGCGGTCGTCTTTCAGCAGTTCGCGCTGTTCCCGTGGAAGACAGTGTGGGACAACATCGATCTCGGCTTGCGCGCGAAGGGCATGGCCGCCGACGCAAGACGCGAAACGATCGAACGCTATCTGTCGCTGATGAATCTGCGCGGCTACGAGCAGGCGTATCCGCATCAACTATCGGGCGGCATGCAGCAGCGCGTCGCGATCGCGCGCGCGTATGCGCTCGACCCCGGCGTGCTGCTGATGGACGAGCCGTTCGGCGCGCTCGATGCCCAAACCCGGGTCGTCATGCAGGAAGAACTGGTGCGGCTCACGCGCGTGAATCCGCGCACGGTGCTGTTCATCACGCACGCGGTCGAAGAGTCGGTGTATCTCGCGGATCGCGTCGTCGTGATGACGGGCCGGCCGGGGCGCGTGAAAGAAGTGATCGATGTGAAGTCCGTGCGCGAGCAGCATGGCTGGGACGCGTGCAAGCGGATCGAAGACGTGATGGATCTCGAATCGTTCGTCCGGTTGCGCACGCATATCTGGAAGTCGTTGCGCGACGAACACGGCGCTGTCGAACGTGTCGCTGCATGAAGCTGCATAAAACTGCCACCGGTTCCAACGGCTGAGCGCAATACCCCATAAAACAGGAGACCAACATGAAACGTCTGCGTGCGATCCCTTTCATTGCGTTGCTCTGCGCGGGCAGTGCGGCGTTGCCGGGCACGGTGTGGTGCGCCGATCTCACTCTGATCAGGGTCAGCTATCAGCCCGCGCTGTATTGGGCGTTGCCGTTCTATGTCGCAACCGAAAAAGGGTGGTGGGCAGAGGTCGGATTGAAGCCCGAGTTTTCGGTGTTTCCCGCAGGCGTGCCGCAGATTGCGGCGGCGGCGTCGAAATCCTGGGACGTGGGCGGCACGGGTTCCGTGCCGGCGGTGCTCGGCTACAAGCGCTTCGGCATTCAGGTGATCGGCCTGACAAACGACGAATCGCAGGGCAACGTTCTGATGGCGAGCAAGGCGCGTTATGACGCGGTGCGCCGCAATCCGGCGTCGCTGAAAGGCCAGACCATCGTGTTGACGTCCAACTCGACGGGTGATTACGCGGTACAGGCATGCCTGAAAAAGTATGGGCTGACGAAGGCTGATGTGACGCTCAGGAACATGGGCCAGGCCGAGATCATTTCCGCTGTGTCGTCGGGCAATGCTGATTACGCGGGCGTGTGGGCGCCGTATGACTATACGCTCGAAGAGAAGGCGGGCGCGCGCGTGTTGTGCTCCGGTAAGGACGGCGGCGCATCGGTGCCCGGCGCGCTCGTCACGCGTGGCGAATTCGAGAAGCAGCATCCCGATCAGGTGACAAAATTTCTCGCCGTCTATCTGCATGCATGGGCGTGGATGAAGGCGAACCCTGACCAGGCCGTCGCGATGATGAAGAAGTTTTACCAGGAGGGCGGCGTCAACATCAGCGACGATTCGATGCGCAAGGAATTCGCTACGCGCCCGACCTTCGACCTGAAGCAGCAACTCGCCGCGATGGACCGCACGAAAGGCGCATCGCAGGCCGACGATTCGTTCACGAAGATCGCGCAGTTCATGCATGCATCGGGCGCGCTCGCGTCCGTCCCCGAAGCAAAAGACTATATCGACGACAGCGCGATGAAGCGTGTGTTGGGCGACCCTAAACTCGCGGCGTTCGCAATGGACGGCAGCAAATAACGCGCGGTCGCGATCGCGCAAAAAGGCCACGGTGTGGCCTTTTAAAAGCCCCTCGCTGCAAGCGCTTGCATCATTTTTAACATCGATGAAGGAGAAGGCGATGAGCGTGACTTACCTGAAGAAAGCAGCCAAGACGCCGGAAACCGAGACCGCGACGGCGCAACAGGTCGTCGGTGAAATGCTTGCGCAGATTCAGGCGCATGGCGAAGACGCCGCGCGTGCGTATGCGAAGAAACTCGATAACTGGGACGGTCCGATCATCGTCTGCGCCGATGAGATCGAACGGCGTGCGCTCGAAGTGCCCGCGCACGTGAAGGCCGATATCGATTTCGCCGCGCAACAGGTATTCGACTTCGCGCTCGCCCAGCGGCGCTCGATTGGGGATTTCTCGGTCGAACTGTATCCAGGCGTGACGGCAGGGCAAAAAGTGGTGCCCGTCAACGTGGTCGGCTGTTATGCGCCTGCTGGCAGGTACGCGCATATCGCGTCGGCATACATGGGCGTTGCGACTGCCAGGGCAGCGGGCGTGAAGACGGTGATTGCCTGTTCGAGCCCGTTTCGCGGAGGCGGCATCCATCCGTATGTGCTGTATGCGTTCAAGGCGGCAGGCGCCGATGTCGTGATGACGCTGGGAGGCGTGCAGGCGATTGCGTCGATGGCGTATGGGCTTTTTACCGGCAAGCAGGCGGACGTTGTGGTGGGGCCGGGCAACAAGTTCGTCGCGGAGGCGAAGCGCGCGCTCTTTGGCAAGGTTGGGATCGACGTCTTCGCGGGGCCGTCGGAAGTTGCGGTGATCGCCGACGCCAGTGCCGACCCGGCGATGGTCGCGAGCGATCTGGTCGGCCAGGCCGAGCATGGCCACGAGTCGCCGGCATGGTTGTTCACGACGTCGAAGGCGCTCGCCGACGAGGTCATTGAGCGGGTTCCGCAACTCATCGATGCGTTGCCGCCGACCGCACACGATGCCGCAGGCGCCGCGTGGCGCGACTACGGCGAAGTGATCCTGTGCGACACGCGAGAGGAAGTGGTAGACGTGTCTGATCGCTATGCATCGGAACACCTCGAAGTGCAGGCTGCCGATCTGGACTGGTGGCTCGAACATCTGACGTGCTACGGCTCGCTCTTTCTCGGCGAAGAAACGACGGTCGCATTCGGCGACAAGGCGAGCGGTCCGAATCACGTTCTGCCCACCAAGGGCGCAGCGCGCTATTCAGGGGGGCTCTCGGTGCACAAGTTCGTGAAGACGCTGACGTGGCAGCGCATGACGCGCGATGCGGCGAAGCGCATTGGCGAAGTGACGGCGCGTATCTCGCGGCTCGAAGGCATGGAAGCCCACGCCCGTACCGCTGACGACCGCTTGCAGAAGTACTTTCCCGACGAAGCATTCGTGCGTGGCGAACCGGTACAGGTATGAACGCCATCGGCATGTGCAATCGGTACGACGAAGGAGGACACCGTTGAACATCGCTCGACTATTCGACCTGAATGGCAGAACCGCGCTCGTGACCGGCGGCAACTCGGGCGTCGGCGAAGCGATGGCGCGCGCGTTGGGCGGGGCGGGTGCGCGCGTCGTGCTGGTGGCGCGGCGAAGTGATGCGCTCGACGAAGCGGCAATGCGGCTGCGGGATGACGGTATTGATGCGCACATGCACGCGTGCGATCTCAGCGACGCGCATGCGGCGCGCGCCTGCGCGCTCGACGCAGCGGCACAGCACGGCCAGATTGACATTCTCGTCAACGCGGCGGGCGTCAATCTGCGTCAACCATTCGATGAAGTAACGCCGCAAGCGTGGCAACAGCAGCTCGCACTGCATCTTGGCGCGCCGTTCTTCATGACGCAGGCGCTCGCACCCTCGATGAAGGCGCGCGGACATGGTCGCATCATCAACATCGCGTCGCTGCAGTCATACCGTGCATTCAACGATAGCGCGCCATACGGCGCGGCGAAGGGCGGTGTCGTGCAATTGACGCGTGCTATCGCGCAGGCGTGGTCACGCTACGGCATCACGTGCAACGCGATTGGGCCGGGCTTTTTCCCCACTGCGCTGACGGCTCCCGTTTTCAACGACGCGCGCGTCGCGGACATGCACGCGCAGAACACGTGCATCGGACGCAATGGACAACTCGACGATCTGTATGGCGTCACGGTGTTTCTTGCGAGTGACGCGTCCGCGTACGTCACGGGCCAGACCATCATGGTCGACGGCGGGTACACCGCGCGGTAGGCGGTAACGCAATTGCACGACGGAGAACGCTTGTGAAAGCACTTGTCTACACGCAGCCCAATGAGGTCCAGTTGCTGGATCGGCCCGAACCGCAGGCAGCCGACGGCGAGGTGATACTCAGGATCGATGCGGTCGGTATTTGCGGCTCCGATATGCATGCATTCCACGGCCACGATCCGCGACGCAAACCCGGCCTCATTCTCGGTCATGAGTTCGCCGGCACGATCGTGGAGACGCGCGCACCGCATCTGACGAAAGGCTTGCGCGTCACGGGCAATCCGTTGATCACCTGCGGGCACTGTGAATATTGTGTGCAGGGGCGCGACAATCTGTGCGCGAACCGGACGATGGTCGGCATGACGCGTCCGGGTGCATTTGCACAATATATGTCGTTGCCTGCGGGATGCGTTGTCGAAATTCCGCAGGAGATGCCCGCAACGCACGCCGCGGTGACCGAGCCGGCTGCTACGGCGCTGCATGCGCTGAATCTGTCGATGCGCGCGCTGCAAAGACCGTTGCCGGAAACCCGCGCGCTGGTCATTGGCGGCGGGGCGATTGGATTGCTGTCGGCGTTGTTACTGAAATCGTACGGCTGCCGGTCGGTCGAAATGGCGGAGGTCAATCCGCTGCGTCGACGTTCGGCGCAGCAGCATGCGCAGTGCGAGACATGGGATCCGTTGGACGCGCCGGCGCCTGAAAGCCGGTTTGAGTTCGTGATCGATGCCGTGGGCGCAAAGCCGACACGCGCGCTCGCGTTATCGTCGGTGAAGCCTGGCGGCGTCGTGATGCACATCGGCCTCCAGGATTGGGCAAGCGAAATCGATATGCGCAAGCTGACGCTCGCTGAAATCACGCTGCTGGGTACGTACACATATACGATGGCGGATCTTCGCGCGACGGTTTCGGCGTTGCACGAAGGCGCGTTCGGTTCGCTGGATTGGCTCGACGTGCGGCCGCTCGATGCCGGAAGCCAGGCGTTCGACGATTTGCAGAACGGCAGGACGGCGTCAGGGAAAGTCGTCCTGACGCCGGGCTTCTAAATTTAGGCCATAGCAGTCCAGCAGGAAAGCGAGACTGTCCGCGACAGACTCATTGTCGTCAGGCTTCGATCGGATTCCAAGCCTCGAGGACATCGACACTAACGATTGAACAATCCGCACGCCAACCATAAACACGACATTATAGTACTAATGTCGTGTTAAGTATTGAATTGTGTAGTATATGGTGCGTTTTACGTTGTATTATCAATATATCCACATTCAGTGATTCCATCTAAAGGCGTCTGTAAACTGACGCAAATCCCATGTTAAGGCGGGATATTTCGGTGTTCAATGTTTTTGCCAAATTTGCGTGGCTCTCGAATCAGTAGGATCCACCCAATGTCATCTAAAAGCGTCAGTCTTTCCCACCGAAAAACATCTGAAAGCCTCGGTGTTACTTCCGAATCTGAGCAGCGCCGGTCAACCGCGGACGAGATTGCACTAAATTTACGCCGCGTCATCCCTCTTGAGCCAGACGGAGTCTAAATCGAACCCCGAAAGTGACGGAAAGATTACAAATCCTTCTGACGGTTCACTGGTGTTCAGCGAAAGCCGATAGTCAGGTAAGTACACGACGGGAACGCAGGAGTCAACGATTCGGATGCTGCCGACATCTAACACTTCGCTTTCCCTTTCTCGCCGTTTCACAATTTCAAGCATCAGTGAATATGTCGCAAGCAAAAATGCGCTCAAGGGGGGCCTCGGTTCAAATTTTTCCATGTGACGAAGTCGTGAATGTGCTCCCCAACGCGCTTGATCGGGATTAACCCATCCGAAAGGCGTTGCCGGCCATAGCTCAAAACGCAAGCGGAACCACGCAAGTGCAAGTTGCCGCAAATCCCTGCCTTCTGTGCTCACAACCCCTCTTAGCATAAGCGTGCGAATGTCTCGCGCTAAGATGGCGCCTCCGCGCTTGCCAACTGCCCAGTTATGAAGTGCACGCAAGGTCGTCCTGTATGCAGTGCTCTCTCGCTCGGGAGAGCACTGCAGGTGACCGATACGCTCGTCATCGGAAGATTTGTTTGTTGTCAATTGAAGAGGCCAGCGCAACACGGTGATACGCTTGAGCGACTCCCCTCCCATCGATTCAAGTGCGCAAGCCGTCAATCTTCGGGCCATACCTCGGAGGATTGCTCGGTCGTCACACCAATGTGCCCATTTGAAAATCACTTTCCGCGACACGATGCGCATTACGTCTTTCGTTTGCAGGTCATCATCCCCCGCCCACCATTGTTGTAGTGGCCTGAATGCATCGAGAGACGACGTGTGGTCTCGAAGGTATTCGTGACTCTCTGAGGAAAACGGACTGCCCGACAGCGGCGCGCTGCAATGAGGGCAGTTGTAGAAGCCGGACCCATTGCCAATTCCGAAAGCGACGGTGCCCACCAGTCTTTTGCAATTGGGGCAGAATCTCGTTAGTACCTCGCCGTGGAGTGGGCATCGCTCAAGCCCTTCGAATTGATGCCAGTAGCTGTGGTACCCGCAGTCAAGGCATGAAGGACAGAATCGAAAGCTATTGGAAAAAAGCAAGCCCGATAACTCCCGGGTCGCAGCAAAAAACCTACTCTCCTCGCCGGGAAATTCCCAACCCGTCTGCGCAATGAACTTCTGTTTATCGACGTAAATACCGCGCGGATAGGGGCGAAGTCCCGAGTCACTCTTGAAGTCAACTAGCTTGGTAAGCGAGCTGCGACTCAGGACGTTGAAATATGCGAATCTTCCAATGATTGATGGCGTTGATTCGTATGGCAGGGGCGAGTACCTAAGGCCAACCCATTCGAACGTATCCATGATCGCCCTGGTCGACTAAATGTGTCCGTTGTAGACGTCAGCAGAGAGTTTGTCGGCCATTGCAGCACGAAATCCGGACGTTTCGAACACGCTATTCAAGATGTCGTTGGCTAAGCCGTCCAAAGAGCAGGACCCGCCGTCATGGTGTGTAGCTAACGATAGAAACTTTCGAATTATCGCGAAGACTGCGCCAGACGGAAATCCGAGTTCGAGCCACTTCGATTCCGCGGAGAGCTTACCGAACAAGGCATCCGTCATGTTCGCAAGGCGGAATCCTTTTGCGTATGCCATGGGAAGGAAAAATTGGACCCAGCTTTGCCCTCGCCCGTCTTCGGCTAAATCAACACATTCAAGAGTGAGTCTCAGGTCGTCTTGGTTTGAAACGCAACTGAAACTCATGTCACGCCGGAAGACATCCAAGCTTAACTTTCTCCAACTTTCGTTTTTTTCAAAATCACCAAAAAATTGTTCTAGTGTCGGCTGGTAGATGCCCGCCACCGTGATTAGTGATAACCCTTCTGCCTGCATTTGATGTCGTAGATCAAAAATAAATTCCAAATTACCTTTTTTTGGCTCTTTTGAAAATGCAGTGGGTAACGGGGCTCACGAGGCATGCGGGTTGAAGCCGGAGAAATCGAGCTTGCCAGCAACGAGAAAGAGGAC
>NZ_JACHDL010000040.1:0-50936 GCF_014201055.1 Paraburkholderia sp. CI2
GTCAGGCGCTCTTCAGGTTGAAGTTGCTGGTACTTTCTTTCGTGCATCGCAACACCTTATACGAAACGGTGTTGCACTTCAGATTTGAGGCCGCCACGGCAAACACCATCAAGCAGACGGTTGATTGAGCGGCTCCGCGCGATAAGCCTCGTTCGTATGGGCGTCGTCAAAGGTGGCAAATTCATTTTTCACGCGCTCGCCGGCTGAGGCCCACAAATACCTGGGCACGACATTGGCGATTTACCGAAGAAAACCCGGCGCACTTTGCGCCACGAGACGCGCAACGGCTCATCCGCCACGTTTCCAAAGTATTTGGGCGTAGATTAATTTCTCTCAAGGCTTGACGCTGCCAGCGCATGGCACGGAAGGTTTCGGGCCTGCACCACCGCGAGATGTGAAACGGGAATCGAACCGACCAGCGACCGCAGTCCGTCCTTTATTCCGTTGCGCTCGAGCGACGTTGTCAGTTGCTGAGGTCGTCGCGAAGATGGCGAGAAGAAGAAATCAAAATCGCGGCTTCACGATCACCATTTGTCCGCTGACGTCATCGGTGCGCGATTAATGGGACGTACGCTCGAGTGTCTCGACACTATTCATCTGAGCCAAGCGATAGCCATAACCGTAAACCGCTGCGAGCCGATAACCGTTTTCCGGTCGCAGATTGAGCTTGGCACGTAGTACCGACACGTGCGTGTCAATTGTCCGCGACGAGATTTCGGCGATCTGATTCCAGATTACATCGCGAATGTGGGCGCGAGACAACGGTCGGCCCAAGTGTTGGAACAGCAGCAGTGCAAGTTCGAATTCCTTTGGGGTCAGCGCAGCAGCGGTACCCTTAAGCAGCGCCTGCTTCGCAATCAGATTGAAGTCGTAATCTCCATAGACTTCGCGCCCAGCAGCACTGAGCTGATAGGTGCGTCGCAACAGCGAACTGACGCGCGCGAGCAGGACCCTTCCAGGGACCGGCTTGACGACGTAATCGTCAGCTCCGTGATTAAGTATTGACGCGATATCCGCTTCACTGCTGCGGCTCGTCATGAACAGAACAGGAAGTCGTTCAGAGAGGCTACCTCGAACCCAGCACAAGATCTCTTTGCCCGACATGTCTGGCACGTTCCAGTCGAGAATGAGTAGATCAAAGGTCTGCCGTCTCAGTTGCCGTGCCAGTTCCCGGCCTGAGGAAAACGCGTGGCAGATATGCCCTGCCGACGATAACGTCTGAGAGCAAAAGTCGGTTTGTGCCTGATCGTCGTCTAGGACAGCAATTCTCATAGAATCCTCAAAAGTATTGTCAAGTTGTCGTTCAGCGCGAGTTCTCTAATGGACTGCCCACATCATCGATGCCTCTTCGTAAAAAGGCCCCGAAAAAAAGCGCATTTTCGTGATAAGTATTGGTAAATTAATAATAAAAATTACAAAGGCACTGATGAAATCATTAACTAGTTCGTAGTCGATCGGGTGCTATATCGACATGCTTTTACTGCAGTAGGGTTGCGAATCACGGGAGTTCCTTTTGCGGACGGTGCAGATGCAACCGCAGATTCCGGCTCATTCCCGTCTTGATGGTCGGTTAGATCTTGCCGAGCGCGTTAGTCTTGACGTCCCTGGTTGGGCGTCTCGTCTGGGATTAGGCTCCTGAAAATAGCTCGCCAGCCGGATCAACCGCAGACGCGTTGCTTGGTCGGCGGCAAACATCTTGATAGCAGCAGACCGATGCGGCCCGGATGGCCGTCGACCATCTAGTAGATCTTGCGCGTGAGCTGTTTGAGAAACCGCTTCGTGAGTTCGATGAAGGTGGCATTTATGAGCATTCCTTCGAAGATCATGAAGTTCAACTCGCCGCGGTTGGAGATCGCCGCAATCATGTTATAGCTTGAAGGGCTTTTCGGCCGCACGCACCAGCGTCTCGCCTTGCGGGGCAAAACTAGTACCGTTCACACGGTTGCTGTGCAAACCCGTTTCTTCGTTCCAATAGATCCCATGCGCGCATTGGTGGCAAGTGGGGAGGTCCACTGCATAGACCGAAAATTGTTCAGCGCGACCGGGGCTACAGTTCTGAGAATCATCGACAGCGCCTGTAAAAACATGGCGTCACGCCGGCGCTCGCAAAAATCGGTTCGCCACACGGCAGCGGTCTCGGAGAAACGCATTGGCCAGTCGAACGATCGATTGCGTGGCTTCGCTCGTTTTGACGCCTGAAGATTCGCTACGAACGATACGCCCATATCCATGAAGATTTCCTTTCTCTCGCTTGCGCTTTGATGTGTTGAGCGTGTCTCAAGGCGATGTTTAACTAATTTCGAAACAGCTTCTAACGGTAGAACTTGTCATCGCAAAAAGCGAGAGCGGTCGTCTTTGGCATGTCTATGCCGATGAGCTGTATTCGTCGCGGTCTGTCAATGCAAGCGCCATCGCCGAGTTAGCCGCGAGGAATGGCAGATGTGATCCGTGCATGCCCGTGCGCCTGTCCGAATCAGTTTTCACGATTCACGGCATTCAGCCAATATGACACGTATGAATTTTGGGGCTCTGGCGAATTAGAAGAGGCCCGTATTGGACTTTCTGTCAACGCGTGGCTTAACCGCCCAGATCGGGCGGAAACTTGCCACCCTTTGCGGCCAGCGTCGCCGTCACCCTCGCTATGCAGCCAGATGTTCACGCTCGCCGAGTCATTCAAGTGTCCGGAATACTTCAGATCCTGCGTCAGCTGTTTGCGATATTCAACGCTTCTGTGCCGGATCAGGAGCAGGCTCAACTGTCGGCGTCCTCGCGTCGGGATTTGCCTCGTGGAACAGCTTGTTCACGATGTCACCGAAGATGCCCAATTTTTTCCCATGAGTCGAAATTGGCCTGTTGGCAAACCCGTCGGCGTCATGAATCGCGCGGGGATCAGCCCAGCAAGTTGGATGCACTAGCTTGCGCCGGCGATCCCGTGAAGAACAACCGATAAAAGCGAGGAGGTATAAGGTGCGCCGCTTTACAAGTCCGAAATTGCATGCCTCCGGTCAAAGCAAATTGGGCGGGCAAAGAGTCGAATCTCCATGAACCTCTGGCGCTCGTCTGAGGTCGTCGAGCTTCGTGATTGTGCCGTGCGCGACGGCGATGCGACTCGCTGCCGCAGGTCGATACTTACGGGGACAGAGTTCTTTCGGATTGGTCACATAGGGCGAAATGGGGCGCCGCCTTACTCTATCTCTATCGCATCAACCCTTTTAGGACTCGCATGTAGATAGCGAAGGGACCCTTTCCAACGGTTTCTGACCGGATTGTGTAGCGCGGAAGGGTACCCAGACTGTTGGATTTTCGCTCTATCCCATTTCCGCCCGCTGCCGCGCGTTTCAAGCACTGTCATTTACGCCTGCAGCCCTCTATTTTGACTGCGAGGTTTTGACATGATGTCGTTCCACTTTCTAGGTAACACCTTCCCCAAGGCGCAAGCCATTGCCATCGAAGTGGGCAATTCTGTGCGTTCCAGATGTAAATCTCCAGCGAGTTCCATCGCGGGTGCAGGAGTGCTGTGTGGCATGGTCGCGATTCTCGGCCTATCAGTTTCGACTGCAGCACCAGAAATATTCAATCGCGTGAAGGCATCCAGCGCGATCTGGTCCGGCCTTGGGGTGACCGTGCCGGCTGCGCAACCCGTCGAGCGACCTCGGCAGATGTCCGAAGGTTCGGCCGATATTGCCGGCAAGTTCAGCGGGTTCGTTGGCGACGCTCAAAATAGTCCGCTATCTGGGGCTGTGCCGTTTGTCGTGCCGGAGGCCGAAATCGGGTCATACGCTGGGCGGATCGAAGGCAACTTGCGCGATACTCTGGTGCGGGCCGACGTGCCGGTCGAGATCCGGGAACAGATTGCACGTATTTTTGCCTCCCGGCTCGACGTTGCGGCGCCCGCGCAGAAGGGCGACACCTATCGCGTTTTCCACGGGCGCGATGCCGCGGCGCCACAGCGCAGGCGCGTGACGGCCGTCGAACTCCGCTCAGGCGCTAAGGTCTACCAGGCCGTGTGGTTTGTCGCACCGGGGCACGCCAACGGGGACTATTATTCATTCGACGGACGGCGGCTTGCCGCTGAACCCTTTTCGATGCCGCTCGATTACGTTAGGGTCAGTTCGACTTTCGGCAATCGTGTCCATCCGGTCAGCGGCAAGCAGCATTTTCACACCGGCGTGGACTTTAGCGCGCCGAAGGGGACGCCCGTAGTGGCGGCTGCTTCGGGAACCGTGAAGTTCGTAGGCAACGAAAGCGGATATGGGCAGTACGTTGTGCTCAATCATCCGCAAGGCTATACGACGTATTACGCACATCTGTCTAGCTTCGCCCGCGATTTGCGCGTTGGCGCGTCCGTGACTGAAGGACAACGACTCGGCGCAGTAGGCAGCACCGGCAGGTCCACGGGACCTCACCTGCATTTCGAGGTGCGGCGGAACAATCACCCTACCGATCCACTCGCATTGACGAGCCGAACTGGCGCTTCGCCGCTTACGGCCAGTCAGCGCATCGCGTTCGACGGTATGAGGGGCGCCATGCGTGAGCAACTGGCGGCGTTAGCGGTCGACGCCCCGACCGTCAGGACAGCATCGAACGCCGGACGCACGCTGAACCACGCAGAGAATCCTAAAGACTCGTTGGTCTGAGTTACGACACTATGATTCTCTGGATGAGTCGGTCGCTTCGCGCTCGGTGAGTCTCGCGTGCTTCAGTCGATATTTTCCGTGACTGGCATGTCAACTTGCCGAATGACGTGCATGCGAAATCGCATGACATAAGTTTGGCTCACCTGGTTGGCAAGGCGATCCGGAATCGGATTTCCGGTTGCAGCTTCTTACGCCTCGTAGGCCTCCTTGCGTGTCTGCCGCTTCTGTTGCGCGTTCGCGCTGTACCGGCAGCGTTTGAACCGATTGCTCACCTGAGCATGAGCCGACGCGAATCGCGTCAGATAGCGCGCTGATTTGGAGCGTGCAACACTTTTTCGCGCACTCGCGTCGGCTGGTGCCAGTTCTCCGCCCGGTTGTGCAATTCTTTGTGCTGTCGGGGTTCCACGTCATTGGTGATCAGAACACGCGGAGCGTGGCGGTGCTTCCTAAGCAGATCACGCATGATGTGCGCCGCCGAATGCCACTCGCGCCGGCTTTGTGTGAGTACATCCGGTACCGCGCCAGGCTGGTCCATAGCACGCTACGGTGGGTACTGCTTGCCGTCGATCGTGATCACCACATCGTTGAGGTGCCACCTGTTGGCCCGGTCCAACGCGGTGGAACGGATGCGTCGAGCAATGGCAAGCCCGAACTTCACCGATCAGCGTCGCACCGTTTCGTACGTGAGCTCAATGCCGCGCCCAGCCAGCGATTCTCTGGCTATGCGCAAGTATCGCCACACCGCCTAGCCAATCACGTCGGACGGAAATCGGTAGCCGGCATAAGAAATGACGTCTGTGGCAGGTGTGTCGTGTTGCTTCTCGCCGCGATCCCGTCAACATGCCAGCAACGTGAAGATACCTGCATGGGTGAGGCGGCATTTTCGAATGTCATAAAGACCACGATTCTGAACTGAGTGCAGGATACTTTCGCAGCAGGAAGGCTAAAAACCTCAAGCCGTCACCGTACTATCCCCATGGCATCGCGTATTCCCTGACGAGGATGTCGCAAGAGGAAGCGTCTAGCGACTTGCCTGGTTCGCCTGAGTCCTTCGCCGTGCCTAAAACGTCTAGTGGGAGGACTACAGCCGGTTATTGCTTAATGCCGAAAAAGCACCGCGGGATGATCGTCAGCGAGCACGATGCGGGATCTTCATTGCGCTCAATACAGTCTGCACAGAGATGAGTGAGGCAGGGGTGAAGAACCACGGTTGGCAAAAATGTTCGCGAGTACTGACTCGTCCGAACCTACTCGCGAAGCCTTGACTCACACTCAGTGCGCACGCCGGCACGTTGACGGGTCTGATTATTATTTGCTTTCGCATCGCATGGGTCTGATTTGTGGGGGCGGCTGATCGGATCCGCTCTCGCGCCGCGATAATCGTTTTGGTCCGGTGCGCTACGTCAGTGTGATTGTCAAAGGTGCATCGATAGTCTCCAGAACGAACCGGTGCCGCCATGTCCTCCGCTCCACAGAATGATGCCTTGAACCAGTTGCAGCGCTACAAGAAGCTGCTGGTGTTCGGTGGTGGATTGGTGACCACGATCATGATGCTTTTCGCTTTCACGCTCGCGGCGTTGTCGGCGGTACGCGGGCAGGTTGCAGCCGAGCGGCAGAACTTCCTCGTCGATCGCAACCTCGTCATGAGCGAAGTCAACTCGAGCGAAGCATTGTTCCGCTCCGCGCTAGTCAGCGCGGAGCTGGCGTGGCAGGACGCGGATCAGGTCGATCTTGAGCTAATCACGCGATTTCGCAGTCAGGGGTACGCATTCGTGCCATTGCCCACGTCCACGGCACAACCGCCGTTGTTGTTCGACGTGCCAGGTAAATCCCTGACCCACGATGAACGCCGTCGCTATCTTGGTCTCACTGCACAACTCGGTCGTGTCAGCGCAGTAAATTCATTGGTGCGGGGCCAGCAGGCGAGCCGCTATTTCTATGGTGCGCAGCACAATATTGCCGGAATTCTGTCTGCGCCCTTGCCCCACCAGGCAGCGATGGTCGGGACGTCTGCCGGCCGTGCGCATTTGATTGCGGATCTGGGGGATGGGCTGGATGGTCTGGCCGGCATCCATGCGGGCGAGCAACCCGATAATCGTCGGCCCGTATCCTGGATGCTGCCTGCTATCAGTCCCTTGACGGGAAAAATGGCGATTCGCATCGCCGCGCCGGTGTTCTCAGACGGATCACCGTTTGCGATCCTCGTGACGGAATACGACCCGGAGATCTTGACAGCACCTCTGACCGTTGGCGGGTTCGATGGCACGTATATGGTCGTGTCAGAGAAAGGAGAAATAGTAGCGAGCACAGCCTGGAATGAGCAGGCCCCTGCATTGATTGATCGCGTTCGGGCGTTAGGTGTCGCGGGAGCGACCGGCAGCATGCAACGCGAAACCTGGCGGGACGGTGTATTCACGATTGCGGATCGTCTTGGCGATACGGGCTGGGTGCTTGTCTATGTATTTACGTGGCGCGACGTTGTTGCGGGCATCGGAAAACAGATCGGTATCGGTGCTGTGCTTACGCTTGCGACGCTTGCCGTCGTATGGGGGTTTCTGATCTATCTCAAGCAACGCGTTTTCCGGCCGGCAATTGAGCGATCGCGACGGGTGTTCGAGAGTGAGCACCTGAGCCGCATGCTGGTCGAAACGGCGCCAGTGGGGCTGGGGCTGATCGCAGTGGAGAGCGGAAAGGCGCTATTGCGCAGCCCGACGATGATTGACGCTGCGGCGCGGGTAGTCGTGCCGACCGAGACGCTGTCGGCGGAATTGGTTCGACGTCACCGGGAGCGCGGCGGGGCAACGGGGGCGAACGGCATGCTGCACGAGGAACTGACGCTCCCTACGCGCGAGGGCGGGGCGATGGACCTCTCGGTGAGCGTCGTGCCGGCGCGCTACCAGGGACAGGACGTGCTTGTGACGGCGTTCACGGACATCACGGCGGGAAAGCGTCTGGAGCGGCAGCTACGTGACGCGAAGCAGGCGGCCGACTCCGCCAACGCGGCGAAATCGGCGTTCCTTGCGGCGATGAGCCATGAGATCCGCACGCCGCTGAATGCAATCATGGGAAATCTGGAACTGCTGTCGCGCTCGCAACTGGATGCGTTGCAGCGCGACCGTCTGACGACGATCCGGGCCTCGGCGGACGGACTGCTTGAGGTCGTCAGTGATGTGCTGGACTTCTCGAGGAGCGAGGCCGGCGAGATGAGACTGGAGCGGATCGCATTCGACGCGCAGGAGGTGGCGTCTCGGGCGCTGTTGATGTTCGGACCGCTGGCGCGCGCAAAGGGCGTGAGGCTGTCGGGCGTGTTCGGAACGTCGCCGGTGCTGCCGATGCAGGGTGATCCGACTCGGCTTGGCCAGGTGATGAACAACCTGCTGGCGAATGCCATCAAGTTTACGGCGTATGGGGAGGTGACGCTGCGGATGTCGGTGGAGGCGGGCGTGGACGATCAGGACGCGATGTTGACGATCGAGGTGGAAGACAGCGGGATCGGGATGTCGTCGGAACAGCAGGCGCTTCTGTTCCAGGCGTTCAGCCAGACGGATGCAACGATCAACCGTCGCTTTGGCGGCACGGGCCTTGGCCTCGCGTTGTGCGCGCGGCTGATCGAGGCGATGGGCGGTACGATCGCCGTGCGCAGCGAGCCAGGTCAGGGCAGCTGCTTTACGGCGCGGGTGCCGCTGGGCGAGAGCGAAGGCGAGTCGGACATGCCGCGTTTCGCGGGAGAGCGGATACTGTTCGTGGCTGCGGCGGACGCCTGGCACACGTATGCAGTGGCAGCGCTGGAGGCGTGGGGGCTGCAGGTGCAGGCATACCGGCATCCGGCGCAACTTCACCCGGCGATGTTGAACGAGGCGGACGCGCTGATCCTCTGCGGCGAGCGTGACACCTGGCACGCGGATGATGAAAGCGGTTTGTTAGCGGAGTCGTCGTGGGTGATCGACAGTAGTACGGAAGGTCCGGCATATCCGGTAGCGGTAGAGCCGCTAGTCAGGGTCTCGAGCTACAGCCTGAAGGGGCTTGTGGCGGCGTTGCGGTACACCTTGCAAGGCGAGGCGCTCCAGGCGTGCGATGAGACGCAGCAGGTGCTGTCGTCGCGCCGGTTGAAAGTGCTGATCGCGGAGGACAACGCGGTGAACCGTCAACTGTTCGAGGAGCAGTTGAGGATGCTGGGCTGCGAGACGCGGGCGGCAGAAGATGGGCAGCACGCACTGGACTGGCTATCGCGGGAACGCTTTGATGTGCTGCTGACGGATCTGTCGATGCCGGTACTGGACGGCTACGCGCTGGCACGCGAAGCACAGGTGCACTGGCCGGAGATGCCGATTGTGGCGGCCACGGCGAGCGCAACGCTGGAGGTGCGAACGTGGTGCGAGGCGACCGGCATGGCACGCGTGGTGACCAAGCCGCTACAACTGGATGAGTTGTCGGCGGTTCTGTCGGAAGTGACTGGCGTGCCACGCGTGGTGATAGAAGCGGATGGAAGCGAGCCCAGGCGCGACGGCATGCTGGGGGGGCGAGCCGTCCCGGAACAGACGCGTGAAACGTTCCGGAAGTCGTGTGAGGCATCGTTGACGGTGATCCGTGCGGCACACAATGACGGGGATGCAACCCGGTTGCTGGCTGAGTTGCATTCGCTGCGAGGCGCGTTAGCGGTGTTTGGGCATGACGCCCTGGCAGATCAATGCGCCCGGCTGGAAATAACGATATCGAAGGATGGTGTTCAGGCGGCGCAGAAAATGATTGAGACTCTTGGCGCCCGTTTGCGCACCGATGTTCTGACCGACACGAAAACGCTGCGTGAAGTTCTTGCGGAGGTATCAGAATCTGAGTGTCCTGAGGTCGGTTGAGAAATCTGATTCTGGTGAAAGGACGTCCGCAGGATGGGTTATCAACGTGACGATCCAGTGCCGGCGCATGCTGAGGCGGTTTGTCAAATAAGCCTCGCATGCGGCGCCCACGTTTACGCGTGGGTTGATGACTGTTCGGGGCCCGGCGTCATGTTCGTCGAGGGTGTAAAAATTTTTGTGTAAACGGTCATTTGGCAGGAAACTGTCAGCAACAGGAGCACAGATGACCGTAGCGAAACGCAACAAAAGAGAAAAACCCGATCCTGAACTCGTCAAGCTGGCAGACAGCCTGCTGGCGAACTACCAGAAGCCGGAAGATCTGATAGGCGAGAACGGGTTGCTCAAGCAGCTCACGAAGATGCTGGTGGAGCGAGCGCTTGAGACGGAGATGTCCGAGCACTTGGGCCATGGCAAGAGCGAAGCGGTGACTAATGCCACTGGCAACACCCGGAATGGGCATAGCGCCAAGACATTGCAGGGGGAGTTTGGCGAGTTGCCGCTCAATATTCCGCGCGACCGTCAGGGCGCATTCGAGCCGAAGCTTGTGGAGCGTCATCAGACGCGCTGGACGGGCTTCGACGACAAGATCATTTCGTTGTACGCGCGAGGTCTGAGCGTGCGCGAGATCCAGGGCCATCTGGAAGAGATGTACGGCACGGAGGTGTCGCCCACGCTCATCTCGGCGGTCACCGACGCCGTCAGCGAGGAGGTGAAGGTCTGGCAAGGCCGTGCGCTCGATGCGCTTTACCCGATCGTCTATCTCGACTGCATCCACGTCAAGGTGCGCGACAGCGGCGCGGTGCGCACCAAGGCAGTGTACCTGGCCATCGGCGTGAACATGACCGGTCACAAGGAGGTTCTGGGACTGTGGATTGCCCAGACCGAGGGTGCAAAGTTCTGGTTGCAAGTGGTCACTGAGCTGAAGACGCGCGGCGTGCAGGACATTTTTATCGCCTGCGTCGACGGGCTCAAAGGTTTCCCTGAAGCCATTGAAGCGGTCTATCCGAAGGCGGCCGTGCAACTGTGCATCGTGCATATGGTGCGCAACAGCCTGAACTTCGTGCCGTGGAAAATACAGCAGGAAGTCGCCGCCGATCTGAAGACGATCTACACTTCATCGACCGTAGAGTTGGCCGAGCAGATGCTCGGCGTCTTCGAGGCCAGGTGGGACAAGGACTACCCTTCCATCGGGCAGAGCTGGCGGCGCAACTGGGCACGCGTGATTCCGTTCTTCGATTACCCGCCGGAAATCAGGAAGGTGATTTACACCACGAATGCCATAGAATCGATCAACATGAGTCTGCGCAAAGTAATCAAGACCCGCAGCTCGTTTCCGACCGATGAGGCCGTGACCAAGCTGTTCTACCTGGCGCTGAACAACATCAGCAAGAAGTGGACGATGCCTATCCGCGACTGGAAAGCGGCCCTGAACCGCTTCACAATCCAGTTCGAAGAGCGGCTGGTCCCGGGTTAAACCTCAACCCGTTTACACAAAATTCCGGACACCCCCTGTTCGTCAAGCAGGGAAGGCTCGGTGCGCGGCGTCAAAAACATCGCATCGAGATGCCGGGTGCTATCTGTCTCGCGTCGGGCCGCTTTCAAGCGGCATCAAAGCCTGCACGGAATCTGTCGCGCCAGCCTCGGATCGTCTCGTAAGTCACGACCACGCTGCGCTCGAAGAGCAACTCCTCGATGACGGCAAGCTCAACTGAAAGAGAAAATACCAACGCACGGCGTGCTGAAGACGCCAGCGGACCAACGGTGACCGTGAAGCGGCGATTTTTATTTCTTCATCTGACCCTCTTCGCGACGACCTCAGCTACCTGACAACGTCGACAATGGCCCGGCTCTCGGTTCCTGGTGGCCAGCCCTCGGAAATCCGACACATACGAGGGAAAGCCATAAATTGTCCAGTCAGTCGAATTTGCCCCACTTATTTTGCTTTCCAGTTTTCCAGAGGGTATTCTCGGATAAGTCAGATTCGGGTACATTGAGCTTGCCGTCGCGGCCCGGTTCATCCCATTTCCGCGGAGCTTTGCATGAGCAAAATGAAAATCCGTGTCGTGCTGGCCGACGATCATCCGGCACTCCTTTCCGGTATCAAGCACGAACTTTCCGCTGTACCTACGCTGGAAATTACAGGCACGGCAGGAGACTCCGGCGAGCTCATCAAGGTGCTGAACAGCGCCCCTTGCGATGTCCTCATTACCGATTACGCGATGCCCGGTGGAGAGTACGGGGACGGCTTGACGTTGCTGGCATTCTTGCTACGAACCTACCCGGCGCTCAAGATCGTAGTCTTCACGACTATCGAAAACCCTGCCATTACGCGTGAAATGTCAAAGCGTGGCGTGCATTCGGTGTTAAGTAAAGCTCATGACACGAGCCATTTGATCTCCGCGATTCACGCTGTCTATGCGGGCGCCACCTACTTTCTTTCTACCTCGCGCAGCCTGAAAGACGCTATTCCGGATTCCTCTCCTGGTCGGAACGAACGCACCCAAACGCTGAGCACGCGCGAAACGGAAGTCATCCGGCTGTTCGTGTCAGGTATGTCTGTGAATGAAATCGCCGACCGACTACATCGCACTAAGCAGACAATCAGTGCCCAAAAGACCCGCGCGATGCGAAAGCTCGGGATTGAACGGGACGCCGACCTGTTTCACTTTGCATACGAAGCTGGGCTCGGTGTGGCGACCGATGGGTCGCAGCCGGAGATCTGACCGGATCAGTCTTCGCATCACACGCGTCCAAACTCATCGCTTTTGCGCTTTTAGTGTTTTTTGTTGCGATGCTACCCTCGATCGCGTATGCACTTAAAGGCCCTCGTCGCCGCTGTCATCTCGTCGTCAGGGTTTGCCGTCGCGTGGCTGCGTCGGATCGGACGCATCATGGGCACCATCTTCCGGTACGAGGGTAGGCGCCGTGTCAATCGAACACTTGATCAGCTCGATGTCGTTTCCCACGCCTAGCTTGCGCATTGCGCTGGCTTTCTGCGAACTGATGGTTTGTTTACTGCGCTTGAGTTGCGCTGCGATTTCGTTGACCGACCGTCCCGACACGAAGAGTCGGACCACTTCGGATTCGCGTGCAGTAAGCGCTCGACTGCCGGAGGCAGGCGTATCCACGTTGAGTTGCCAGACAATCTTTGAAATGGTTGGAGAGAAATAACGTGCGTCCGCATATGCGCCGTGAATCGCGGCGACCAGATGTTCCATCGGGTCGGCCTTGCTCAGAATGCACTGAATGCCGAGCTTGAGCAGCGAGCGGATGATACCTGGGTTGTCGATCATCGTCAGCACGACAATGCGCATGGCCGGGTATCGGCGCCGCAAAAATGAAAACAGCGTAATGCCGTCACCGTAATTGCCGCCCGGCATGGAGTAATCGCACACCAGTACATCGCATGGCCGCGTGCCGAGTTCCGCGATCAGCTCGGTCGAGTTTGTGCAGGTGCCCACTGTCTTGATGGTACGGTGTTCTTCAAGCATGTAAATCAGTCCGGCAACGATCGCAGGGTGATCGTCGGCAAACATGACATGGATGGCGGCATTCTCCATTTGGGGCGTCCTTTATCTCCGGGCACAATGCCTTGCATTACAACGCGCCCGCATAAGCAATTCGACTATGAGAAAGCGGGACCGTTTTCCTGGGGCTGGTCAGCCTGTCTGTCAGGTTTCTAACCTTAAATCGGTGCCATTTCATGTTTCACCGCACTGAGACGAATTTAAATCGACAAACGTCGGACTTTAACTTCATGTTACTAGTAACGATACAAGATTAACAGGCGAATAGTGGGTTGGCCACCGTTGATACTGGCGGCCCTATCTGGTCAGACAATCGCGCGCGGAAATCAGTGCTTGTGAAAGACTGCGAACTAAAAATTCGTACCAGTCTCACTATGTTGTCGCGGCTGTCTGATTTCGCGGGGTCACCGATATCCGGACAATTGGAGCCAGTACGAAATCTCATGTTTCGTTCATCAGGTCACCCGAATTAGCCGAATCGATCCTTTAAACGACGAGCATTGCTTCATTGTTTTCTGAGTCTGGATTGCGGTTCAGGTGTCGCACCACATACTTCAATCTAACCGGTTACGATCATGACTCGAAACGATTTTCCTGACGTACAGGCTGCCGCGCCCCTCACCAACGAGGACGGCCTCCTCGGTTCCGTGATGTGGATCTGCGAGCGCTACGGTTGCGGCAAGACGGCGCAGGCGCTCACCGCGGGGCTGCCGAAGAGCGGCATGCTTTCGCCATCACTGGCGCTCGACTCCCTGTCAAACGCGGGCCTCACGGCGGGCTTGGTGGAGCGTCGTCTGCAACTGCTGCCGGAGCACGTGCTGCCGGTCATCTTGCTGCATCGCCGCACGGGTGGCTGCGTGCTGCTGGGTCGGCGTGCGAATCCGGACAAGGAAGCCAAAAGCCGCGTTCTATATCAGGTGATGGTGCCGGAAATTGGTCCCGAGCCCGTGGAGTACACCCAAGAGGAAATGGACGAAATCTATTCGGGCTACGCCATTCTGGTCAAGCCGACGGCCAGAGTCGAGCTGCGCGAAGGGGATAGCGTCGAACCGGCCGGCCACTGGTTGCTAGGCACGCTATGGCGTTATCGACGCTACTACGCGAGTGCTGCGCTCGGTGCATTGCTGATCAATGTGCTCGGCCTTGCCAGCGTCTTTTTCACGATGAACGTGTATGACCGCGTGGTCCCGAACCAGGCCTACGTCACCCTCTGGTCGCTCGCGATCGGGGTTGGAATTGCGATGCTGTTCGAAGCGATCTCGCGCCATGTACGTAGCCATTTACTCGACGTCGCCGGCAAGAAAGCCGACCTGGTCATGGGCACGCTTTTGTTCCGCCAGGCGCTCTCCATCCGCATGGAGCACAAACCGTCGTCGGCAGGGTCATTCGCCAACCAGTTGCGCGAGTTCGAGTCGGTGCGCGACTTCGCAACCTCTGCCACGCTCTCTGCAATTTCCGATCTGCCATTCGTGCTCGTCTTTGTAGGCGTGGTATTCGCGGTCGGCGGTTCGCTCGGCTGGGTGCCGTTGCTGATGATCCCGTTGATCATCGGTGTGAGTCTGTTGGTGCAATGGCCGCTCGCGCGGATCATGAAAGGGAACCTCAAGGAAGCGTCGCTCAAGCAGGGCGTGCTGATCGAATCGGTTGAAGGTCTGGAAACACTCAAGGCGGTGGGTGGCGAAGGGCATATGCAAAAGCGCTGGGAGTCTTTCAGCGCGATGGCGGCATCTTCTTCGATGAAGTCGCGTCAGATTTCCAGCAAGGCGACGAGCTTCATTACCTTGTTGCAGCAGTTGCAGACCGTGGTGCTGATCGTGTTCGGCGTCTACCTGATCGACGCAGGCGAGCTCACGCAAGGCGCGTTGATCGGTACGGTGATGCTGGCTGGCCGGATTACTGCGCCGCTGAGCCAGGTGATGGGACTCGCCTTGCGCTTCCAGCAGGCAAAGGCCGCGCTGCATTCGTTGAACAGCTTGATGGCGATGCCTGTCGATCGCGATTCATCGCGCACGTATCTGCCGAAGCCTTCGCTCTCGGGGCAAATCACCCTGAAGGACGTCTGCTTCTCGTATCCCACACAGGAGATGCAACCGAATCCGCCGGTTCTGAAGGACGTCAATTTGAGCATCCAGTCCGGCGAGCGGGTTGCTATCCTGGGCCGCATTGGGAGCGGTAAATCGACCCTTCTGCGTGTGATGGCGCGTCTTTACGCGCCGGTCGGAGGGCAGATGTTCACGGACGGTCTGGACGTTGAGCAGATTGACCTCGCCGACTGGCGCAAAGCTGTGGGGTACGTGGGCCAGGACGCGCGTCTTTTTCACGGCAGTCTGCGCGAAAACGTGATGATCGGACGGCCGGAAGCGAGCGCCGACGAGTTTCTACGCGTGATACGTTTGACAGGGCTTGATCATGTCGCCAGCCGCCACCCACGGGGTATCAACCTCCCAATCGGAGAAGGTGGTGCGGGCATCTCCGGTGGCCAGCGTCAGCTGGTGTCGCTGGCCCGCAGCCTCCTTGCCCGGCCGGAGCTCCTGTTGCTCGATGAGCCGACGAGCGCAATGGACGCCCAAACCGAGGCGCTCTTCCTTGAACATCTCGCGCGTGCAACTGCGGGGCAGGCGATCGTTGTGGTGACCCATCGCCCATCCTTGCTGGCCCTGGTTGACCGGATTGTCGTAGTCGAAGAAGGCAAGGTCGTGGCCGATGGTCCGAAGGACAAGATCCTCGCGATGCTGTCAGGCAAGAGCGAACCGGCAGCGGTGGATGGAACGCCGAAGCGCGCGCGACCGGGCACCTCGCCCGGCGTCGCGGCCGCAACAAATACGCCCGTGGCGCCTCAGGCCGTTGCCGCGAAGATCAGGATCATGAGCGCCAAAGAGACGGTACCGGCAGCCGCTGCGCAAGCGGGTAATACGCAGGCAGGCGCACCGAACAAGGAGCAATCGCAATGAACTTCAATATTTTCAAACGAGGCAAGAAAAAGGCTAAGCTCGCCAAAGGCGACGCTGCTTTCATGAGCGACATCCGGGAATCGCTGCTGACGCAGTCGACGCCGGGCTCAATGATCATGCTCTACGTCATTCTCACGGTCCTGGCCGGCGGTCTGACCTGGGCGTACTTTGCGCGCGTGGAGGAGATAACGCACGGCGAGGGGACCATCATTTCGAAGAGCCGCGAACAGGTCATCCAGAGTCTTGAGGGCGGCATTCTCGAACAACTGGACGTACGTGAAGGCGACATTGTCAAGAAGGGGCAAGTGCTGGCAAAGATCGATCCGACGCGAGCCGAGACGAGCTATCGCGAAGCGTGGTCCAAGTCGGTAGGACTGAAGGCGACGATTGCGCGTTTGCGTGCCGAGGCGTACGAGCAGCCGCTGACGTTTCCTGACGACGTGAAAGCCGTGCCTACGGTCGTGAAGCAGGAGACGCTTGCTTACAACGCGCGACGTCGTGCACTGAACGATAGCGTGGCCGCGTTGGAAAAGAGCTACTCGCTGTCGAACAAGGAAATTGGCCTGGCCGAGCCGCTGGCGGCCAAAGGTCTTGTTTCTGAAGTCGAACTGCTCCGCATGCGCCGGCAGGCAAACGAGCTGCGCTCACAGATCGTCGAGCGTCGCAACAGATTTCAGGCCGACGCAAACTCGGAACTCACGAAGCTGGAACTCGAACTGGCGCAAACCAGCGAAACCGTAGTGGGTCGTGCGGATGTTCTACAGCGTACGACTGTGATTGCACCGGTGTACGGCACGGTGAAGAATATACGCTTCAATACGATTGGCGGGGTCATCCAGCCGGGCGAGCACATCATGGAAATTGTCCCGCTGGAAGATCAATTGCTCGTCGAGGCACGCATCAAGCCTTCGGACGTTGCATTCCTGCATCCGAATCAACCGTCCACCGTGAAGATTACGGCTTACGACTACGGAATTTATGGAGGCTTGAAAGGCACGGTTCAGCACATCAGCCCCGACACGCTCAAGGACGACCAGAAGGCCGCATCGGGCCGGCCCGATGCGACGTATTACCGCGTGCTTGTGCTGACAGACTCCAGTGAGTTGCATGCAGGCGGAAAAAGCTTACCGATTCTGCCCGGGATGATCGCGACGGTCGACATCCGTACCGGTGAGAAAACCATTCTTGACTACATTCTGAAGCCGATTTTCAAGGCTCGTGAAGCGTTCCGGGAGCGGTGATTATCTCGTTGGATCTGGTGACTTCCGGTAATGCCATGCACGGGTGAGCATGGAGGAAACCGGAAGATTCCCGGTTGGAAGCCCGCGTCTTTCCGGGTCTGCATGCCGTGGTCGGAAGAAGCTCGCTGCGCTGGAGCGCGCCTGACCCGGCACGACACGCTGCGGCGCTTGGAATGATTCGCGCGTCGTTGTTGATCGTGGCGCTACGGTACGCATGATTGCGGGCGGTTGAACGAGCAAGAGGCGAATCCAATGAGTACGACTACGCAGATCAACGTATTGCCGGTGCTCAAGACCGGATCAATGACATAGCGAAGGGTGCAACCATGGTCATAACTGCGACGGCGCTATGACGATTCCCCAATCTTACTGTGTCAGATAATTAGTTGCGCGCTCTATTGCCATACAGGAAGAGAGCCATCGTTGCATGAGCCTTAGTCCAAGCAGGATGCGCAACGTAGTAATGGAATCAGGAACGTGGCGTTGAGCGCGCTGGACTGCCCCGGGGGATGTAATCCGGGGGAAGGGCAGACAGCGCGCGTTCAAGGAAGTTTTTTATCGCGTCCATCTGATTGCATTCGGAGTCGCTGAGCGATCAGAAACCCATACGCAGCGATACTCAGTGTGGCGTGGTGGTGAAAGCCACGCCAGCCTCGCCCTTCATCATGACCGAGCCCGAACTCCTGTTTCAGGTCCTGATAGTCGCGCTCGATGCGCCAGCGCATTTTGGTCACGAACACAAGCTGCTCAAGTCTCGCTGAACCGCCTCCCCGGGCGCGGTAGTGAGAAAGTATTTGAGCGGTTCCGGATCGCCATCAGGCCATTCAATAAGCAGCCATTCTTCGTCGCGAACGGTGCTTCGCCAATAGTCGCGATGTGCGGGACGAACCCGTACGGCGGCAAAGCGCGAGGAACGTGCTGCGTTGCTGCCTTCGCGCCAGGTTACGGATTGCCAGGCGCTTACGGGTAATTGCATGGCCAGTTCCTTCACGGCGATCGGCTCGTGGCCAGGCGCACGGCGCAACAATGTCGGTGGCTTGCCGCGCCCGCTCCAGGGCTTGGGCGGAAGCGGCGCCGTACCTGGTGCCCACACAGAGGTGCCCGGCCGGATCCCTACCGCGTACAACAAACCCCTTTCCGTTACGCCTTCCCGGAAAGCGGTTTCGTCGCCATACCCAGCATCGGCCAGCACGATGCCCGGTGCAACGCCGGATGCCATAGCCTCGCGAAGCTGGGCCAGCGCAATCTGAGGCTTGGTCTCGAAGGCCAGATCGTCGGGAATGCCCGCACGACGGGCACGTTCCCGGTCGTCAATCCATTCCCTGGGGACATACAACTGCCAGGCAATCGGCAGGCTGCCGCGTTGCGTCGCGATCGACAGGCTCACTGCAACCTGGCAGTTGTCCTGCTTTCCGAGTTGCCCACGGTACTGACGTGCCACCCCGACCGAATGACGTCCCTTCTTTGGAAAGCCGGTGTCGTCAATGATCCAGTAGTAGCCGTTTTCTTCAGCAGTGTGTTAAAGGAAGAGACGTCTGTCGGCGTAATTGCGGGCGACTAAGGCGGGTTTGGGACTGTCATTTGCTGAACGCGAGAAGTGTCCGCTCGCCAACATCTGCCTGCGAACGGCAGCGAAGCGACCTGCAGCCTTCGCCGTCAAACGGGCGAGCGTCAGCTTTGGCCGACGTGGCGACCGGATCAGTCGGCGCGCGACCCGCAACGGTGGATCGGATTTGGTCCTTCGGTCGGCGGGGGGGTATGCCGGGAGAGGCGCAATTCGAGCATTCGGAGCGGGTTGCCGCACTGACATCCACCTGCCGATAACGCCTTTAGCTGGGTTGTGCCCGTAAATCGGAGGCTCTACATCTTTCGTTTTGCTTGCATTTTTCGTTCTTTATTGAGTCGCGTTGGCAACGGTTTTTTCATCTTTATTGTTTTCTTTTTTCTTTTTTCTTTTTTTTGTGGGCAAACACGAGCGTGACCAGCAGGTTCAGGTCGAGTCTTCTGAGATTAACCACGGCAATACCTGACATATTGGGAATTCATTTCCAATATACCTCGGCGATGCCTGTCGTGACTGTTTTCAGCCACGAAGGTCCCATCATGAACGTTCTCATCATCTATGCGCATCCCGAACCGAAATCGTTGAACGGTTCGCTGAAGGACTTCACTGTCCGCCATCTCGAACGCGCCGGCCATACGGTGCAAGTGTCCGATCTGTACGCGATGAACTGGAAAGCGTCGCTAGACGCACACGACACCAGCGAGCGTCACAGCGGCGAGCGCTTCTTCGCGTCGCTCGAATCGAAGCATGCGTTCGAGAACGGCTTGCAGAGCGAGGACATCGCGCGTGAGCAGGACAAGCTGAAGTGGGCCGATGCGGTGATCCTGCAGTTTCCGCTGTGGTGGTTCTCGATGCCGGCGATCATGAAGGGCTGGGTGGAGCGTGTCTATGCGTACGGTCTCGCGTATGGCGTCGGCGAGCATTCCGATGCGCGCTGGGGCGAGCGTTATGGCGAGGGCCGTTTCGCGGGCAAGCGCGCGATGCTGATCGTCACGACGGGCGGCTGGGAGTCGCACTACAGCGCTCGCGGCATCAACGGTCCGATCGACGACGTGCTGTTCCCGATCCAGCACGGTGTGCTGTATTACCCCGGCTTCGAGGTATTGCCGCCGTTCGTCGTCTATCGCACGAGCCGCGTCGACGAGGCGAAGTATGCCGAGGTGAGCGAGGCGCTCGGGCGACGGCTCGACACGCTGTGGACGGCCGCGCCGATCGCGTTCCTGCCGCAGAACGGCGGCGCGTATGAGATTCCGGCGCTCACATTGCGGGACGATCTGGCGCCGGGGCGGGTGGGGTTTGCCGCGCACGTTGAAGATGCGGGCGCAGAGACGGCAACTGAAGCCGATGAAGCGACCGAAGCCTGACTGGATCGTATGTTTCGCTGAAATTTGGCTGTAAGTCGCCATTGCTACAGTCGTTCGCGGACATAGGCCGAGGCATGCCGGGGCGCTCTTCTTCGGATGCCTGACGAACGTAAGCAGCCGCAAGCAACCGCAAGGGGCGACTCACCATGAATCCAGTCCATACGTTCTGGCTCATTCTGATGCTGATCGCATCGCCGGCGTGGGCGTTCCAGTCGCGCGTCGTCACGATTCCGAGCGCGGCGATGCATCGTACGTTCGACGCAACCGTCGTGCTGCCCGATCGATACGCGCGTGGCAACCAGGCCGCGCGCTTTCCGGTCGTCTACGTGCTACATGGCTCGGGCGGCGATTACACGGACTGGACCGCGAATTCGCATATCGGCAAGCTCGCCGACCGCTATCACGTGATCCTCGTGATGCCCGACGGCGGCCGCGACAGCTGGTACATCGATAGCCCCGTCGATCCGCGCAGCCGCTACGAAACCTACGTGGGTACGGAAGTGGTGGCCTATATCGACAGCCATTTCCGCACGATCGCGACGAAGCAGGCGCGCGCTATCACGGGCTTGAGCATGGGCGGCTTCGGCGCGCTACGCATCGCGCTCGACCGGCCCGACGCGTTCGGCGCGGCGGGCAGCATCAGCGGTGCGGTGGACCCGCGCGGCAGCGAGGACGAGCCCGGCATCGAGCGGGTGTTCGGCGACCCGATGCAATATGCGGACTTCTGGAACAGCAAGGCGATCGTCGCGAGTGCGGAGGATTTCGGCCGCGACCATATCGCGCTGACGATCGATTGCGGCGTGAACGACTCGCTCGTGCAGTCGAACCGGCTGCTGCACGAGCGGCTCGTCGAACTCGGCGTGCCGCACGATTACGCCGAGCGGCCCGGCGGCCATACGTGGAAGTACTGGTCGAACGCGGTCAAATATCAGGTGCTGTTCTTTGCTGGCACGTTCAGGCAGGCGGCGCGCGAAATGCGTGACGCGCGGGCCGCGGCCGCGGCCTGACGGCGGACGGCTATCCGCGTCAATCGATTCCGTGAAACACCGCGTCGTCAGGTCCCAGGTAGACCGGCGGGCGCCACGCGGCATCGCGCATCGAATGCTGGACCTGTTTGTCGACGCCGAGCAGCACCGCGAAAATCGCCATCCGCACCGGAATGCCGTTGTCGGTCTGCCGGAAAATCGCGAGCCGCGAATCGTGATTGAGGTCGGTGCTCAAATCGTTCGCGCCGGGCCGGCTGTCGCGCGGCAGCGGGTGCATGATCAGCGTTTCGGCGCCGCACACGCTATCGACGAGCGCCTGGTTGATCTGGAAGTCGGGCGTGTAGCCTTCGAACGATTCGTCGGTGAAGCGCTCCTTCTGGATGCGCGTCGCGTATACGACGTCGGCGCCGCGCAAGCCAGTGCGCAGGTCGTGCGTCTGTTCGATCACGTGAGCGTTGCGCGAAATCTGCTCGATGATATAGCCCGGCAATTCGAGCATCGGCGGCGAAATCAGCGTGAACTTGATGCCGCGATAGAGCGCCAGCAGCTTCACGAGCGAATGCACGGTACGTCCGTACTTGAGGTCGCCGACCAGCGCGATGTGCGCGCCGTCGACGATCTTGCCGAGCCGCGAGAACTCGCGCTGGATCGTGTAGAGATCGAGCAGCGCCTGGCTCGGATGCTCGCCGGGACCGTCGCCGCCGTTGATCACCGGCACGTTGGTCGCGCGCGCGAATTCGGCCACCGAGCCTTGCTCCGGGTGGCGGATCACCAGCGCGTCGACATAGCCGCTCATCACCCGGCTCGTGTCGTAGATCGATTCTCCCTTCGCCATCGACGAAAACGTGAAGCCGGTCGTGTCGCACACCGAGCCACCGAGCCGGCAGAACGCCGCGCCGAAGCTCACACGGGTACGCGTGCTCGCCTCGAAGAACAGATTGCCGAGCACCGCGCCTTCGAGCACGCGCGAGATTTTGCGGCGCCGGGCGATCGGCTGCATGATGTCGGCGACGCGAAAGAGTGCCTCGACCGAGTCGCGCGAAAACTGATCGACCGACAGCAGCTGCGGCTTGCCCTCGAACAGAATCTGGCTTGCGAGCGATTGCGAGTCTACGCTTTGCGTATATCCTTCGCCCGGCTCCGTGTTCGCGACGATCTCCGAGACGAAACGTTCGACGATTTCCGGCATCGCCCGCGATTCCTGCGAGTCGTCTGGCAGCAGCCACGTATCCAGCGCCCGGCGCGACACGCCGATGCGGTTAGCGAACGTATCGCGCGTCATGTTCAGGCGACGCATCGCATCGCGTAGGAAGGCTTGTTGCGGAACGCTCATGAGGGCACCTGTCGCAAAAGTGGGGTCGGCGGGAGTAAGGCAGCAAAACGCGTTGATGTACGCGGTGCGTATATTAGTTTCTGGCGCGTAGAAGTCAAGCGTTTTCCTCCGGGAACTGGTTCGTCGGCCCTCGCAGGACGGCATCGTCGCGCATTTCAGCGCGCTCGCGGACGCGAGCGTGCATCCAGTCGTGCTCTACGATATTCCGCAACGCACCGGCGTGCGGCTCGACCTCGACACGCTGCTGACGCTCGCCGTGCATCCGCGAATTCAGGCGATCAAGGATTGCGCCGGTTCGCTCGACACGACGCTCGCGCTGATTCGCGACGGCCGTCTGCAAGTGCTCGCGGGCAACGACCTCGAGCTTTTCTCGACGGTGTGCGCGGGTGGAAGCGGGGCGATCGCGGCGTCGGCGCATTGGCGGCCCGAGCGTTTCGTCGCGCTTTATCGCGCGTTGACGCAGGGGAAGCTCGACGAAGGGCGACGCATTTTTCACGCGCTCGTGCCGCAGATCCAACTCGCGTTCGCGGAACCGAATCCCGCGCCGGTGAAGGCGCTGCTCGCGGCGAGGGGATGGGTGCGCAACGAATTGCGTTTGCCGATGACGCGTGCGAGCGAGGCGTTGACCGAACGGCTCGCGGCGTTGGGGGAGACGCTGCTCAGATAGAGACTCCGCTTGCGGCCATCGTTCTGCCGCGGAGCATTGCGCCGAAGTCGTCGGCGTTGATCGGCTTGCCGAGCAGGTAGCCCTGCACTTCGTCGCACATCATCGAGCACAGCTTGTCGAGCTGCGATTGGGTTTCGACGCCCTCGGCGACCACGTCCATTTCGAGCGAGTGCGCGAGCGCGATGATCGCCGACACGATTGCGCTGCCCGCGGCGCCGTTCGCGTCGAGACCGTTGATGAAGAAGCGATCGATCTTCAACTGCTTCACCTGGAAGCGCTGCAGATACGCGAGGCTCGAATAGCCGGTGCCGAAGTCGTCGATCGAGATGTCGAAGCCGCTCGCCTGAAACGCGCGGATTACTTCGACGGTGCGCGCGGCATCCTGCATCGCTACGGTCTCGGTGATCTCGAACATGATCTGCTCGCACGCGACGTCCTCGCTCCTGACGATGTCTAGGATCGTCTCGACGAGGTCCGGTTGCAACAGCTGACGCGGCGACAGGTTGATCGCCACCTTCATCGCCGGCAGGCCCTGTTCGATCCAGCCGCGAATGCGCCGGCAGGTTTCGCGCACGACCCAGTAGCCGATCTGCACGATCTGCCCGGAGCGCTCGGCGACCGGGATGAACTCGGCCGGCATCAGCGCGCCCATCTCCGGATCGTGCAGGCGGATCAGCGCCTCGGCGCCCGCGAGCGCCTCGCCGCCGCGCTGAAACTTCGGCTGGAACAGCAGCGAGAAACGATCATTCGCGAAGGCGTCGTGCAGCACTTGCTGGATCCGCAGCGTGCGCGTGGCGGCCTCGTTCATGCTGCGCTCGAAGAAGCGGTAGGTGCCGCGGCCGGCGCGCTTCGCTTCGTACATCGCGGCGTCCGCGTGCTGGAGCAGCGTCTCGACGCTGTCGCCATCGCGCGGATAGAGCGCAATGCCGATGCTCGGCATCACCTGCAGCGGTTGTTCGTCGCTCCACGTGCCCTGGCGCATCCGGTGAAGCACGCCGTCGGCGAGCGCGGCCGCGTCGTCGCCGCACGTAAGATGTTCCGTGAGCACGACGAACTCGTCGCCGCCGAGCCGCGCGACGGTGTCGCTCGAACGCACGCATTGCTGCAGGCGTTGCGCGAATGCGGACAGCACCGCGTCGCCAGCCGAGTGACCGAGCGAATCGTTGATCGTCTTGAAGCCGTCGAGATCCATGAACAGCACCGCGAACGACGTACGCTGGCGACGCGCGCCGCTGATCGCGCGTTCGATCCGCTCGGTCAGCGTCGCGCGGTTCGGCAGGCCCGTCAGTGCGTCGAGCGTCGCGAGCCGCACGATCTGGCCGTTCAGCCGCGACACCGCGCCGAGCAGGAAGGTGGTGCGCACGTCGAAGCGCGACAGCATCAGCGTGACGATCAGCACCGCGAACGTGAGCAGGATCACCGAGGTGGCGAGCCATCGCGCGTTCATGTCGTTGGCCGCGCCGCAGATCGCGCCCGGCGCGAAGTCGGCGGCGGCCATGCCGGTGTAGTGCATGCCGCTGATCGCGACGCCCATCACCAGCGCCGCGGCGAGACGTTTGCGCGCGATATGGCGCTCGTGTTCGTTGCTGAGCGCGCGCGCCATCCACAGCGCGGCGCTCGACGCACCGATCGCGATCGCGATCGAGGCCGCGAACCATGCCGGCTGGTAGTGGATCGCGGGCGCCATGCGCAGCGCCGCCATCCCGGAGTAATGCATACCGGCGATAGCGATCCCCATCGCCACGCCGCCCGTCAGCAGCCGGACCGGCGTCAGGCGCTGCTGGGTCGTCAGCGAGAGCGCCAGATACGAAGCGCCGATCGCGAGGGCCAGCGAGCAGGCGGTCGTCGCCAGGTCATACCCGAGCGGGATAGGCAGCGAGAACGCGAGCATCGCGACGAAGTGCATCGACCAGATGCCGACACCGAGCGCGAACGCGCCGCCGAGCCGCCATGCATGCCGCCGGCGCGTCGAGCCGAGCAGGAAGATGCGGCCCGTCAGATCGAGCGCGGTGTACGACGCGAGGGTCGCGACCGCGAACGAAATCGCGACGAGCCAGAAATTATATGAACTCTGCATATTGGGTCCGCCGGGAGGAGTCCGGCTGGACATGTTATCGGTACTTTTCGAACTTTTGTTCAACTTATTTGCGATTTGCGAACAGGGGGCAAAACCGGCGCGCGGACGGCGGCGGATGCCGCGCTGGAACGCGTGTCGGATTGCGAGTCACGCTATGCATCGGAGCGTGGATCGGACGGCGGATCGGCGTCCTCGCGGCTCAGCGGGAAGCCTTCGTCCAGCCAGCCGGTGACGCCGCCCGCCATCAGCTTGACGGGCCGGCCCAACTGGGCGAGCCGCAGTGCGCCGCGCGCCGCGCCGTTGCAGTGCGGGCCCGCGCAGTAGGTGACGAACAGCGTGTCCGGCGCATAAGCCGCGAGCTTCGACGTGACGATCTTGCCGTGCGGCAGATTCAGCGCGCCCGGCACGTGGCCCTGCGCGAACAGCGCGGGACTGCGCACGTCGAGCAGCACGAAGCCGGGCGCGCCGCTCGCGAGCGCGGCGTGGACGTCGGTGCAATCGGTTTCGAAGCGCAGCGACGCCTGGAAGTGCGCGAGCGCGGCGGCGCTGTCGGCGGCGGGGATCGCGGTGACGGCGTTCGGGACGGTGGTGAGGTTGTCGTGAGTCATGGCAGCAGGGGTGAGTTGATCGGGTGGTGGGGCGCGCGCGTTTCAGGCACGGTCGATTGTGACGAGCGGCGGGTCGCCCGGTAAGTGGCGTGATCGTCAATCTTCGGTAACATTGCGCCATGCACAATCATCTCGTCGTCGCGCTGGCCTACGACCGGCTTTGCACCTTCGAATTCGGCTGCGTGACCGAACTGTTCGCACTCGAGCGTCCCGAACTCGGCGTGCCGTGGTATCGCTTCGCGGTCTGTGCGAGCGAGCCCGGTCCGATCCGGGCGGCGGGCGGCATCACGCTGGCCGCGCCCTACACGCTGAAGCTGCTCGCGAGCGCCGACACGATCGTAATTCCGGGTTGGCGCGATGCCGACGAGGTGCCGCCGGCCGCGCTGCTGCGCAAGCTTCGCGCGGCTTACGAGCGTGGCGCGCGGCTCTGCTCGATCTGCTCGGGCGTGTTCGTGCTCGCGGCGGCCGGCGTGCTCGACGGCAAGAGCGTGACGACCCACTGGCGCTACGCGGACAAGTTGCAGCAGCGCTATCCGCAACTGCGAGTGCAGCCCGACGCGCTGTATGTCGATGAAGGGCAGGTGATCACGTCGGCGGGATCGGCGGCCGGGCTCGACATGCTGCTGCATCTGGTGCGGCGCGATCATGGCGGCGCGGTCGCGAATCGCGTCGCGCAACGGCTCGTGGTGCCGCCGCATCGCGAGGGTGGCCAGGCGCAGTTCGTGCCGCGCCCGATGCCGCCCGACGAAAGCGGACGTATCGCGAAGCTGATGGACTGGGTGCGCAGCCATGCGGCCGAGCCGCATACGCTGCGCTCGCTCGCCGGGCGCGCGGCGATGAGCCCGCGCACGCTGCAACGGCAGTTCCGCGACGCGACCGGCATGGCGCCTTATGAATGGCTCGTCAGGGAGCGCGTCGCGCTTGCGCGTGAGTTGCTCGAAGCCGCGACGCCGCTGCCGATAGCGCGCGTCGCCGAGCTGGCGGGGTTCGGGTCGGAGGAGTCGTTGCGGCGGCATTTTCGCCGGATCGCGTTGACGAGTCCGGGGGCGTATCGGCGCAGGTTCGGTGGAGAGGGGTGAGGGGGGCCGGGCGATGCAATCACCTTGCTCACCGCGGCGACGACCTGACCAGGCGAGCGAGCGCCGATGGCTGGCTATCGCGTAGCGCGTCCCGCTCATCAAGAAGGCGAGTATGGCGACGGAGGTCGCTGGAAAAGCCCAGTCCAGCGGATCGTAAGCACAATGGATGCGACACATTGATGACATTGGACATGTATTCGAACCAACATAGCGCGTTCGTCAGCAACAGGAGCGCGGTCGCGTTGAACGCCAACAACGGCGCATAGAACTCAAAGTTCGAGCCTGTCGAGCACGCCCACTGGCGATACCCGTAGGCAAGCAGCCCACCGATCGCCACTGCCGCGACAAGCAACGACAGCCACGTCACTGCATCCGGGTTGAACGCGCATTGAATTCGCGGCACGCCCCGAGGTCACAGCAGCAGGCATGGAGCTCACGTCGAGCTTGCCCATTCAACGGAACCCGCTATGTCCGATATCGCAAAGATCATTGCCAACTTCAACGCCGGGCGGGACCCCGAACGACTCGCGATGAAATACAAAGCCATGCGCGGCTCGCCGTTCGTGTTTCTGCGCGGTACCTGCCATCTGTTCTATGCGCGTCTGCCGCGCGCGAACGTACTCGACGACGCGCCGCACGTGTGGATCTGCGGCGACATGCACCTCGAAAATTTCGGCAGCTACAAGGGCGACAATCGCCTCGTCTACTTCGACAACAACGACTTCGACGAAGCCTGTCTCGCGCCGGTTCCGTACGAGCTCGTGCGTCTGTTGACGAGCGTGCTGGTCGGCGCGGCCAACCTGAAGCTGAGCCGCGCTGAAGCGCTCGCGCTGTGCCACACCGCTCTCGATGCCTACGGCGCCGCGCTCGCGTACGGCAAGTCGCGCTGGATCGAAGCGGAGACCGCGACCGGCATGGTGCGCGATCTGTTCGTCGCGCTCGCGAGCCGCACGCGCGCCGCGCATCTGGACCGTCGCACGGTGCTCAAGGGCAAAACGCGCATGCTGAAGGTCGACGGCAAGAAAGCGCTGCCCGTCAGCGATGAACAGCGTGCCGCGGTCGCGCAGTTCATGCAGCAGTTTGCGGTGACGGAGCCGAATCCCGAGTTCTACCGCTCGCTCGATGTCGCGCGCCGCATTGCGGGGACGGGCAGCCTCGGTGTCGATCGCTATGTGATTCTGGTCGAGGGCAAGGGCTCGCCCGATGGCAACTACCTGATCGATTTGAAAGAGGCGCTGCCGTCATCAGTGAGTGCGCACGTGACGGCGACGCAGCCGAAGTGGCAGACCGAGGCACAGCGTGTCGTCGAAGTGCAGCGGCGCAATCAGGCGGTCTCGCAGGCCTTTTTGCACGCGGTGGAATTCAACCAGCGCTCCTATGTGCTGCGGAGTTTGCAGCCATCGGAAGATCGCGTCGCGCTTGCCGACTGGGACGGCAAGCTGCCGCGGCTCGAGGCAGTGATCAACAGCATGGCCGAGTTGAGCGCGTGGGCGCATCTGCGCAGCGGAGGGCGGCAGAAGTCGGCGATCGCAGACGATCTGATCGCGTTTGGCAGTCGGCGCGATTGGCAACTGCCGTTGATCGATCTTGCGACGCAGTGTGAGGCGCAGGTCGCGGCGGACTGGAAGGCTTATTGCGAAGCTTATGATCGGGGAACCTTCGAGACTGGCGGTTTCCAGGGATGATCGGCGGGGGATTGAAGACGGCGGTAAGTAGAGGGTGACAACGTGCAAGCTTCGTTCACGGCGCGATCCAATGGTCGTGCCACGCGTGGCCCTCTCGTCGACAGATCGAGATAGTCGATCTCCGGAACCGAAACCATCACCACACTAAAGTGTTCGTAGCCATCGAGTTCTCCGACAAGCCATTGCTGTGACAGGGCCCGGCCGGTCGAACTCCGAACGAGCGTTCCGAGCTTTCGACGGCGCACGGTCGGATTCCTGTCGACCACCGAAGGTGCATTGAAGATCGGCTCCATCGCTTTTCAGATCGACTCATTTCGACGAGTTGGGCGGCAGAGTTCCGGTGGCGACATCGTGTGAATAGTGCGGCGATGCCCACGTTCGATGCATCCCGAGACTCGGCGCGAATCATTCATATATGCCCAGCATTTTCCACCCGAGCGGGTCAACAACCAGCCATGCGACCATGTAAAAGAGACTCATCCGAAAGATGAGCTTAAAAATGAGATGCCCGAGTTCATCGTGAATTTTTGTCAAAAAATTTTAATCTCAAATTAATGTCGTTGACCGAGCCCCCTTTAGATGGTTAATTCGTCGGGTGTTTTCTGTAAAATCAGAAGAGGTCAAATGGGACAGCGGAAACAGGATGAAACCGGCGGCAAGGAAGAGTGCCAGCTTTGCCGTATCACCTATTCAATCTACACAAACTTCCCGCCAATGCCGTTCGCCATGGCGCTGAACGCCGAAACCGGCGAATGGTTTCCGTTCGATAGGCTGAAGTCGTATTCAAACGGTTACGACATGGCCGAAGCCCTGGGTTACGCATGGGCGTGCGATTGTCGCGAGCGTGCCCCCAAACGGTTCAATGAGCAGTTCGAGTTAAGAGACTCCACGGGCAAGCGACAGGCGGGTGCGTTACCGCATACGCGTCGGTTCGAGGGTCCTTGCGAAAGGCGTCACGGATGCTCAGGGCGCACCCAGCGTGTTTCAACAGGTAACGCAAAGCAGCTTTTTATCGATGTTGCCGGGTCATAGCGGCGGACAGCAGTTAAGTCTTTTATTATGGGAGAACAGATGACAAATGACTTTTTGAGCAAACATAGCCAATACCTCAAGACCGACGAGAATGAAGAATGGACCGAGGTCGGCACAGCCATTACCAATACAACTCCTGGTTCAATATCCAATGTCGTAATCAATACGTTGCCAATATGTGAAAATATGAGCAACGCCGAGTTTCGAAAGCTAATAATGCGTTTGCGAGACACAGCGTTGGTTCTCATAAATGAGCGTATTGCTGATGTTGCGCGGTGGGATAAGCCGACGCAAGACCGGGTGAAACGCTGGTTTGGCCGGAGCGATCAATTTATCCACAATCGATTGAGTTTCGGCCTGCCCAGGCTGGCAACCGCGATGCAGCAGCTAAAACCCGAGAAGATCATTCGGTGGGACGAACAGAAGGGCATGCAGATTTCGTGTGCAATAGCTCCCGATAGAGGGGGCAACGATGCGGCAGTATGCAAGCCGGACTCGGCACGTAGAATAATCGCAATCTATCCACATTTTTGTACCCTTCCTGATGTTGATGTTTCGACAAATTGCAAGTTGAAAATCTTGATTCATGAATGTACGCACTATGTCGATACATTCGATTCAGACGATGTAGTTTATGGTTTTGGACCTGGTATTGGTTATTGGGCGCAAACTGATCCAGAGGGGGCATGCAGGAATGCAGACAATTTCGCGTGCTATATTGCCCATTTTGATACCCTCAGTGAATTTTCCGAAAGGAAGATTTGGTAATATGATCAAAAAATTTATTTTATCCGTTTTTTTTGCATTCTCTTTTGCTGTATCGCAGCAATTGATGGCTTGCACGATATCAGAAGATTTGACCGAAAGCGTTCCACTGAACTACCAAGGAATTCCAAACACCTACCGTCTAAAAATGGTGAGCATGGTATTGAATGCCCGGCAATGGCCCAATGTTGAGATTCAAGCCCAAATCGTCGCAAACGCTTACGTTGGGGAAGCCAATGCTAAAGAACTGGCAGAGTCGCGGGGTAAGCTGCTAAAAGAATTTTTGATTGAACTTGGTATAAAGCCGCAATATATATATGTTGACTCTCATCTGGAGAAATTGCCTTATCCAAAAGATAGCACTGGGCGCAGTGGATATCTACAGCTTAGCGTGGGTCTCATGCCGTTATGCACGGGGGGCTGCCAGCGACTGTGCGACGATCCGCGCGTGACGCCGACAAGCAAGGCAATCAAGTAGGCCTCTGCTGCCACCTAAAGGCACTGCTTTGGCCGAGCCGCAATCTCGCTCATTCGCCCCTACTGCTGCGACTCGCTGTGAACGATGAGCAGTTCGACCATGATGACGATGACGTTAGGCCAACGGTTAGCGTCGGCAACCGTGTCAGCGATCGGTCTCCTCGGATGCGTGGCGGTGGCGATTCGGCCAGTACGGATGCAAGTGGACCGGCAGCATCTGCACAGGCAACAGCGTTAGCCGCCACCTCGAGCCCCATCGCGGATGCCGGATCGGCCACGTCCACGATCACAAAAAAAGTTCAGCGCTATCAGATCGACCCCACAAAGGTCTTCGTCGCGGGTATCTCGTCTCGTGGTTTCGCGGCAGTAGGCTCACGCATCAACCGTTGGCATGAGATCAGATGTCGCGCGTCCGCGGGATGACAACGGCCTGGCCGTGCAGTTTGCCGTCCGCGTCGCGAAGTTGCCACAGCGTGGCTTCTTCGATCATGAAGCGCTGGCCGGACTTAGTGACACGCACGCCCTTGTAGCCCGCCTCGTAGCCCAGCCGCTGGACGCGTGCCAGGAATTGCTGCCGCTCCTCGCGGTTAGGGGCCTCGGCTGAGAGTCGGGACGGCAGTCGGGTGATTTCATCCCAGCTGTATCCAAAGCGGCGCTGTGCGGCCTTGTTGCCGTAAATAAAGAGCGGGTCGGGATCGGTGTTGTGCGCGAGTACCGCGAATGGGGCACTCTCGTAGAGCCATTCGGTTGCTTCGTCCACGGGCATGGCCTGCGGCACCAGCGGACGACCAAGCCGCTGGGCGTAGCTGTCGGCAAGGAGCTGATAGAAAGCTGGATTGCGGTGGAGCGGAATCATCTGAGACGTCTGGACGGAGATCGTGGACCTATGCAAGGGCGTAGGCGCTCACGATACAGCATCTGCAAGCGAAGTTTCGCGGCCTTATGTTATCCAATCAGACTCGATCTGGAACGTTGCGCTCCATCTTGCTCCGGCGCGAATCTCTCATACGTGCCCCAGCACCTTCCACCAAAGCGGCCCAACGACCAGCCAGGCCACCATGTAAAACAGGCTCATCAAAAATCCCGCCTTCCACCATTCGCCCTGGGTCACGTAGCCCGCGCCGAACATGACGGGACCGGAGCCGATGCCATATTGCGTCAGGCAGCCGTTCACATTGCTCAGAATCCCGAGTGAGACTGCGGCGACGAAGGGCGGGACGCCGGCGGCGACCATCAGTGCCATGGAGAGCGGAAACAGCGCGCTGATATGCGCGGTGGCGCTGGCGAAAAAGTAGTGAATGTAAACGTAGATCGCCGCCACCATCATATAGACCGCCAGCATCGGAAAGCCCGCGAGATGCGCGCCGAATTCCTTGCCGAACCAGCTCACCATGCCATATTCGTTGAGCTTGGAGGCCAGCATGATGAGCAGGCCGATCCAGATCATCGTGTCCCAGGCGGACTTCTCGTTCAGCGCGTCCTGCCAGGTCAGCACGCCGCTGATGAACAGCAACGAAACGCCGATCGCCGCCGCGAGCGTCGCGCCGACGCCGAGATCGTCGCCGAACACCCATAGCACCAGCAAGCCGACGAAGATGCACGCCATGATGATTTCTTTGACCGAGATGGGCCCCATCGTCGTGAGCTCTCGTTGCGCGAGGTCGGTGGCATCGGGGGTGCGTCTGACCTGCGGCGGGGCGATCCACAGCATGGCGATCGGAATCACGGCGAGGCACAGCAGACCGGGGATCGACGCCGCCACCGCCCAGTCGAGCCAACTGATCGACACGCCCTGGTCCGCGGCCAGCCTGACCGCCAGCGGATTGCCCGCCATTGCCGTGATGAACATGCCCGCCGTGATGATGTTCGCGTGGAAGGCGCAGAGAATCAGGTAGCGTCCCACCTTCACGCGTGATTCCGGATCGTCGGCGTGACTGCCCAGCACTTCGGAGATGGCTCGCGTGATCGGCAACATCACGCCGCCCGCGCGCGCGGTGATGCTCGGCATCGCGGGGGAGATCACGAGTTCGGTCAACACGAGCCCGTAGCCGAGCCCCGTCGTTCGCTTTCCCAGCAATCGCATGAACAGAAGCGCGATCCGGCGGCCAAGGCCGGTCTTGATCACGCCGCGTGAAATGAAAAACGCGAGCATCACGAGCCATACGAGGTCGGTGCCGGTGGATTTGGTGACGTCGGCAAACGACAGAACGCCGACGAGCACGCCAATGGTCGAGCCGATGATGGCAACCACCGACATCGGCAGCGGGGCGGTCATGATGCCGGCAATGGTCGCGACGAACACGGCGAACATATGCCACGCCTTCGGCTGGAGGCCGGCGGGCGCGGGCAGAAACCACAGCGCGACGCCGACCGCGATCGGTACCAGATATTTCCAGACGCCGGCCGGCAGTCCGACCGAGGGCTTCGGCGTGGCGGGAGGCGAGCTGGTGGGCCGTGAAACCTTGGCAGGTGTAGGAGCCATGATGGACCTCGTGCCGGCGTGGTTGGGTATTGTCGGAGTGCGCGGGAAGGCGTCACCGCTCGTGGAGCACCCTTTCCGTCGCGTCCTTGACGATGCGCGCGCTACCTAGCAAGGTCTCGCGCTCGATAGGGTCGAGTTCCGGATAGGCGATCAACCGCGCGCCCGCGCCATTGACGACCATTGGCAGCGACACGCACACGTCCGGTACGCCTTCCACTTCGGGCTGGACGATGCCAACCGTGAGAATCAGATCGGTGTCGTGCACGATGGCCTCGCAGATCCTTCCTATCGCGCTGGCGATGCCGTAATGGGTGGCGCCTTTGCCTTCCTTGATGAGCTTCGCCGCCTCGTGGACGGAGCGCAGGATCAGATCCCTGCTGGCGGGGCCCAGCTCCTTGCCGTTGCGCGTCAGGAAGGTTTCGAGGGGCATGCCGCAGACCGTTGCGGCGGACCACTGGATCACGGCCGATTCGCCGTGCTCGCCGAGCACATAGGCGTGAATCGCGGAGGCCACCACGCCGAGCCGCTCGGACAGCAGGGAGCGCAGCCGCCCGGTATCGAGCGAGGTTCCCGTGCTGATGACGCGCTCGCGCTCGCAACGCAGTTGGTCGTAAACAGCGCCGGTCAGCACGTCGCATGGGTTGGTCGCGATCAGATAGATGGCGTCGGGCGCGAGCGGCGCGATCCGCCCGACGATTTCGGTCGCGATGTCCGCATTGGTTCTGGCAAGGTGCAGGCGAGTCTCGCCGGGTTTGACGCCGGCGCCGGCCGTGATCACGACGATGTCGGCGTCACGCGCGTCTTCGTAGTCCCCTGCGCGAAAACGGCTGTGCCCCCAGAATGCCGCGGCGTGGGCGAGATCGAGAACCTGTCCCTCAGCGCGCACCCGCGCGACATCGATCATGACGACTTTCGCACTCGGAATGGCCAACGCCACGAACAGCGCTGCCGATCCCCCGACCAGCCCCGCGCCGACGATAACGATCTTGGCCTGCCGCATAGCGAACCTCGTCAAGTTCGGGCTTCAGCCCCCTCGAAGCATAGTCGCATGCGCGCGTTTGTCATCAATCGGACCTTGGTCCTACACGGCCGCCGCGCGTTTTTTCACGCGGTCCGCTCAACCCATTGACTCCGCCAATCCGGTGCCTCGAACGGATCAGCAAAATACTGCGTCTCGTGGACGACCTTGCCTTCGCGGAACTCCATCACGCTGACCGTGTAAGCGATGCGCCCCTGATAGTTGATCGTGTACTCGGTGATCCACAGATTGCCCTCGCCTTGAATTCGCCTGATCGCGAAACCCGATGGCTTGCCGGGATGATGGCCGCGCAGAGCCTGCAAATTGGTTCGTCCATGAATTCGCTCGCCTGATTGGGGATAGTCGCAGATCGCATCGTCGGCGTAGATAGCGTGTTCGGCGTCGAGATCGCCGTCCGCCGACGCTCGCCAGTGTGCGTTCAAGGCTTCACGTATCGCTTGTTCGTTCATGGAGTGCCTCCAGAGTCGGGTATTGCAGTCGACCAGCCGCGCGTTGCCGTCGCGTTGAAATTTCGCCGCCAGCGCATAGTCTGCGCCATAAAATCCCTGGCCCCACCCTTGCTGCAAGTACTCCCCCGGACGTGCAAAAAATGTCTGGCGCCTGCAGGGATTGCTCGCCGGGTAGTCCGGTCATTCGGACTGCCGGCCTGCACGCGCGGGCCGAGACATCCGCTTGCCGTCTCCTTTGTTGCGAAGTCTCCGCAGAGAAGGCGAGCGCTCGGTGAGCATTGGCGACATCTGTTGCTCCGCCCGCCGCGCGCCCGCGAACTGCTGCCTGAATTCAACCGGCGTCATGTCCTTGGCGGCTTTGAATTGCCGGTTGAAATTCGCGACGTTTGCGAACCCGGAGCGCGTCGCAATGACGGAAATCGGCGCTTGCGTATCGGTCAACATCCGGCATGCGTGGCCGATTCGTACGCGCGTCAGGTAGCGCCCGACGCTCTCGCCAAGATGCTGCGTGAAATGGCGCGTCAACGAGCGCTCGGAAAGCCCCGACGCCTTGGCCAGCGCGGAAAGCCGAAGCGGGTACGCGAACTGTGTTTCGATCAACGCGAGCACGCGATTGATCTGATCGGATTCGTGGCCAGTCGGCGTGCCGGTTCGCGCGTCGAATGCGCTTGGGGACGCGAGCGGCGTGGCGGGCAGCGCCGACAGCAGATCCAGTACATCGAGCGCCGCCTGCAAGCGTTCGCGCGGTTTGTCGGACAGCAGGCGGTCGAGGTGTTCGCGCATGCGTGTGCCGGCACCGTCTTCGAACGCGAGGCCGCAGGCCGCTCTGCGCAACAGGTCGCAAAGTCCGTTGTATTCGGGGCAGACATCGGCGAGTCGCCGCACCCACGCGCCGTCGAACCATACGACGATCGCGACCTGCGGGTGCGCCGCGTCGATCGAACGGTTCGAGGACCAAGTGTGCGGCAGATTCGGCGGCACCAGCACCAGATCGTCCGCGCCGTAGGTCGCGACGGAGTCTCCGATGTACCGCTTGCCCTGACTGTTCATCGTCAGCGTCAGCTCGTACTCGGGATGGTGGTGCCATTCGAAAGGGATGCGGGGCAGCCGGCGGTGGTAAACCCTGACCGAACAGTCCCGGCTAAAATCCACATGTTCAAAAGCGGCTTTCATGTCCGAAATCGTCAAATCTTTGACCGGATAGTATCACGCAGGCGGCGATCGTTCGCGTACGCTTCAAGCATCAGAAACCACATGGAGACGATGCAATGGCCTTGCAAATCGACGACCTGCCGGCAGCCATCCGTCAAGCGAAGCGCGAACTGCGCGCGATGCTGCCGAACTACCGCGACGTGTTCGCCGACGTCGAAGCGGCGATGACGAAGGAGGCGGAGCGAATCGCGACGCTGCGTGAGCGCGGCGAGCCGGTCATTCCGGAAATCCAGTTCGCCGACATCGTGGCGAACCGGGTCACCGACGAGCAGATCGCGCTCGTCAAAGCTCGCGGCGCCTGTGTGATCCGCAAGGTGTTCGACCGGTCGCTCGTCGAGCAATGGGATCAGGACATCGCCGACTACGTCGAGCGCAACGACCTCGACGCAAAGCTGCAGAATCGCGCGGAAGACAGGTACTTTGGGCAGCTCGCCTCGAGCAAGCCGCAAATCTACGGTGTGTACTGGTCGAAACCGCAGGTGCTCGCGCGGCAATCGACCGAGCTCACGCAGGCCCGCGTGTTCCTGAACCGGCTGTGGCGCACCGAAAGCGAAGGGCGCGTGCATTTCGATCCGAACCATGTGCCGGTGTATGCGGACCGCCTGCGCCGTCGGCCGCCCGGATCGGAATCGCTCGGGTTGTCGGCGCATTGCGACGGCGGTTCGGTGGAGCGCTGGATCGAGCCGAACTTCCGCAAGGTCTATCGCCATGTGTTCTCGGGCCACTGGCGCGACTACGATCCGTTCGACGCCGCGTGGCGAACCGAAGTCGAGGAGATCGCATCGCCGGCCGTCTGCTCGATGTTCCGCACGTTTCAAGGCTGGACCGCGCTGACGCCGCAGGGCCCCGGCGACGGCACGCTGCAGTTGGTGCCAATGGCGAACTCGATGGTCTACATCCTGTTGCGCGCGCTTCAGGATGATGTCGCCGAAGACGATCTGTGCGGAGCGACGCCGGGGCGCGCGCTGTCGATCAAGTCCGACTATCACGCGCCGCTGTTTCATGCGCTGTCGTCGATTCCGCTGATGCAGGCGGGCGACACCGTGTTCTGGCATAGCGACGTCATTCACGCGGTCGAGGACGCGCATCGCGGCAACGGCTATAGCAACGTGATGTATATCGCTTCGCTGCCGGGCTGCGCGAAGAACGATGCGTATCTGAAGCGGCAACTGCCGGGCTTTCTCGAAGGCAGGAGCCCGCCGGATTTTCCGGCCGATCATTTCGAAGTCGATTTCGTCGGCCGCGCGACGCCAGACGATCTCACCGAGCTTGGCCGTGCGCAAATGGGCTTCGATTTGTGACCGGACAGGGCATGGCCGCGTCTGGATCGGGAGCGCAACTTGCTGCCGCTTCAGCATGGCAACGACCTAAGGAGGACCGGCCATGGCAACCACACCGAACAAGGACGAAAACCCGATCCGCCCGGATCAGTCCGACGTCGTGCAGACGGATCTGCCCGACGTCGGTCCATCGCAGGACCCGGATGAGCCGCCGCTCGATCCCGACGTCGACCCCGATCGCGAGGACGACGAGCCATAGACGAGCGCATTCGCCCGATAAAAAGAATCGAAGTGAAATGCGGGCGTTTCTGATAACCGCGGCATTTCCCCACATGGCAGAATTGCCGCGCGAAGCGTTTGAGCGCGGCGTGTCCCTGAGCCGCTACAACTGACTCTCGATCGCGGCTTTATCGATGACCGACCAGACTTGCTGGATCTTGCCGTCACCAAACTCGTAGAAGACGTTCTCGGAAAACTCCACCCGTTTTCCTTGCACGGGAAGCCCAAGTAACAAGCCGATGGGTGTGCAGTCAAAATGCAATCGGCTTGCGATATGTGGCGGCTCGCAAACCAGCATCTGAATCTCGAAGTGCAGGTCGGGAATTTCGCGGAAGTCTCTTTCCAGCATCTCGCGATAGCCGGACAAACCGATTCGTTGGCCGTTGTACTTCACGTCTTCGCCAACGAAGTCTCGCAGCTTTGACCAGTCCTGCGTGTTCAGGCAGGCGATATAGCCGCGGTAGAGTTCCGACAGATTGAATTCGCTCATCGCAATCGTCTTCCATGCTTCAGTGGATAAGCTGATTGTCGGCGATCCGAGACTTTGCGTTGCACGGCTGCCAGGGATTTTCGTCGGAAGCCGCAACTGTCCGTTGCAGTCGGACAACCTCGATGCGCGCCGCATCATCCTTGCACGCATGCCAGAAACCCCTCCAGACAAACCCGGATTGCTGCGCCGATTTCCCCGCTGCTATCGTTCGCTGGACAGTGTGGAAGCGCTTCCACTTAAGCGTTCGCAGTAAGTTCGAACGCCAGCGCCTCGAGCTCCACCACACCCGGTTCAACGACCTCATTGGCAGGAGAGAATCCGTGGTAAACGACGCATCCGCAGTCATCGACGCCGCCCGTCCAACCGCTCACGGCGAACCGCATTCCGATCCATTCACACCGCCCGCCGATTCGTCGCTGTGGCGCCAGGATTTCGTGCTCGGCGCGGCCACCGCGTCGTATCAGATCGAAGGCGCGGTCAACGAAGACGGCCGCCTGCCGTCGATCTGGGACACGTTCTCGGCCACACCGGGCAAGGTGTTGGCCGGCGACACTGGCGCCGTCGCGTGCGATCACTATCATCGCTGGGAACAGGACGTCGACCTGCTCGCGGGCCTCGGCCTCGAAGCGTACCGGCTGTCGACCGCATGGCCGCGTGTGATGGACGAAAACGGCACGCCGAACCGCAAGGGGCTCGACTTCTACAAGCGCCTGCTCGGACGGCTCAAAGAGAAGAACATCACGACTTTCGTCACGCTTTATCACTGGGATCTGCCTCAGCATCTCGAGGATCGCGGCGGCTGGCTCAATCGCGAAACCGCGTACCGTTTCGTCGATTACGCGGATCTGATGAGCCGCGAGCTGCACGGCCTCGTCGATGCGTGGGCGACGCTCAACGAGCCGTGGTGTTCGGCGTACCTCGGCTACGGCAACGGCCATCACGCGCCGGGACTCTCGAACCTGCGTTTCGCCGCGCAGGCCATGCATCATCTGCTGCTCGCGCACGGTCTCGCGATTCCGGTGCTGCGCGTGAACGATCCGCGCTCGCACAAGGGCATCGTCGCGAATGTCGGGCGCGGCACGCCGAATAGCGACAGCGCCGCCGACCGTCGCGCGGCCGAGCTGTTCGAAGTTCAGCACAACGCGTGGATTCTCGATCCGCTGTTCAAGGGCGAGTATCCGCAAGACCTGTTCGAGTTGTGGCCTGGCAGCGAGCCGCTCGTACTCGAAGGCGACATGCGGACGATCAATACGCCGCTCGATTTTCTCGGCATCAACTATTATTTCCGCACCAACGTGGCGAGCGATGGTGGGCACGGTTTCAAGGAGGTGCCGCTCGAGGGTGTCGAGCGCACGCAGATGGGCTGGGAGGTTTACCCTGACGGTCTTCGCGATCTGTTGACCGGTTTCAGGGATACCTATGCCAATCTGCCGCCGATCTACATCACCGAGAACGGCATGGCATCGGACGACAAGGTGATCGACGGCCGCGTCGAGGACACGCAGCGCATCTCGTTCCTGAAGCGCCATCTCGCCGCGGTCGATCAGGCGATCAAGGCGGGCGTCGACGTGCGCGGCTATTTCCTGTGGTCGCTGATGGACAACTTCGAGTGGGCTTTCGGCTATGAGCGGCGCTTCGGCATCGTGCACGTCGACTACCAAACGCAGAAGCGTACGGTCAAGCGCAGCGCGGAGCTGGTGTCGAAATTCCTGGAAGATCGCAACGCGCAAGCGCAATAAACACAATTAAAACGACGCAGCAACGATGTAAAACCGGGTGGAGCTGATTGGTATTTCGACTTGACACACGGGCACTGAGCCTGGAGGAGACGGAATGAACAGCAACAGAATGGTCTTGCGAGGCGTAGTTGCGGCACTGGCGCTGTATGGCGTCGTCGCGCATGCGGAACCGCTCAAGGCTAACGTGATTCACTGGTGGACCTCGGGCGGCGAGTCGGCCGCGATTCGGCAGTTTGCCGTCGCGTACGACAAGGCCGGCGGCCAATGGGTCGACAACGCAGTCGCCGGCGGAGATCAGGCGCGCGCCACCGCGATCAACCGGATCGTCGGCGGTGATCCACCCACCGCCGCCCAGTTCAATACGTCGAAGCAGTTTCACGATCTGATCGACCAGGGACTCCTGAATAACGTCGACGACGTCGCCGCGAAAGAAAACTGGAACGGCATTTTCCCGCAGTCGATTCTCGACAGTATCCGCGTGAAGGGCCATTTCTACGCGGCGCCGGTCGACATTCATATGCCCGCATGGTTCTTCTACTCGAAGCCGGTGTTCCAGAAAGCGGGCATCGCGAGCGAGCCCAAAAGCTACGACGAATTCATCGCCGATCTCGGCAAGCTGAAGAGCGCGGGCGTGATTCCGCTCGCGTTCGGCGGCCAGCCGTGGCAGGAGAAGATCACGTTCGACGCGGTGCTCGCCGATGTGGGCGGCCCGGACCTGTATATGAAGGTCTATCGCGATCACGATCAGAACGCGGTGAACTCCGATGCGTTCAAGAAGGTGCTCGTGTCGTTCAAGCGGCTGCACGATTTCGTCGATCCGGGCTCGCCTGGCCGCAACTGGAACGACGCGACCGCGCTCGTGACTTCGGGCAAGGCCGGCGTTCAGATCATGGGCGACTGGGCGAAGGGCGAGTTCGTCGCGGCGAATCAAACGGCGGGCAAGGACTTCGGCTGCTTCCCGGGCTTCGGTCCGCGTTCGCCGTATCTGGTCGCGGGCGACGTCTTCGTGTTCCCGAAGACCGACAGCGCGTCGGCGATCAAGGCGCAGAATCTGCTCGCCACGGTGATGACCTCGCCGTCCGCGCAGGTCGCGTTCAGCGCGAAGAAGGGCTCGATTCCGATCCGGTCTGACGTCGACGCAAGCAGCCTCGACGTCTGCGCCAAGGAGGGCATCGCGATCATGAAGGACAAGTCGCGCCAGTTGCCGAATCCGGAAATGCTGCTGTCGCCCGATACGCAGGGTGCGCTGACTGACGTCGTGACGAACTTCTGGAACAAGAACGAGTCCGTCGACGACGCGCAGAAAGCGTTCGCCAGCGCGTTGAAGGGCTAGGCCTCGCCATGCACGCGCTCAAGCTGCCAGCCGAGGGTTCGAAACCACAGGACAAGTCGCACCCCAAACCGCGAAACAAGCCGCTGAACCGGCGGTTTTCGATCGCGGTCTGGCTGGCCTTGCTGCCGATGCTCCTGACCGTCGTGTTCACGTACCTGGGCACGATGGTCTGGACCGCGCGCGTGTCGCTCAGCAATTCGCACACGTTTCCGTCGCACGACTTCGTGGGCTTCACGCAGTACGTGCGGCTCTTTCACAACGACCGCTGGTTGACGTCGCTGCAGAACATCGTGATCTATGGCGCGTGTTTCATCATCGCGTGCATGGTGATCGGCTTGCTGCTGGCGATCTTTATCGATCAGCGCGTGGTCGCGGAAGGCGCGTTGCGCACGGTGTTTCTGTATCCGTACGCGATGTCGTTCGTCGCGACCGGGCTCGTGTGGCAATGGATCCTGAATCCCGCGCTCGGTGCGCAGCAGGTGCTGCGCAATCTCGGCTTCGCGCATGCGCGCTTCGACTGGATCGTCGATCAGGACTGGGTCATCTACACGATCGTGATCGCGACCGTGTGGCAGGCTTCGGGCCTCGTGATGGCGCTGTTGCTCGCGGGCCTGCGCGGCATCGACGAAGAGTTGTGGAAAGCCGCGCGCATCGACGGCATTCCTCGCTGGCGCGTGTACGCGAGCATCGTGGTGCCGATGCTCGGACCATCGATCTCGACCGCGTTCGTGCTGCTGTTCGTGATGGTCGTGAAGCTGTACGACGCGGTCGTCGCGATGACGCAGGGCGGCCCCGGCACCGCGAGCGAAGTGCCGGCCAAATTCATCATGGACTATCTGTTCGGGCGCGCGAACATCGGCCTTGCGTCGGCCGCATCGATCGTGCTGCTGGCGACGGTGCTCGCGGTGCTCGCGCCGTTCTTCTATGCACGCAGCCGTGCGGCGCTGCGCGGGGAGAGAGGATGAACACGCTCGATTCCACGCTCAAAGGCGGCATGCCGCATCGCGCGCGCACGCGGCCCCGCCGCTCGGCGTTCTCGCCGGCGCGGCTCGGCATCTACGCGTTTCTGCTCACCGCGGCGGTGTTCTTTCTGCTGCCGCTCTACGTGATGCTGGTCACGTCGGTCAAACCGATGAGCGAGATCCGCCTCGGCAATCTGCTCGGCTTGCCGATGCATTTCACGCTCGACGCGTGGAGCGCCGCATGGCAGTCGGCCTGCACCGGGCTCGATTGCAACGGCATTCGCGTCGGCTTCTGGAACTCGGTGCGTATCGTCGTGCCAAGCACGGTGCTGTCGATCATGGTCGGCGCGGTGAACGGCTACGCGCTGTCGTTCTGGCGGCCACGCGGCGCGGGTCTGCTGTTCGGCGTGCTGCTGATCGGCGCGTTCATTCCAGTGCAGGTCATGATCTACCCGCTCGTGCGCGTGCTCGCGAGCGTGCATCTGTTCAGCTCGCTGCCGGGCATCGTGCTGATCCATACGATGTTCGGCATGCCGGTGATGACGCTGCTGTTCCGCAACTACTACGCGTCGATTCCGCAGGAGCTGTTCAAGGCCGCGCGCATCGACGGCGGCAGCTTCTGGCGCATCTTCTTTCAACTGATGCTGCCGATGTCGACGCCGATCATCGTCGTCGCGCTGATCATGCAGGTCACGAACATCTGGAACGACTTCATTCTGGGCCTCGTGTTCGCTGGCACGAAGAATCTGCCGATGACGGTGCAGTTGAACAACATCATCAACACGACGACCGGCGAGCGGCTCTACAACGTCAATATGGCGGCGACGATCCTGACGTCGCTGGTGCCGCTCGCGGTTTATTTCATTTCGGGCCGCTGGTTCGTGCGCGGCATTGCGTCGGGCGCCGTCAAGGGGTAGGGCATGGCAAACATGGCTAATGCGACCGATGCGGCCGGCGTGCCGGGTGCAAGCGCTGACGTTGACTCCGACGCCGCGGCGCTCACGCATCCAGCCAATGTGGCGGTCCGCAATCTGACGATTCGCCTCGGTTCGAACACGGTGATCGAGAATCTCGATCTCGACGTGCTCGCCGGTGAGTTCGTCGTGCTGCTGGGGCCGTCGGGTTGCGGCAAGTCCACGCTGTTGCACAGCATCGCGGGATTGATCGACGTCAGCGACGGCAGCATCGAGATCGCCGGCGAGGACATGACGTGGGCCGATCCGAAGGATCGCCGCATCGCGCTGGTGTTCCAGTCGTACGCGTTGTATCCGACCATGAGCGTCGAGCGCAACCTGTCGTTCGCGCTGCGCATCAACGGCACGCCGAAGGCGGAAATCGCGCGGCGCGTCGCCCGCGCGTCGGAGATGCTGCAACTGGGGCCGCTGCTCAAGCGCAAGCCGTCGCAGTTGTCGGGCGGACAGCGGCAGCGCGTCGCGATCGGCCGCGCGATCGTGCGCGAGGCCGACGTGTTCCTGTTCGACGAACCGCTGTCGAACCTCGACGCGAAGCTGCGCACCGAACTGCGCCGCGAACTGAAGCAACTGCATCACAGCCTGGGCGCGACGATGATCTACGTGACGCACGACCAGGTCGAGGCGATGACGCTCGCGACGCGCATGGCCGTGATGCGCGGCGGCGTGATCCAGCAGTTCGGCACGCCGGCGGAGGTCTATGCGCGGCCGAACAATCTGTTCGTGGCGACCTTCCTCGGCTCGCCGGCCATGAATCTGCTGAAGGGCACGCTCGAGACGCGCGACGGCGCGCTTCACTTTTGCACTGGGCAGGTGCGGATCGACGTGTCGGCGTACGCGTTCAAGGGGGCGCCCGCGCAGGGCGTGCGCTGCGTGCTCGGCGTACGCGCCGAAGACGTGCATATCACGGAAGGCGCCAGCGAGCGCGCGAAAGTTTCGCTGATGGAGCCGATGGGCAACCACCGCGTGATCTGGCTCGACTATCATGGCGAACAGATCGCGTCGATCGATCAGACCAAGGCGCCGATTGCGGAGGATGACACCGTGGCGTTCTCGTTCGACGCCGCGCATGTCTCGCTATTCGACGAAGCGAGCGGCGCGCGCTTATAACGCCGCGGCGCGTCACGCGCGAAGCGGCTCGTCGAGACAGGCTTGATGGAGAACCGCGTGGCAACACTCAAGGACGTCGCGGAACTGGCCGGCGTGGGCATGTCGACCGCCTCACGAGCCATTTCCGGCAAGGGACCGATTTCCGCCGATGCCGCGGCGCGCGTGAAGGCGGCGATCGAGGCGCTGAATTTCCGCCCGTCGTCGATCGGCCGGGCGATGGCGACGCAGCAGCTCGGCATCATCGGCATCTTCGTGCCGACCTTCTTTGGTTCCTATTACGGCACGATCCTGAAGCAGACCGACACCGAGCTGCGCGCGGTGGGGCGCCATGTCGTGGTCGCAACCGGTTGCGGCGAGGTGTCGCCGCGCGAGCAGGCGATCGAGGCAGTGCGCTTTTTGATCGGCCGCGATTGCGATGGCGTGGTCGTGATCAGCCACGATCTGCATGACGAAGACCTGATCATGCTCCATGGCATGCATCCGAAGATGGTGTTCCTGAATCGCGCGTTCGAGCAGTTGCCCGAGGCGTCGTTCAGCGCAGATCATCGGCGCGGTGGCGAACTCGCGGCGCGCACGCTGCTCGATCACGGGCATCGCGACATCGCGGTGATTTCCGGGCCCGCTACCGCATCGGACAACGTGATGCGGATCGACGGCTTTTTCGCCGAGCTCGCGCGAGCCGGCATTGCGCGCGACGACGTCACGCTGATCGAATCCGACTTTTCGCCCGAAGGCGGCTACGCGGCCGCGCAGAAGCTGCTCGAGACGCAGCGACGCGTGACCGGCCTGTTCTGCGCGAACGACACGATGGCGGTCAGCGTGCTCGCGCGCTTTCACCAGGCGGGCATTTCGGTGCCGCACGACATCTCCGTGATCAGCTACGACGACGACTACTCGGCCGCCTACGCGGCGCCCGGGCTCACGTCGGTGCATATTCCAACCGGGGAACTTACGCAAAACGCGGTGCGCTGGCTCATCAACCAGTGTTATGGCACCACCTGGGAGATCTTGCGCGAGTTTCCGCTCAGCGTGACGATGCGCGAATCGGTCGGACCAGCGCCGATGCCGAAGAAAAATACGCGCGGCGCAAAGCGGTAGAAGGGTTTGCCTAATCGTGGCGGCTGTCGTATGCGGGCGGTGTGCAGACCTGCGAGCGGACTAGGGGCGCGGCTGCCAACAATGCGCGGCGGGGGTTTCCTTGAAGTCCAACGGATATTTCCGCGCGGGTTTTGACGTGCGGCATGGTGCGCCTATTCGCGTTTTCACTTATGTATCGACGATCTTTTTTAAGGCTCCCGTAATCCTGCGCAATAGTGCTTTGCGGTTTTCCCTCATTAAACTTACTTCAAATTTCTTTACACTTCCCGGTAACAAGTTGTTACGGGGTGAGTGTGATGCTGGTCATCTTTCTGATCGCCTGTCCGATCTGCATTGCTGCGCTGTTCGGTTTCGCGCGCCATGTGGACCCGCAGACAGGGCAATTCAAACGGTAGATCTTCTTCGCGCGTTTTTTTCCGCGGCTGCGCCGTGGAGATTTTCGCTTTGCGATTAACGTCCGTTAGTTCGTTGTGCGCTTGAAAGGAGCAATCGTTTGCGTTCTTTCGGTTTGCTTTCTCGTTTTCGTTTTCGTCAATAGCCCGTTCTCCCTTCCATAAGTCTTGCCTTGGCGCGCCGGTTCGCGGCACGATGCGCGATTACTTTCGTTTTAGGTCAGCATCGCGTATGCAAGATTCTCTGCAAAAAATGGCGGCGCGTGCCAGCGTGCTGAAGGGCGTTCTTCCTTTGAGCCGGATTGCGGCGGCGCGCGATGCGCTGGCCGGTGTGCAGCTTGCGTCGATGGATATTCCGCAGGTCCTCGGCTATGCGCGCATTGCCGGCATGCCGGCCGTCACCGGGCTCTACACGGTGTTCCTGCCGCTCGTCGCGTTCGCGTTCTTCGGTGCTTCGCGGCATCTGGTCGTGGCCGCCGATTCGGCCACCGCGACGATCTTCGCGAGTCGTCTTTCGACGATGGCGCCCGCGTCGAGCGCCGAGTATGCGGCGCTCGCGGCGATGGTCGCGTTGCTGACGGCCGCGTTGCTGTTCGTCGCGCGCATCTTCAAGCTCGGCTTTCTCGCCGATTTCCTGTCGCGTACGGTGCTGGTCGGCTTTCTTGCGGGCGTCGGCGTGCAGGTCGGCATCGCGATGCTCGGCGACATGCTCGGCGTGCCCGGACATGCGGCGAGCAGCGTGAAACAACTACTGCTCGTCGTGAGCGACGCCGCGCAGATCAATCGGCCGACACTGGCGATCTCGCTGCTCGTGGTGACCGCGATTCTCGTCTGCAAACGTTTCTGGCCGCGCCTGCCGGTGCCGTTGGTCGCGGTCGTCGCGGGCATTGCCGCGAGCGATGTGTTCGGATTCGCCGCGCACGGCATCTCCATCCTCGGACCGGTGGAGGGCGGATTGCCGCCGCTGCGGATTCCGTCGGTGACGTGGCAGCAGATGCTCGATCTCGTGCCGGTCGCGGCGTCGTGCTTCGTGATGATCGTCGCGCAAAGCGCCGCGGCGAGCCGGGTGTTCGCCGACCGCTATCACGAGCCGATCGATACCAACGCAGACCTGCTCGGCATCGCGGCCGCCAACGCGGCGGCGGCGTTTTCCGGCGCGTTCGTCGTCAACGGCAGCCTGACGCAGACCGCGATGGCCGATCGCGCCGGCACGCGCAGCCAGTTCGCGCAGCTCGTGTTCGCGGCGGTCGTGGTGGTCGTGCTGCTGTTTTTCAGCCGCTATCTGCAGTATCTGCCGCACTGCATTCTCGCGAGCATCGTGTTTACGATCGCGGTCGGCCTGATCGATCTGCAGTCGCTCTTTTCGATTCGCCGCGAAAGTCCCGGCGAATTCGCGCTGGCGTTGTTCACGGCGGCGGCGGTCGTGCTGATCGGCGTCGAGCACGGCATTCTGGTCGCCGTCGCGTTGTCGTTGCTGCGTCACGTGCGACACAGCTACCGCCCCCACACGATGATGCTCGCGCCCAACGGCGACGGCATGTGGGTGCCGGTGCCGGCGGTGCCCGGCGTGGAGACCGCGCCGGGGTTGATCGTGTATCGTTTCGGCGCCGATCTGTTCTACGCGAACGATCATTTTTTCGTCGACGATACGCGCCGCCTGATCGATCACGCACCGAACGCCGTGCGCTGGTTCGTCGTCGATGCGAGCGCGATTACGGATGTCGATTATTCGGCGGCGCGCTCGGTGGGCGAGTTGTGCTCGGCGCTCAAGCGCAATGGGATCGAGGTGGTCTTTGCGCGGGTGAATCGCTATTTGCGCTCGGATATGGATCGGCATGGAATCACGCCGATCGTCGAGGAGCGCTGTATTTTCGGCACGCTGCATGAGGCGCTGAGCATGGCGGGAGTGGAGAATCCGCATGAGCGGGTTAAGGGGGCGCCATAACGGGCCGCCCTGGCTTCGCACTGCGGCGGCGCATGCCGCGAACACCGCCTCGGACGGGCAAATTGCTAGCAAACGTTGTCTGCGCCTCATTGGTTGTCGCTTGCCTCAATTATTCTGACGTTCCGCTTCGACTAGCAGATATTGATTACAAGAGCATGAACAGCTTCGATTCGACCATCGAAACATATCTGTCCAGCATACACTTCGGTCATTTCGCGACCCAATCGATACAAGCCATCGCCGACCTCTACACCTTTAAAGGCCTGGTACTGACTGCGTTGCTTTGGTGGATCTGGTTTCAGCAAGACGGGCGCGCCGAATGGCGGCGCGAAATAGTTCTCGCGACGCTTCTCAGCGGTGTCGTGGCGCTCTTCGTCGGAAGGCTGCTGGCTCACTGGTTGCCCTTTAGAGTGCGTCCCATCTATAGCGCCGAACTTCATCTGCAGTTCGCGAGCGGCGCGGCCCAGACTGCGCAGTTGTCAGACTGGAGTTCGTTCCCAAGCGATCACGCCATGCTGTGGATGGCCATCGCCACCGGCATCTTCCTCGTGTGGCGGGGCATCGGCGTGCTGGCGCTTCTCTACACCGCGCTCTTCATTTGCCTTCCGCGGGCCTATCTCGGCTTTCACTATCCGACCGATTTGTTGGTAGGGGGCGCCGTGGGCATCGTGATTACCTTGGTCCTGACTCGAGATGCGATCCGCGCGCGCTACGCGACCCCGGCGCTGCGATGGATCGAACGCCATCCGGGACCTTCTGCAATGCTGGCCTTCATTTTGTGTGTCGAACTCGTCACGCAGTTCGAAGAACTGCGTGCTCTGGCGTTCGGCGTGTTCAAACATCTATGACCCGCGCGGAGCGCCACGGCGCATGCCGATATTCTTGAGGTTCGCCCTGGCGCCGCCTTTCAGTGAGCTGAGATTAGCGAGCACACTCTATTGCCATCTGATGCAATATTCTGTCTAATGAATTCAGAATAAAACGTCCGATTTATTCGGCTCGCTGACTTAGTCGACGGGGTTCACTTCATGTACTCTCTGCTGCCGCTCAAGGCCCAGGTGCGCCGTCACGCGCGAACGCTCGCCGGGTATTTTCCAGCTCCATTTTCACGCGACGAATCAAGCAGTGTCGACATCCTCGGTGTCATGACCCCCGGGCTGCTGAACGGGAACACCCTGCTGAACCTCAACTACGGCGAAGTGGACCACTTCACCGGCAAAACCCGCGCGACGGGCACGTTATTCGTCGCAATTGGCGACGACTTCGTGCGCGTCGCCACTTCGGTCAAAAGGCAAACCGGCGAGCGGGCCGTGGGCACGGTACTCGACCGCTCGCATCCCGGCTATCGGATGCTGCGCGGCGGGCAACCCTACACCGGTTACGCGACGCTATTCGGCAAGCAATACATGACACGGTACGAGCCGATCCGGGACAGTTCTGGCGAGATAATCGGCGCGCTGTATGTCGGCCTCGACGTCAGTGAGGTGTGGAACCTGTCGATCGGAGCCAGACTCGCGCTGCTTACCCTGGCCGCCAATACCGTACTTCTGCTGGGCTATGCTCGGCTGCTGGAGGCCGTGATCCCCCCCGACCGATCGAGCCCGGGAGCGGCGTTGCCCGCTTTCCTGCAAACCGGGGTGATCGGCTTCGGGCTACTCGGCGCGCTGCTGGTCAGCGCGCTGGTCTTCGTGACGACCCGGCGCGGTCTCGGCATGCAACTGCTCGAAGCGAAGGCCGCCGCCGAAAAACTCGCGGCCGGCGATTTGACCGCGCAAGTTCATGTCAGCCGGCGCGACGAACTGGGCCAGTTGATGCAGGCAATGAACGGCATCAGTGTCGGTTTGGCCTCGGTAGTCGGCAACGTCCGACGTGCCTCCGATATGATCGCGCTGGGCGCGCGCGAAATTGCGGCCGGCAACGCGGAGCTTTCGTCCCGCACCGAGGCGCAGGCTGGCTCGCTCGAGGAAACCGCATCGACGATGGAACAATTGACGGCGATGGTCCGCGCCAATGCCGAACGCGCTTCGCACGCCAACCAACACATCGCCTCGGCCTCCGATCTCGCGGTCAAAGGCGGCACCGTGGTGGGGCATGTGGTGACCACCATGTCGTTGATCCGCGGCAGTTCACACAAGATCGTCGACATCATTAGCATGATCGACTCAATTGCCTTTCAGACCAATATCCTGGCTTTGAACGCGGCCGTCGAGGCAGCACGCGCCGGCGACCAGGGACGCGGCTTTGCGGTCGTCGCCGCCGAGGTGCGCAGCCTGGCCCAACGCAGCGCCATGGCCGCCAAGGAAATCAAGGCGCTGATCACCGACTCGGTCGGCAACGTCAATGCAGGCGGCGAACTGGTCGACCAGGCTGGCCGGGACATGACCGAAATCGTCACGGCTGTCGATAGTGTGGTCACTTTGATGGGTGAGATTACCCACGCGAGCAACGAGCAAAGTACCGGCATCGGCGAAGTCAACCGCGCGATCGGGCAGATGGACGAGATGACCCAGCAGAACGTTGCCCTGGTGGAGCAGGTGGCAGCCGCGGCAGCCAGCATGCAAGAACAGGCGTCCACATTGGAAGATGCCGTGCAGGTATTTCGGCTGGTAGGCGACGGGCAAACTGACATTTGCCCCATACGATGAGCGCTGCGCGCGAGGTGCACGCAGGCGTTTCTCGCACTTTCCTGCACTAGAATGGGTTATTGCCGACGTCGTAGACGTATCTGGTCAGCCAGACGTGCGGGATTCTCTTTGGAGGAATGCCATGCCGACTTACCGGTACAGGTGTGAGAAGTGCGGTGAGATGTTCGAACATGCCGAGCATCTTGCTGAACATGAAAACGCTCATCCGGCTTGCCCAAAGTGCGGAAGCGAGAAGGTTCTGCACATACCCACGCCATTTGTGCCGAAAACCTCCAGAAAGAGCTGAAACCTGTCTGATCGGGCGACGGCAAAATCCGGGCCATTTGCAGCCGTTGCCCATGCTTTCGCGCGGACATTCGTGCGTCGGTTCTGCCATGCCGGCGGATCTACGCTCGCCGATCCTCCCGTCGCCTTGTGGGATGGCGTAAGCCGGTTGCCGACTGTGCGGCGCAGTCGAGTCCCGTAACAACATTTCTGTAGGCAATCCATCCGGACAAATGGCATAAGCCATAGACGCTAATCGCGGTAAATGGCGTCCACCTGGATCAAATGCACCACAGCGATAGAGAGGGCGGCCTCAAATCTGAAGTGCAACACCGTTTCGTATAAGGTGTTGCGATGCACGAAAGAAAGTACCAGCAACTTCAACCTGAAGAGCGCCTGA
>NZ_JACHDL010000041.1:0-48407 GCF_014201055.1 Paraburkholderia sp. CI2
AGCGACAACTATGACGAACTGAGCAGCGACAACTAACCCCGCCGACCGGCCAAGATAGTTGTCCCTCGGGCGGCCATCGTAATTGACAATCTACAGTGAACCCCTCCGATGCGTTCCAGGCGAGTTTAAGGGCTTTGTTTCAGGACCCACGGGGTGCTCATGCACCCACCAGCCGCATCGCCTTCATCGTTTTCTTAAAGCCCAGGATTCTCGGCACTCGCGTGAGATTGTAGGCGAGTACGTTCAAACTCATCTCGGTACCTACATTGGGCAGCCTGCGCGTCAGGAAGTGCGTGTAGCCCATCCAATGCGTGAACGTTCCAAAGACATGTTCGACGGTTCGCCGGCGCACGGTCATCGCATCCGGCGTCCTGTCGAGCCGGCGTTGGACCGCGTCCAGCACCGACTCATGTTCCCATCGGGTGATGCGGCGTTCTGTGCTTGGCGTGCATTGTGATTTCATGGGGCACTGAGGACAGGCACTGCTCCAGTAACGACGCAGTTGCATACCGTGTTCTTCCCGGGTTGAGCGATAAATTGCGCGTTCACCGGCGGGACATTGATATTCGTCGTCCCGCGCAATGTAGATGAAATCGGCCCTGTCGAACCGGCCATGGTATTTCGCGCCTGACGTCGTGGGCTTCGGCAGCATGACTGCAATCCCTGCATCCGCGCACGCCTTGATCTGCGGCCCACTGTAATAGCCACGATCGGCGACTGCCCGCAGTCTGGTCTTGCCCATCGCATCGCGCGCGGCCTTCGCAATAGGCCCGCAAGAACACGCATGCGGCTACTGCCAACAAGCCGGCTATGCAGCGTCGAATCCGTGAGCCGGCCAATTCGAATAGCGACATCGGTGCGGCTCTCGAGTAGATCGATGATGCCGTCGTTCGTGTTCAGCTCCAGGTGAACGTGCGGATAGCGCACGCGGTAGCCTTGCACAAGCGGTGCGATCACGTGCAGCATGAAAGGCGACACTGCATTGATCCGCAGGAGCCCCGATGGGTTTTCCCGCCGCGCGACCATCTGTTCCTCCGCGCTTTCCACGGAATCGATGCTGGCGCGCGCGTGTTGAAGGAACGCGCGCCCTTCCTCGGTCAGCTCCATCCTGCGCGTGGTCCGGCGCATCAAAGTCGTTTTCACTTTTCCTCGAGGCGCCCCAGCGTCCGGCTGGCCGCCGACACTGTCAGGTCGCGATGTTGGGCAGCTGCCGTCATCGAGCCGGTATCGACCACGGCCATGAAAGTCGCCAATTCGTCGAGGGTGATATTCATTCTTGATTTTCTTTCAAAAGAATTTTGTTTATAGACCAGTTTGTGAACAAAAGTAAAGCTGGCACGGCCGCTCGGCAATTCTACTCGCTGGCGATGTAAGTAATCCTTATCATATCGCGATCGTCCGCCAAAATCGCCTTACCGCGACAGAACCATTCGTAACCACGCGAGCGCAACGCGTCAGCCTTCCAGCGGGGATTGAAGCTGCGCCTCGAGAAACCGCAGGAACGCGCGCACCTTGCTGGAATGGCGGCGATTGGGCAGATACGCCGCATAGACCACTGCGTCGCCATTGTGCGGCGTCGCCTCGAACTGCTCGAACAGCCGCATCAGGCGTCCCGCGCGAATCTCCGCGACAACGAGCCATTCAGGCAGCAACGCAATGCCGCGTCCGGCGATAACGGCTTCCAGCAGGATGTCGATGCTGTTCGACAGCAGATGCCCGCGCACTTCGACCCGCTGTTCCCCGCCCTCGCGACGGAAGCTCCAGATCTGGCGCGTGCGGTAACCGCCGCCATACGCGACCCGCAGACACTCGTGGGCATCGAGCGCCTGCGGCGTGGGCGGTGTGCCGCTGCGTTCGAGGTAGTCGTGACTCGCGACGACATAGCGCGGATTGTCCGCCAGCTTTCTGATGACCAGGTTCGCGTCGCGATCGGGCGGGCCGATTCGAATCGCGATATCGATTCTGTCGAGTGCGAGATCGGCGTAGTGATCGGCAACCACCACGTCGAGAAACACGCGCGGATGCTCCGCGAGAAAGGCAGCGAGATGCGGCGCGAGCCGCAGACGGCTGAACGCGGACGGCACCGCGATGCGCAGCGCGCCGACCGGCGACGCGCCGCTGTCGAACACGCTTTCGTCCGCCTCGGCCAGATCGTCGAGCACCTTGCCGACCTGCTCGACATACGCAATGCCTGCGTCGGTGAGGCTGACCTTTCTCGGCGTGCGGGTCAGCAGCGCCGTACCGAGCGAAGCCTCGAGCGCGTCCATCAGACGCGTGACCGACGAGGGGGCGACGCCCAGGCGCTGCGCGGCCTTCGAAAAGCCGCCGGCGTCGGCCACTTCGAGCAATGTGTTCAAGGCGAGGAGTTTGTCCATGTACGGTCTCAACGGGAGGTTGATTGCGCCACACGCAACGCGGGATTGCATTTTAGCCACATTCCGCGAACGACACGCAACGAATAAGCTGTCCTCGTTACTTAGCGAAGGGGTCCAACATGCAAACCATTCAGGTCGAGGTCCATTACGACTTCATTTGTCCGTGGTGCTGGATCAGCCAACGGAATCTCGCCGCGGCGCTCGCGGAATCCGGCGCCAATGCGGCTGTTTCGATCCGTTACGTGCCGTTCGAATTGAATCCGGCGATGCCTGTCGAAGGCATGGAGCGGCGCAGCTATCGCACGCGCAAATTCGGCAGTTGGGCGCGCTCGCAAGGCCTCGATGCGCAGGTCACCGCAGCCGGTCTCGCGGCAGGCGCCCAGTTCAATTACGACAAGGTGCTGCGCACGCCGAATACGCGGCTTGCGCATCGTCTGATGCAGTTCGCGCAAGCGCGCAATCAGCCCCGGCAGGCCGCCGCGCTGTATCAAGCCATCTATGCCGCCTACTTTTCGGAAGGCCGCGACATCGGTTCGCTGGACACGCTGGTCGATATCGCCGCCGAACACGCCTTCCATGCCGGCGAAACCCGCGCTTATCTGCGTTCCGCCTCCGGCGCTCGGCAAATCGAGGCGGCGCGCGACGAAGCGGATCGCCGGGGCATTCATTCGGTGCCGACGATTGCCATTGCTGGCGAAATCATCAGCGGCGCGCAACCGCCCGCCGTATTCGCTCACGCATTGCGGGCGGCGACGCAACGGAGCGCGGCATGAGCGCACTCGGCAAACCGCGCGCCGTGGTGATCGGCGGTTCACTCGGCGGACTGTTCTCAGCCACCACCCTACGCGCGGCCGGGTGGGACGTGGACGTGTTCGAAACCTCGCCGAAGCAGCTCGATAGCCGCGGCGGTGGCATCGTGCTGCAACCGGACGTGCTGGACGCGCTGCAGTTCGCGGGCGTCGCCCTGCCCGATCCGCCGGGCGTGGCATCGGGCGAACGCCTCTATCTCGATCGCGAGGACAAGCGCGTCGAGCAGCTGTTCATGCCGCAAATGCAAACTTCATGGAGCCTGCTGTACAGCGCCATGAGAAACGCGCTGCCCGCGAAGCATCTGCATACCGGCGAGACCTTTAGCGACTTTCGCATGGACGGCGAGCAAGTCGTCGCTCGCTTCGCATGCGGCCGCAGCGAGCCCGCCGATCTGCTGATCGGCGCGGACGGCATCCGCTCGACGCTCAGGCGCCGCCTGTTGCCCGAGATCGTGCCGGCCTATGCGGGCTATGTGGCATGGCGCGGACTGGTCGCGGAACCCGATTTGCCGCTCTTCGCGGCGGACACGTTGCGCGAGCGCTTCACGTTCCAGCAGGGCGACGAACACTCGGCACTCGCCTATCTGATTCCCGGCGAAAACGACTCGACCGTGCCCGGCGAGCGTCGCTGGAATTGGGTCTGGTATCGCAAGTACAACCGCGATCAGCTCAACGCGCTGCTGGTCGACCGTCACGGCGCGGCGCGTGCGTTCTCGCTGCCGCCGGGCACGACCAAGCGCGCCGATGTCGGGCAGTTGCGGCTCGATGCGAAAGCCTTGCTCGGGCCGACGTTTCGCGCGCTGGTCGATGCAACCGACGACCCGTTCATGCAGCCGATCGTCGACCTACGCGCACCGAAGATGGTGTTCGGACGCGTGGTGCTGATCGGCGACGCGGCATCGGTGCCGCGTCCGCATACGGCCGGCAGCACCGCCAAGGCGGCGGCCAACGCACATGCGCTCGCGCTTGCGCTGTCGGGCGCCGGGCAGGCCGACACGAGCATCGATTCGTTGCTCAAGCGTTGGGAGAGCCAGCAATTGCAACGCGGCAAGCGCATGACCGATCTGGGCATTTCGCTCGGCGACCGTTTGATGAATATCGCCGGTTAGTTCCAAAGCTTTTCCGCTTCTTTTCCGCATTTCCACTTTTTCATTTTCAGGAGTTACTCATGTCAACCGACGCATCCATCACCGCCGGAAGCCCAGGCCAGACCAAACTGACAGGCGGCCTGGTCGCGCTGTTCGCCTTCTGCTGCGGCGCGATCGTCGCGAATCTCTACTACGCGCAGCCGATCACGGAACTGATCGCGCCGGACATTCACATGTCCGGCGGCACGGCGAGCCTGATCGTCTCGCTCACGCAAATCGGCTACGCGGTGGGGCTGTTCTTTCTCGTGCCGCTCGGCGATCTGCTGGAAAACCGCAAGCTGATGATCACCACCGCGCTGGTGTCGATCGTGAGCCTGGGCGCCGCCGCGTTCGCGCACCAGCCAGGCTGGTTGCTCGGGATTTCGCTGCTGATCGGCTTCAGTTCCGTGGCCGTGCAGATCCTGATTCCGCTCGCCGCCCATCTCGCGCCGGACGAGTCGCGCGGCAAGGTGGTCGGCACCATCATGAGCGGACTGCTGCTCGGCATTCTGCTGGCGCGCCCGATATCCAGCGTGGTGGCCGGGCACTTCGGCTGGCGCGCGGTATTCGGCTCGGCGGCCGTGCTGATGGCGATCGTCACCAGCGTGCTCGCGCTCACTATTCCGCGCCGCCAGCCGGATCACCAAGCCACGTATTTTCAGCTGATCGGCTCGCTCGGTCATCTGCTCCGCACGATGCCGGTGCTGCGCCATCGCTCGTTGTATCAGGCGTTGATGTTCGCTTCGTTCAGCCTCTTCTGGACCGCGATTCCGATCGAGTTGACCCGGCAGTTCGGGCTCTCGCAGACCGCGATCGGCATCTTCGCGCTGGTTGGCGCGATCGGCGCGACCTCGGCGCCGGTCGCCGGCCGCCTCGCCGACGCGGGCCTCACGGTGCGCGCGACATTGATCGCGCTGGTGGTGGGCGCGCTCGCCTATACGCCTGCGTTGATCCATCCCGCGTGGGGCGTGATCGGGCTGGTCGCGACCGGCATCGTCCTCGATTTCGTCGTGCAGATGAACATGGTACTGGGACAACGCGAAATCTATGCGTTGCATGCCGCGAGCCGAAACCGTCTGAACGCGCTGTATATGACCAGTATCTTTGTAGGCGGCGCATTCGGCTCGGCGCTGGCCAGTCCGCTCTATGAGCATGGTGGCTGGCCGCTGGTCGCCGGCGTCGCCACCGCCTTCCCGCTCGTCGCGCTCTTTCACTATCTGGCGATCGGCCGTCCGCACGCCGCCCGCCAGGCCTGACGCGATAGGTCTTTATTAGGAGGCCGGACAGACATCCTCCGGTTTCACAAAAATTCAGCGTGGCTTCAGGAATTCTTGTGGTGTCATCGATATGCTGCTCGGTACTGTCACGCATCTGAACGACGCTAAATCGTTCGCAAAAAGGAACAACGATGTCATCCCTTCTCAGCGCTCACGACCTGCATCAGCTGCGCTTACCGAATCGCGTCGTGATGGCCCCCATGACACGCTCGCGTGCACCGCTGCGCGGCTGTCCGACGGACATGATGGCGCAGTACTATGCACAGCGCGCGTCGGCGGGGCTGATCATCACCGAGGCCACCAATGTCAGTTCGGCGTCGGCATCCTTCGAGCTCACGCCGGGCATCATCACGGCCGAGCAGATCGCCGGCTGGCGCAAGATCACGGGCCGGGTACACGACGCCGGCGGCCGTATCTTTATGCAACTGTGGCACGGCGGACGAGTTGCCTCCTTCGCGTTGCTCGGCGGCGAGGCGCCGTTGTCGCCCTCGGGCCTGAATGACGATCTCGAGCAATTGCAGGTGTGGGCACAGTTGCAAAACGGCCAGTACACCAAGATCCACGCCACGCCTTCGCGCGCTATGTCGACCGACGAAGTGAAGCTCGCCATATCGGAGTTCAAGCAAGGCGCGGCCAACGCAATCGAAGCCGGGTTCGATGGCGTCGAAGTGCATGCGGCAAACGGCTATCTGCCGCATCAATTCCTCTCTTCGACCACCAACAGGCGGGATGACCGATACGGCGGCTCGTTGGCGAACCGCGCGAACTTCCTTCGCGACACGCTCACGGAGATCGGCTCAGTGGTCCCCCTCGATCGCGTCGGCGTCCGCATTTCGCCGTATGCGCACTATAACAACGTGCGCGACGCGGATCCGGACGGCACCTATGACTACGTCGGCAAGATGCTCAGCGAATTCGGCGTCGCCTACCTTCACGCCGCTGACACGAACGGCTGGAGCGGGGCCCCGGATTTGCCGCGCATCGTTGAACGCATGCGCAAGGTCTTCTCAGGGACCTTGATGCTCAACGGCGGCATTTCCATCGATCAGGCAGACGCATTGATCCGTGACGGCGAAGCCGATCTGGTGGCGTTTGCGCGCGCGTATATCGCCAATCCCGATCTGGTCGAGCGCATTGCTACCCATGCACCGCTCGCAACACCAAAGCCGGTCGGCTGGTACGGCGGCGACCACTCCGGTTATATCGACTATCCGTTCCATAGCAGCGGCGCTCACGCATGACGGAGGCATCCCGTTGGCCGCGCGCACAGCGCGGTGTGCAGACTCGATTCAAGACTTCTGTGACAGGTGGGTGAATGACTCGAAAGCTTAAATTGTTGGCGGTGGGAGGCGTAGTCATCCTGGCCGCGCTGATCGTCGCCACGCTGCTGATGTGGAAACCCGCCATTGCTCCCCTACAGCCTCCGCCGGCTTCGTCGTGCGATGCGCAGACGAGGCTCGCCGGCGCGAGAGTCGTGGCGCTGGGCGACTGCATCGTCTGTCATACCGCCAGGGGTGGCAAGCCGTTCGCCGGCGGCTTGCCGCTTGCAACGCCGTTTGGGACGATCTACGCGACCAATATCACGCCCGACGTCGAGACGGGCATCGGTGGCTGGTCGCTGGAAGCGTTCACGCGAGCGGTGCGTCATGGCGTCTCCCGTGATGGTCACCTGCTCTATCCCGCGTTTCCTTATGTTCACTTTACGCGCATGTCCGATGGCGACATCTCGGCGGCCTACGCGTATCTGATGACACGTGAGCCGGTCAACGCGAGCACGCCCGCGAACGAACTGATCTTCCCGCTGAACTTCCGTCCCTTGCTAGCCTTCTGGAACGTGTTGTTCCTTCACCCCGGCGAGCAGGCCGCGGATGCCTCGGAAGATGCCCAGTGGAATCGCGGAAAGCGACTCGTAGATGGCCTCGGACACTGCGCCTCGTGTCATTCGCCGCTCAACGCGATTGGCGGTGAAAAATCGGGACACGCATTCGACGGCGGCATTGTCGACGGCTGGGAGGCCCCCCCACTGAATGCACTTGGCTCGGCGCCGAAACCGTGGACCAAAGATCAGCTCGTCATGTATCTGCGCAGCGGTCGTGCAAGCGAACACGGCGCCGCGGCCGGTCCCATGCTGCCCGTCACTCGCGATCTCGCCACCGTGCCTGAGGAAGATGTGAACGCGATGGCCGCGTACATCCTGTCGATACAGAAAGTGCAGCCGGCCGTTGCGAACGCGTTTGCTGACGCTGCAGCACACGACGAGCCATCGCCTGCGGCGCAACGCGGCGCATTCCTGTTCGCCGCGTCGTGCGCGCAATGCCACGGCCCCGCCGCGCCGATGCAATCGATTGGCGAGCGCCCCACGCTCGCGTTCAGCACTGCCGTCAATGCTCCGACGCCACGTAACACCGCTCAGATGATCCTTAGCGGTAACGGCTGGCATGGGGAGGACAGCATGAACTACATGCCGGCCTTCAGCGAGGTCTATAACGATCAGCAAATCGCCGATGTCGCGTCCTACATTCGCGCAACCTATTCGCAGCGCGGCCCGTGGAACGACGTCGAAGCCACCGTGGCAAAAGTCAGAGAGGAGAACAAGGCGCGATGATCAACCTTACCGTCAATGGCGTGCAGCACGCGCTGGATATCGATCCGTCGACGCCACTGCTTTATGCGCTGCGCAATGACCTGCATCTGCACGGCGCAAAGTTCGGCTGCGGGCTTGGACAATGCGGCGCGTGCACGGTGATCGTCGGCGACCAGGCCGTCTTTTCCTGTCTGGTTCCGGTGTCGTCGATCGGCGCCCGTTCCGTGCGTACGATAGAGGGCCTCGGCACGGCCGACCATCCCGGTGCGCTGCAGAAGTCCTTCATCGAACATCAGGCCGCACAGTGCGGTTATTGCATCGCCGGCATGATCATGCGCGCGCAGGCGCTGCTCGATCGCAATCCGCGGCCAAGCGAGCGCGAACTGCGCGAGCATATGGAGCCGAACTTGTGCCGTTGCGGCACCCATATGCGTATCCTCGCTGCGATCCGCGAAGTCGCGCACCTTCCGCCCGGCGACACGGCATCCGGCAAGCCCCGCAGCGCGGCGAGCAACGGAGGCACGCAATGAGCATCAAGGACGACGATTTCAACGAGGGGCGCCGCCACTTCATGATGTCCGGTGCGCTCATGGTGAGCTTCAGTCTGCTCCCCGGCGTCAAGGTCATGGCACAAGAAGTGATCGCGGACGAAGGCGCCGCCGTGCACGTGGCCAAAGCGACCGAGGCGCTCGCGGGCAGCCTGAAGACCAACCCGTTTCTCGACGCGTGGATCAAGATCGACGCAGCGGGCAAAGTGACCGTCTACACCGGCAAGGTTGAACTCGGCACCGGCGTGCGCACCGCGCTGCTGCAGATCGCGGCGGAAGAGCTCGACATGGCGCCGTCGCTGATCACGTTTCTGACCGCCGACACGGGCGCCTCACCGGACGAAGGACTCACGGCGGGAAGTCACACCATTGCCGACAGCGGCAGCGCGTTGTTAAACGCGTCGGCGCAGGTGCGGGGGCTGCTCGTCGACGCAGCAGCCAAACGCTTCGGCGTCAGCAGCAGCGTGCTGAAAGCCCACAACGCGGTCATCACGGCGCCAGACGGCCGGACGATGACGTATGGCGAAGCGGTCGGCGCCGCCGGTCTGCATCGCATGGCGTCGCCCCTATCGCCGTTGAAAGACCCCGCAACGTTCGCAGTGGTCGGTAGGTCATTGCCGCGGCTGGACATCCCGGTCAAGGTGACCGGCGGACCGAGTTATGTTCAGGACATGTTCATGCCGGACATGCTGCATGCGCGTGTAGTGTTGCCGCCGGTTTACGACGCGAAGCTGCTGCGTACCAACTCACCCGACATTCTGAAGATGCCGGGCGTGGTCAACGTCATCAGAAACGGCAGCATGCTCGCGGTAGTCGCTAAAGGCGAATGGCAGGCCGTGCAGGCACAACGTGCATTGGCAGCGGGAAGCGAGTGGAGCGCAGGGCGCGCTCTGCCCGACCCAGCCACTGTGCACCGCGATCTGAAGCAGATCGCCACCGAACACATCGAGATCGCGAACACCCGCAGCGCGGCCGGAACGGCTGTGAGAACGCTGAGCGCAAAGTGCACCAAGCGCTATATGTTGCACGGTTCGATCGGCCCTTCCTGCTCGGTCGCACAATTCAAGGACGGCAACATGACCGTCTGGACTCACTCGCAAGGCGTCTATCCGCTGCGCGATGGCCTTGCGGAAATGCTGTCGCTGCCCAAGGAGAACGTACGCTGCATTCACGTAGAGGGATCGGGATGCTACGGCCACAACGGCGCGGACGACGTAGCCGCGCACGCCGCGTTGATCGCCCGCGAAATGGCCGGCCGGCCGGTTCGTGTGCAATGGATGCGCGAACAGGAACACACGTGGGACCACTTCACGCCCGCCATGGTCACCGAAGTGACTGCTTCGCTCGACGCGAGCGGGAGCATCGTAGGCTGGAACTATGCGCTGTGGAGCAGTTCGCATAACGAGCGGATCGTGAACGCGGGCCGGCTCGTTCCGGCGACCATGCTGGAGAAACCGTTCATATCGGCGCCGTCAGTGCCGATGGTGCAGCCCGAGGGCGGCGGCGATCGCAACGCGATTCCGCTGTACACGTTCCCGAACCTGCACGTAATGAACAACTTCTCGCCGAGCATGCCGTTGCATACGTCGGCGATGCGCTCACTCGGCGCGCACATGAACGTCTTCACGATCGAGACGTTCATGGATGAGCTGAGCGCCGCGGTCGGCGCCGATCCGGTCGCGTTCCGGCTCAAGCATATGCAGGACCCGCGCGCACGCGAGGTCATTCAGCTCGCGGCTGCAAAATTCGGCTGGCCGCGCGCGCCGCGCAAACCGAACCACGGCGTCGGCTTCGCCTTCGGTAAATACAAAAACCTGATGGCTTATGTGGCCATGGCCGTTGAGATTTCCGTCGTGCCCGAGACGGGTCAGGTGATTCTCGAACACGCCGAGGTCGCGGTCGACTCCGGGCAGATCGTCAACCCCGATGGTATCCGTAATCAGATCGAGGGCGGAGTGATTCAATCGGCCAGTTGGACGCTTTACGAAGAGTTGAAGTTCGATACCGGGAAAATCAGAAGCTTCGACTGGAGCAGTTACCCGATCCTCCGCTTCTCCGCCGTTCCGCGCAGTTTGAACGTCCATCTCATCAATCGTCATGGTGCGCCGTTTCTCGGCGCTGCCGAAGCTTCGATGGGACCGACCGCCGGCGCGCTCGGCAATGCGTTGTTCGATGCAACCGGAAAGCGGCTGCGCGACATGCCTTTGGGCGGTGATAGCTTGCGCCGGCAAATAGACGTATAGACATGGCGTTGCTGGCAACATGAAAATTGCAATCGCAGGTGGTTCAATCGCAGGGCTCGCATGCGCTTTGACGCTGACATGCACGGGGCACGACGTGCATGTCTATGAGCGCTCCGCAGGCGTCATCGTCAACGATGCACACGAAACTCATAGCTGCCATCACTCCAATGCGCCGGCGACTTTACGGGGGTCAGATATCCGGCGCGATATTCACCGCGTCTGAAGCCTCATCGCGCCCGGCGAATCAACTCCCACATCTTCGCCAGTTCGATCAGCGTCTTGGCCTGCATCTTGTCCGGCACGCACCGCTTATGGACTTCACTGTTACCTCCTGCGCGCCCAATTCATGGGCGATCTGCTCTATCATCTTGCCTTGCACGGCATGCTCAAAGACGTCCATTTCACGCGGCGTAAGCAAGGCGGCGCGCCGCACCACTCCCGCATTGAATGCGTGTTCGGCGAGGTTGGATTCATCCTGTGCGAGCGCGCGCCTGACGGCCTCAAGCAGTGGTTCATCGTCAATCGGCTTGGCGAGGAGTTCATGCGCGCCAGCTTTGATCGCACGCACCGACATCGGAATGGAGCCATGACCGGTGAGAAAGATGATGGGCACCCGTGGAAGAAATTAATGTCGTCAACTCGGAACCCGCGTGGCGTATCGGTTTCATCATCGGAATTGACAACATTACTCACACTCTGAACGAAATAAAGGCGTCCTCAGATCAGCAATAGATTGTCGTTAGCGAACAGCTGCGAGGCAGTATCGCAAACTCACAAAAAGATTTACGAAACCGGCACAGAACCATTGAGATGCATTTTCAGTGGGAACGAATATTTTGACATGAGTTTGCGCGTACTTGGGTCCACGGCAATGTGATACGAAAGCTTCTTGAAATATCTCGCGATCTTTTAATTTTCAACAACTTAACTGAGAATCCGCCGGCAGGAGTTTGCGCGGAATCACTGACAGGCAGCGTCAGGACGCCGTCGACAAAGCCGAACAGGCGGCCAACGATGTCGCGACCCTGCGCGCGCGGATTGCCGGACTCGACGCGCGCATCGTCGAGCTGCAGACGGCCAACGACATGCTGACGGCGCAACTGGCGACATCGAAGGAAGAAATCGCGGCAGGAGCCGCCGCGCTCGCCGATGCCCGCCGCGATTTCGCCGACGAACTCGCGAAGCTGCGCCGCTCGCACGAGCAGAACGAGCAGCGGCTCGCCGCGGCGGAAAAGCGCGCCTTGCTCGAAATCGACGGTGAACGAGCGGCGGCGCAACGTCTGCGCAAGGAGCTCCAGGCGAGTCACGAGCGGGCGGCGACGCTCGAAGCCGAATCGCGGGCCGAGCGGGACGCGATTCGGGACGAGTTGGCCGCATCAAAGGCAGAACTGGCTGCCTCCGCTGCGCGGCATGCCGCGACCCGCGGGCAGCTCGCGGAAAAGGATGCGTTGCTGGCTGAACGGGTGGCGGCGACCGACCTGTTGCGCGAGCGTATCGACACGCTCTCGCGGCAGATCGAGACGGCGCGAACAGAAAAAACGGCCGCGCGCCCTGCCCGCCGCGCCCGCGAAACATCACCCGTGCAGGGCCGCGCGATGGTGGGCTTCTCGGGCGCACCGTTCGTCAAACGTTCGACCAACGCCAAACCACGCGAAGACTGAGGACTGCCGGCGTCCCGGCGGCATGTCACCACGCGAGTCGCGATAAGTGGTTACACCTGGTGAGGTTCGATAAAAAGTGATCGTCATGGGGCGGCGGCACCCGCCGCCCGCGCGCAACGCTGCGTCAGAACCGCGGATGACACTCGAAACTGACCGACGACCCGTGCTCGGTCATCGCGCTGACGCCGCTGACCGTCTCCGTATTCACGCTGCTTTGCATACCGCGACGATCGCAGTAGTCGCGCGCCTCGTTCATCGCGAGTTCGTGCGCGCGCGCCCAGGCCATGCGTCCTCCGGTCGCGCTGGCGGCGACCGTGTAGCTGCCGGGCTTGCCGCTCGCGACCACGTCCGTGCTCGACGCGCACCCGACGAGACTCGCGCACGCGAGCGCCACCGCCGCCACCCCGCGCATGCGCGTGGGCAGCGGCGCCCTCTTCCTTTCCGTGCTTTCCGCTCGCGCGACGGACGCGACTTCGCGTACCCGCACCGTTTTGCGCGCCTCAGCGAGCATGTCCGAACCCTGATTCGACATCGTGGATCACCTGCATTTTTAACTGATTAGTCAGGCAGCAATTATCCGGAATCGTTCGACCAAGATCAGCCGATACAACCGAAAACACTGTTGCGCGAGTCCTAACAATGGACGCGAGCGCCACGCCGCGACGGCCTCGGCAATGAGCGGACCACATGGTTCACAAAAGACCTTCCGGAATCCCTTTTGAGCGTCTAGTCTGTAACGATGCCTGTTCGACGGACCGGCATTTCGAACCGCAGACGGACCCCACCACATAGCGGCATACACCGGTCGCCGAACCGGAGGAGACATATATGGATCTCGAGGCACGTACCCTTCATCGCGTCACGGTTCGGCTCGTGCCGTTCCTGATACTGTGCTATTTCATCGCCTATCTCGATCGCGTCAACGTCGGCTTCGCGGCCTTGCAGATGAACAAGGCGCTCGATCTGTCCGCGAGCGCGTTCGGCTTCGGCGCGGGCGTGTTCTTTATCGCGTACTTCTTTTTCGAAGTGCCGTCGAACCTGCTGCTCGAACGATTCGGCGCGCGCCGCTGGATCGCGCGGATCATGTTTACGTGGGGTATTCTCGCGGGCGCGATGGCGTTTATCCCGGACATCGCGCGCTTCACCGGGCTCTCGCCCGCGCACGTGTTTTTCGGCCTGCGCATTCTGCTTGGCGTCGCCGAGGCCGGCTTTTTCCCGGGCATCATCTTTCTGCTGACCTTGTGGTTTCCCGCTGCGTATCGCGGGCGCGTGGTCGGCTACTTCATGGCGGCGATTCCGCTGTCGACGGTGATCGGCGGCCCGATCTCCGGCGCGCTGCTGTCGCTCGACGGCCGCGGCGGACTCGGCGGCTGGCAGTGGCTGTATCTGATCGAGGCGGTGCCGGCGGTATTGCTGTCGGTCGCGGTGCTGTTGTATCTGACCGACAAGCCCGCCGACGCCACCTGGCTCAGCACCGAGGAGCGCGACTGGCTGATCGCGCGGCAGAAGCAGGAGCGCGAGCATCGCGAGGCGGTGCGCCACTTCAGCGTGAAGGAGGCGCTGATCAATCCGCGCGTGCTCGCCATCGCGCTGATCTATTTCGGGGCGAACGCGACCAACTACGGCCTGAGCTTCTTCCTGCCGCAGATCGTGAAGTCGTTCGGCCTCACTAATCTGCAGACGGGTTTCGTGACGTCGCTGCCGTACGTGGTCGGCCTCGTCAGCATGATTTTGTGGGGACGGCATTCGGATCGCCACCTCGAACGCCGCTGGCACGTCGCGATTGCGCTGTTCGTCGCGGCGGCCGGCATCGCGGCCGCGGCCGGCCTCGACAATCCGGTGCAGAAGATGATCGCGTTATCGATTGCCGGCTTCGGCATCTTCGGTTGCCTGCCGGTCATCTGGACCTTGCCGGCCGCGTTCCTGTCGGGCGCGGCGGCCGCGGGCGGCATCGCCGCGATCAATTCGCTCGGCAATCTGGCGGGCTTCTTCGGCCCGTTCGCGATGGGCTGGATCAAGGACAGCACCGGCGGCTTCGGCGCCGGGCTGCTATGCCTGTCGGGCGCGGGACTCATCGGCATGGCGGCGGTGTTGCTGCTGCATCACGACACGTCGCTCGAGACGACGCATGGCAATCCGCATGCGCGACCGCCGGGTGAAGCGGGGGTCGCGGGGTCTTAGCGCTAGTCCCACGCGCCGTTCAATACGCACCCGGGCAGCCTGCCCGGGTCGCCTTCAATTCGCCCCGCTGCCGTTATTCGACCCTTCTGTGCCCTGACCGCCCGCATCGGGCGGCACGATGTCGTCCGGCGTCGGGGTTGGCGCGAGCGCTGCGGCACCGCCGCCGTGCGCTTCACCGTCGACGGTATTACCCGGCGCCGGCGCGGGAGCCGACCCCGACCCCGGCGCCGGCAGCAACGGCGGCAACGCGCGCGCTTCGCCCTGCACCGGGGACGCGCCCGCTGCCTCTGACGCCGCCGCCGGTGCCGCCACGGCAGACGTCGGCGGCTGCACCGACGCCACCGGCGCGCGCCGCGCCGGAGCACGCGCCACGACCTGCTTGTCCGGCTGCGCCGGCGTGCGCGTGAACAGGTGCCCGATCCAGTCGCGCAAGCGTTCGGCGCGCTCGGCGAACCAGCCCGGCTGCTGCGCGGTATCGAACTTCATGTGACTGTCGACGAGCCGCGAGCGCTGCGCGCGCTGGAAGAAATCGCCGACGATCGGCAGCGCGCTATGCGCACCCTGCCCCCAGTAATCGCTGCGCAGCGTCACGCGGCTGTCGTTGAAGCCGACCCACGCCCCCGCCACCAGTTGCGGCTGCATCAGGATGAACCAGCCATCCGCGTTGCCCTGGGTCGTGCCGGTCTTGCCCGCGACATCGCCGCGCACGCCGAAGCGCGTGCGGATGCTCGCGCCGGTGCCGCGGCTGACCACGTCGCGCATCACGTCGACGAGCGTGCGCGCCGTGTCGGCGGGCAGCTCGCGACTCGGCGTGGCCGGCTTGAACTCGGCGAGCAGGTTGCCGTTGCGGTCCTCGATGCGCGTGACCATCAGCGGCTCGACGTAGCCGCCGAGGTTCGCGATCGTGCCGTACGCCGACACCATTTCCTTAAGCGTGACCGGGCTCGTGCCGAGCGCGAGCGACGGCACCGGGTCGAGCTGGCTGTCGCGCACACCCATCGCGCGCGCGAGCTTGGCGACCCTGTTCGGACCCACCGACTCCATCACCTGCGCGGTGATGCGGTTGCGCGAATAGGCGAGCGCGTCGCGCAGGCTGATCATGCGGCCGCTCGGCTCGTCCTCGTCGTTCGGCTTCCAGATTTCGCCGCCGGCGAGTTCGATCTGAACCGGATTGTCCGGCAGTTTGTCGTCCGGCTTCGCGCCGGCCTCGAAGGCCGCCGCGTAGACGAACGGCTTGAAGGTCGAGCCCGGCTGACGGCGCGCCTGCTGCACGTGATCGAACGGATCAACGCCGAAGTCGCGGCTGCCGACCCACGCCTTGATCTCGCCGGTACGTGGGTCCATTGCGAGGAAGTCGGCCTGCACGCGCGTCTTCGTGTCGCACACGCTCTGCACGAGCTTGCGATCGGCGAGCAGGCGTTTCAGCGCGTCGTCGTCGGCGAGGCCCGTGTCTCTGGCCGCGCGGAAGTCAGGCGTTTCGCGCAGGAACGTGCGCAGCAGGTCCTTGTCCGCCGAGCAGCCCGCGCGCGTGCCCCACGCGGAGTTCGCGATGTTCTGCAACTGGTTGCCCTGCAGCGTGACCGCCTGGGTCGCCATCGTCTGCAGACGCGAGTCGATCGTCGTGCGCACGACGAGTCCATCGGAATAGATGTTGTAGTCGTTGCGATCGGCCCACGCGACGAGCCATTTGCGCAGTTGCTGCGTGAAGTGCGGCGCGGGTCCGGGCGGCTCGATCTGGCGCTCGAAGTCGAGACGCAGCGGCTTGCGGGCAAGCGTGTCGTACTGGGCGGGTGTCAGCTTGCCGTACCTGACCAGCTGCGCGAGCACCGTATTGCGCCGCTGCAAGGCGCGCTCGGGGTTCAGCACCGGGTTGTAGTACGCGTTGCCCTTCAGCATGCCGGTCAGCGTCGCCGCTTCGAGCACGTTCAGGTCGGATGCGGACTTGTCGAAATAGGTGCGCGCAGCCATCTCGATGCCGTACGCGTTGTACAGGAACGGGACCGTATTCAGGTAGGTTTCGAGGATCTCGTCCTTCGTGTAGAACGCCTCGATCTTCAGTGCGGTGATCGCTTCCTTCAGCTTGCGCGTCAACGTCGGCGCGCGGCCGATTTCGTCGGGATACAGATTGCGCGCGAGCTGCTGCGTGATCGTCGAGCCGCCCTGGCGCTCGCCGGAGAGCGTGTGCAGCGCGGCCGAAGCGGTGCGCCGCCAGTCGAGCCCGAAATGCTGATAGAAGCGGTGATCCTCGGTGGCGATCAGCGCGTTCACGACGTTCGGCGAGATGTCCTTCAGCTTGACCCACTCGCGGTTCGACGGCTTGAACTCGGCGAGCAGCTTGCCGTCCGCCGACAGGATCTGCGCGGGCTGCTCGATCTTGGCCTTGCGGATGTCGCCGATGCTCGGCGTGAACGGAATCAGCAGCAGCACGTACAGTACGAATAGCACCGGCAGCGCGGCGAGCCCCCACGCGAACGTGCGGCGGGTCGGATGGCGCAGATGCCATGCGGCCTTCGCGAACAGCGGGTTCGCGAGCGTCAGCCCTTTGTCGAGGGCCGCCAGAAAGGAGGAAAAGAGGCGCTTCACTTGCTGTCGTCGGCTGGGAAAGGCGCAATCGTACCAAGATGTGGGGGGCGCGCCGGTTTTTGCTTCGTTCGCGGCGTGGAGTGCGGCTCCGGCGGGGCCACTATAATGTCGCCAATTCCGACAAGAGGTGCTTCATGATCATCAAACCGCGTGTGCGTGGCTTCATCTGTGTATCGACCCATCCGACCGGCTGCGAAGCCAACGTCAAGGAACAGATCGAGTATGTGAAGGCACGCGGCCCCATCGCCAACGGCCCGAAGAAGGTGCTCGTGATCGGCGCGTCGACCGGCTATGGCCTCGCCGCCCGCATTAGCGCAGCGTTCGGCTCGGGCGCGTCGACCCTCGGCGTGTTCTTCGAGCGCGCCGGCAGCGAAACCAAGGCTGGCACGGCCGGCTGGTACAACACCGCGGCGTTCGAGAAGTTCGCCAGCGCCGAAGGCCTGTACGCGACCAGCATCAACGGCGACGCGTTCTCCGACGAAGTGAAGGCGCGCACGATCGAAGTGATCAAGCGCGATCTCGGCCAGGTCGATCTGGTCGTCTACAGCCTCGCGGCGCCGAAGCGCCAGCACCCGAAGACCGGTGAAGTGTTCAGCTCGGTGCTCAAGCCGATCGGCAAGGCTGTCAATCTGCGCGGCATCGACACCGACAAGGAAGTGATCAAGGAAACCGTGCTCGAACCGGCGACGCCGGAAGAAATCGCGCACACGGTCGCGGTGATGGGCGGCGAGGACTGGCAGATGTGGATGGACGCGTTGGGCGTTGCCGGCGTGCTCGCCGACGGCGCCAGGACCACCGCGTTCACCTACCTCGGCGAGAAGATCACCCACGACATCTACTGGAACGGCTCGATCGGCGCGGCCAAGAAAGATCTCGACCAGAAAGTGCTCGGCATCCGCTCAACGCTCGCGGCCAAGGGCGGCGATGCGCGCGTCGCGGTGCTGAAGGCAGTCGTCACGCAGGCAAGCTCGGCCATTCCGATGATGCCGCTCTATCTGTCGCTGCTCTTCAAGGTGATGAAGGAAAAAGGCACGCACGAAGGCTGTATCGAGCAGGTCTACGGCCTGTACAAGGACAGCCTCTATGGCAGCCAGCCGCATCTGGACGACGAAGGCCGTCTGCGCGCCGACTACAAGGAACTCGATCCGCAGGTGCAAGGCCGCGTGCAGGAGCTGTGGAACCAGGTGAGCAACGACAACATCTACGAACTCACCGATTTCGCGGGCTACAAGACCGATTTCCTGCGCCTGTTCGGCTTTGAAATGAAGGGCGTCGATTACGACGCGGACGTCAATCCGGACGTGCAGATTGCGAATCTCGTGCAGGTTTGATCCACCGGGGGGGCGGGCCCGCTTCGCGAGTTCGCCCCTGATGTTGCCCCTCCTCGCCTCCCTCCCCTCACTCCTTCAACACGTCAGCACGTCAGCACGTCAGCACGGATACGCGCCCTGCAACGCGCGCAGAATCGCGAGCCCGATTGGAAAATCCTCGGAAATGCCCGGATGGTTCGCGAAGAACGCATCGAGCAACGGATAGACCGTCTGGTTGCCGATCGCGAGCGTTGGTGGCGGACAGAACAACTGCGGCTGTTTCCTCGCGACCAGATCGCCGTTCGCCCAACCGAACGCGTTGATCGTGCCGGTGATGTACGCCGCATAGATCGAGTTGTTGTCGGCGTGTGCCCAGCGCTTGTATTGCGCGGCCGTCATTTCGGCGCTCGCGTTCAGAGTGAAGCACGCCGCCAGCAAAGCCAGCGCGAATTTCGTTAACCGCATCGTTGAACCTTCAATGTCGCTAGATGGCCGCCATTGTAGGCGACGCGGGGTGCACCGCGCAGAAGCCGTCGAGCGCGGAAATTCACAAGCAGAGCGTAAGCATTGAAGGCGGATTCTGTAAGCATCGACAGATTGCAGAAGCGCGCGAATCAACGATTACGGCGTGCCGTTTCGGCAATGCTTGCGATACCCGTCGCGCCCGGCCAGGCGCGCCATATAAGCGGCCAGCGCCGGCAAATCGTCGTGCTGCTGCGGCGTTTCGAGCCAGCGGTGCGCGGACAGCGCGATCGGAATATCGGCGAGCGAAAACGCGTCGCCCGCGATATACGCACCGGTGCGCGCAAGTTGCTGCTCGACGATCGCCATATGCTTCGACCAGTTCGCGCACGACGCGGCGATCTGGCGCGGGTCCAGATGCTCGGGCGAGTACCGCACGAGCGCGAGAAACGCGTAGCTCCACGAGCGGTTCAATTCGCTCGCCTGCCAGTCGATCCATTGATCACAGCGCGCGCGCTCGACCGGATCGGCCGGATACAGCCCGTCACCGCGATAACGGTTCGCGAGGTAACGGATGATCGAGTTCGATTCCCACAACACGAAGTCGCCGTCGCGGATCACGGGGACCATCGCGTTCGGGTTCAGCGCGCGGAATTCGGCGACCTCGGTCGAGCGAAAGCCCGAGCCCCAGTCTTCCTGTTCGAACGCAAGCCCAAGTTCCGCGCAGGTCCACAACACCTTGCGCACGTTGATCGAGGTGGTCTTGCCGAGTATCTGCAGCATGAGTCGTTGGGTGCCGCGTGGATTGAACGGGTTGAAGGAATGAAACTCGGAAGCCAGCCAGTTTGCGTTGCGCGCGGCGCGCCGTCATCCGGTTTTCAGCGTCGCCTGTTCGCGGATCATGTCGTACAGCGCCTGCGCGGCCGGTGACAACTGCGCGGTCTTGCGCGCGACGAGCACCAGCGTGCGCGACACGGTGGGCTGCGTGAGCTCGACGGTGCGCACGCTCGGATACGCGCCGCTCTGCAGCGCGAGCGCGGGCACCACGGCCGCGCCGACGCGTTGCGCGACGAGTCCGACGGCGGTCGAACTGCGCTGCACCTCGTAGAACGAACGCAGCGCGAGCTCGCTCGATTCCAGCGCGACGTCGAGCAGCGCGCGATTGCCGCTGACCTCGCCGGCGAAAATCAGCGGGAACGGCTGCAACTGCCGCCATGCGATGCGCCGCCGCTTCGCGAGCGGATGGTCCTCGTGGCAGATCAGCACGTAGCGGTCTTCGGTGAGCGCCACGGTGGCGAGATCGGGATGATGCTCGCGCGCGATGTTGATGCCGAACTCGACCTCTCTGCGCAACACGGCCTCCTCCACCGCCGACGACGCGTGGTCGAGAATCTTGATGCGATTGTGCGGATAGCGTGCCGAATACGCCTGCAGGATGCGCGGCAGATACTGCACGCCGACGGTCGGCACGCACGCGATCGACACGTCGCCGCGTCGCGCGATGCCCGTTTCGCGGATCTCGACGAGCGCGTCCGCCAGCTCGCCGAGCAGCCGACGCGCCTGCGGCAGAAAATTGCGACCGATTTCGGTGAGCGCCATCGAACGCGTGGTGCGCTCGATCAGCGTGACGCCGAGATAGCTTTCGAGCTTGCGCAGCCGCTGCGTGATCGCGGTTTGCGTCACGTGCAGCGAATCCGCCGCGCTCTGGAAGCTGCCGCGATCGGCAATCGCGACGAAAGCCTGCACGCCGAGCGTGTCGATTTTCATTAGAAAAATGAAGTAATCGGGATCATAAATTCATTTTACTCCGGGCTGTCAGCGGCCGAGAATGGCCGCAACGAACCCCGCGAAGGAGCAAAAGATGACCGACAAAACCACGAACGAGCACAGCGATTGGCACGCGAAGCAGTACATGCTGTTCGAGAACGAGCGCACGCGGCCGGTCCGCGATCTGCTCGCGGCGGTGCCCTTGAACGGCGCGCGGCTCGCGGTCGACATCGGCTGCGGCCCGGGCAACTCGACCGAGGTGCTGGCCGAGCGGGTGCCGGGCGCGTCGGTCAGCGGCATCGACAGCTCCGCCGAGATGATCGCGGCGGCCCGTCGGCGGCTGCCGCAATTCCGTTTCGACATCAGCGACGTTTCGACGTGGGACGCGCACGGCCCCTACGACGTGATCCTCGCGAACGCGGTGCTGCAATGGGTGCCGGACCACGAGCGGCTGTTCCCCGCGCTGGTGGCAAAACTTGCCAGGGGCGGCAGCCTCGCCGTGCAGATGCCCGACAATCTCGACGAACCGGCGCACCGGCTGCTCCGCGAAATCGCCATCGACGGGCCTTGGGCGACGAAGCTGAAGGGTGTCGAGCGCACCATGCGCTACGACGCAAACTGGTACTACGCGCTGCTCAAGCCGCTGTGCGCACGCGTCGACGTGTGGCGCACGGTCTATCACCACCCGCTCGCGGGCGCCGACGCGGTGGTCGAATGGTTCAAGGGCAGCGCGCTGCGGCCGTTTCTCGCCGCGCTCGACGACGCCGAACGCGGCGCGTTTGTGCAACGCTATCGCGACGAAATCGTCAAAGCCTACCCGGCGCTCGCCGATGGCACGGTGCTGCTGCCGTTTCCGCGGCTTTTCATCGTCGCGACGCGCGGCGAACGTTGAAGCCGCGCCGGGAACCGCTGCGAGCCGGTAAATGCCGGCGCTTCGGCTGCGGCGGGTCGTCCCGGGGCGATCAGATCGCCGGCGCACCACGCTGACGCACCGCCCGAAAACCCCACCTGTGGCGGCGCCGCACGCTAAGGGTGGTCAGGAATTGCCGCCCGGGAATTCCGCATGCTAATGTTTGTAAAAAGCGTGTGTAAAAAGCGGAGGACGGCGCCCGCCGGCCTCACCGGGAAGCCATTTACTGCAGCGAGCGTCGCCATGAGTGATGTACGCCAACATCTGAGTCCCCGTGACCGCCTGGAGCTGTTGTGCTGGCTCACATGCGGAAGCCTCGGCGCTTATTATCTGAACGAAGACTGGCCCGACGCGGCGTTTCACGTGCAGTCCGCGCACAAGTGGCTCGACCGCCGCGCGCGCGAAGCCGACTGGCTGTGCGTCGCGAAGCTGTCGGCCACCGCGGTCGAAATCGCGCGGCGCCACGCGCGCTTCGTCGATACCGACTGGGCGCGCGACGCGGTTGAGGAAATTCTCGATACCGACGAACTCGACCCGCAAGCCCGGCTCGTCCGGCAGGTTCTGGCCGACTGCCAGAACGCGCTGGCCGACAAGCGGATCGCCGATTAGTCGCGGGCTCGTTTTTCTTCCTTTTTTACAGCGGATTGGGGGCCAATTTTTTGGCCCCTTTTTTGCGTTATTCCGCGCTTCCGTGCACGATGTGCCGCTCGCAGTCGGTAAAAAATGCGGCACCCGCCGTCGCGTACAGCCTACCGGCAGGCGGCCAATCCGCGTGCCGGCTCGGTTCGTGCAATCACCGCCCGCCCTTCATTCTTCGACCATCGTCTTCAGCTTCAGCAGCGCCTGATCCCACTGCCGCGAAATCGCGTCGAGCGCGCGGCGTGCCGCGTCGAGATGCGCGGGCTCGAACGCCCACAGGCGCTCGCGTCCGACCTTCACGTCGTGCACGAGGCCCGCGTCGGCCAGCACCTGCAGATGCTGCGTGACCGACTGCCGCGTGATGTCGGTGCCGGCCGTCAGCTGCGCGATCGACATCGCACTGCCCGCGCATAACGCCGCGACAAGCCGCAGACGCGTCTCGTCACCGAGCGCCGCGAACACCGCCGCCGAACTGCGCAGTGTCGCCGCCTTGAGGCCCGCCCTCGCGGGGGCCGCCCTAGCTCGCGCCGACATATCTCTCGACGTTGACCATCTGCTGCTCCCAGCCGCCGTCGTTCAGCCGGAACGCTTGCGCGCGGCGCCCGATCGGCAACTGGTCGAAGCCCGATTCGACGACGCGCAGCAGCGTGCCCGACTCGACGTCGCTCAGATCGAATTCCACGAGCGTGGTCGGCTCAGGCGTGTAGTCGATCGTGATGTCGATCGCGGCCGGATGCCAGCGCCACGACAGATGATGCTCGGGCTCGACACGCTCGACCAGCACGTTCATCAGCAGATGCTCATAGCCTGGATAGGTGATGTGCCCCTGCGTGGATTGTCCCGCGACGAACTGCTTGCCGGTGAGATTCACGCCGAACCATTTGCCGAATTCCTCGGCGTTGGACAGCGCACGCCAGACGCGCGAGCGCGGCGCCTTCAACAGAACCTGCTTTTCGATGCGATCGGTCGATGAGTTCATATGCAGCCTCCTGACTGCATATTAGAAGCACCGCCTCCGATATGCAAGCATTCGACTGCGCTTTGTTCAGAGCATGATGCGTGCGGCGCCGGCACGACCGGACGCCGCGCGCCGCGCCTTACTCCGTCGCATGCGCGTGCATGACGCCGGTTTGCATCGACCACGCCATCCACGGCCGGCGCAGCGCGACGATCGCAAGGAACGCGCAGGCCGACAGCGTGCCGAACGTCGCGAAGCCCATTTGATAGCTGCCGGTGCTTTCCTTCGCGATGCCCATCACGACCGGCAGATAGAAGCCGCCGATGCCGCCCGCCGCCCCGACGATGCCGGACATCAGCCCGGTACGGCCGGCCCAGCGATGCGGCACGAGCTGGAACGTCGCGCCATTGCCGAGCCCGAACGCGACATAGAGGCACAGCAGCAACGCAATGCCGCCCGCAAGCGACGGCATCGCCGCCGCGAACAGGAAATCGCAAACCGCGATGATCGCGAGCAGCACGGTCAGCGCGCGCACGCCCGACACGCGGTCGGCAATCAGGCCGCCGAGCGGGCGCACCATCGCGCCGGTCGCGGCGAGCAGCGCCATGAACAGGCCCGCGTCGATTTTCGACAGTTGATACAGGTTGGTCAGCAGCAGCGACACATACGAGGACATGCCGACGAAACCGCCGAACGTGATGCTATAGACGAACATGATGACCCACGTATCGCGCTCGGCGAGCACCGAGCGGTAGCGTTGCGGCAGCACCGCGATCGCCAGCAGCGCACCGATCACCGGCAGCAGCAGCACGCCGGCCTTGCCCGCGCCGAATAGCCCTGCTTCGACGAGCAGCACGAGCGCGATCAGGCCGACCAGCGTCGTCGCGAAACTGCCGAAGGCGCGCAGCACGCTGCCGGTTTTGACACCCGCGTCGTTGGCCCAGAAGTACAGCGTAATCGCGGCGATCGCGAGCAGCGGCAAGGCGCCGCCCGCGGCGAGCTGCCAACCGTAGCGCGTCGCCAGTTGCGGGAACAGGAAGCCGTCGAGCACCGCGCCGATGTTGCCGGCCGCGGCCAGCCCCAAGACGAGGCCCTGCACTTTCGGCGGATAGTTGCTGCCGGCCATCGGCAGCGCGACCGCGAAGCTGGCGCCGCCGACGCCAAGGAACACGCCGAGCACCAGCAGCATTTCGTACGACGGCACCGATTGCAGCAACGGCAGCACGATCGTCGGCACCGCCGACAGCAGCACGCCCATCAACGCAATGCGTTTGCCGTGCGCGGACTGATACAGATTGCCGAGCGTCACGCGCAGAATCGCCGCGGACAACACCGGCACCGCGACGAGTAGACCCTGCTGCGCGGGTGTCATCGCGATGCTCTTGCTGATGAACGGCGCGAGCGGCCCATACAGCACCCAGACGGTGAAGCCCGTGTCGAAATACAGAAAGCAGGCGACAAGTGCGCGCCAATCACCGCTTCGCAGGGAGTGCATCACGTTTTTCATCAGAGATCCTCGGTAAATAAAATTCCGGGTAGTAGTCCAGTTGCTGCGTTACTTCTGTTTTGCGCCGGCATATCGCCCAGAGTTTTCACTCGGACTCGACATGCGAGCGTCATACCATCGTGCTGTCTGTTGCGAGGCCTTTTTAAAGGCATCTTCTGAAACGCATCGGCGGCTCAATACACGTCGCGTGCATAACGCTTTTCGCGCGTCAGACGGCTCACGTATTCGAGTGCTTTCTCTTCGCTCATGCCACCGTGAGTCGTGATGACGTCCTTCAGCGCCGCATCGACATCGCGCGCCATCCGGTTCGCGTCGCCGCATACATAGAAATGCGCACCGTCTTCGAGCCATGCCCACAGTTGCGCACCGTGTTCGCGCATGCGGTCCTGCACATAGATCTTGTCGGCCTGGTCACGCGAGAACGCGACGTCGAGCCGGGTCAGCAGACCGCTCGCGCGCATCGCTTCGAGTTCGTCGCGATAGTAGAAGTCGGTCGCGGCATGCTGTTCGCCGAAGAACAGCCAGTTGCGTCCACGCTCGCCGCGTGCCTGCCGTTCGTGCAGAAAGCCGCGAAACGGTGCGATGCCGGTGCCCGGCCCGACCATGATCATCGGCGTGTCCGATTGATGAGGAGGACGAAAATGCGCGGACTTCTGCACGAACACGGGCACATCGGTGTCGCTTGCGCGATCCGCGAGAAACGTCGACGACACGCCCTTGCGGTGCCGCCGTCCGTTGCTGTAACGCACCGCCGATACCGTCAGATGCACTTCGCCCGGATGCGCCTTCGGGCTCGATGCGATCGAATACAGACGCGGCTGCAGGCGTTTCAGCATGCCGGTCAGCTCGGCGGCCGAGAGGCTCACCGGAAACTCGTGCAATACGTCGGCGAGCTGCTGTCCCCATAGCCATTGCTTCAGATCCGCCTTGCGTTCGGGCGCGAGCAGATCGCCCAGCGCGCCGTTGCCGCTGCGCGCGGCGACGAACGCCAGCGCTTCGGCGCTCGGCCGCGCGATCTCGTAGTGCTTGCCGAGCGCATCGGCGAGCCGCATGTCGCCGATACCCGCGACGTGCACCGATGCCTCCGCGTGCAAACCGCTCAGCGTGATCAGTTCGTCGACGAGTTCGGGGCAGTTGCTCGGCCACACGCCAAGCGCATCGCCCGCTTCGTATTCGAGGTTCGTCTCGCCCGTTTGCAGCGACACGTAGCGCGTATCCTTCGCGGCGCCCTGCCGGTTCAGGCGCAGATTGCCGACGACGCGCGACGCGGCCGGCCGCGCCTTGGTCGGCACCGCGCCCACCACCGCGTTGATCATGCCGCCCGGCGGCACCGCGTACAGCGCGGCATCCGCCTGCTTGATGCAGACGATCACGCGTTCGAGCCATGCATCGGCGCTTTGCGGATATTCAATATCGCAATCGACGCGCTCGGTCAGACGCAGCGCACCCTGCGCGGCGAGCCGCTCGTCCAGACGGCGGCCGTGACCGCAGAACTGATCGTAGTTGCGATCGCCGAGCGCGAGCACCGCGAAACGCACGCCGTCGAGGCGCGGCGCCGTGGCGGCGTTCAGTTGCGTCCAGAAGTCCTGCGCGTTGTCGGGCGCATCGCCGTCGCCGAACGTGCTCGTCATCAGCAGCACGTATTGCGCCTTCGCGAGCGTCGCGAACGAATAGTCGGCCATGCACGCGGTGCGGATTTCGAAGCCCGATTCCATCAGACGCGTCGCGTAACGCTCGGTCAGCGATTCGGTGTTGCCGGTTTGCGAGGCCCACAACAGCGTGACCTTCGGCCGCGCGCGCACGATGCGCACGCCCGATTCGCGTGGCTCTTCCTGTGCGAGATTCGGCCGCAAGGCAGCGGTCGACGTCTGGGCTGTCGTCGCGCTGCGGCTATACAGTCCCGCAAGCAGACCATCGACATAGAGCCGCTTCACCGCATCGAACGGTGCGCTGTGCGGCAGCACCGGCACGTTGGCGAGACCTTGCGCTTCGGCCGAACGCAGGCCACTGACGAAACCCGCCAGATACGCGCGCTCCGCATCGCTGAGCGACGGCATGGGCGCGGGCTCGGGCGGCAGTTGCAGCAAAGTGGTGAGGGCTTCGATACGAGGCATGGGTTGATCCTTGGCGCTGGGCGCTAAAACCGCTGCGTCGGCGGGCGTAGAGAGCGCATCCTCGTCATTGCAAGCGCTCGCGTCGCGATCCGCCGTCACCGGACTCAGCGCGACCGCACAGACTTTCAGTTCGGGCTGCAGAGAAACCGGATCGACCGCGTCGTTGGTCACCGCATTGATGCACAGTTCGTCGCCGAACACGTCGTTCCAGTGCATCGGCGCGAAGCACTGACCCGCGCTCACACGGTCGGTGACGACGGCGGGCAGGACCGCGCGGCCGCGCCGCGAACGGATCTCGACCGCGTCCTTCGCGCGAATCCCGAGTTCGGCCGCGTCGTCCGGATGAATTTCGACGAAGGGTCCCGGGTTCAGCTTGTTCAGCATCGCGACCTTGCCGGTCTTGGTCATCGTGTGCCACTGATGCTGCAGACGGCCCGTGTTCAACACGATCGGAAACTCGCGATCGGGCAACTCGGCCGCGGGCTGATACGCACGCGCGAAAAACTTCGCCCTGCCGCTCGCGGTCGGAAAAGCAATGCGCGGGTGGCCGCCATCTTCAGACTCCCCGAGCGTCTGGCTCACGCCGTCATTCAGATAGCGAAGCGGATTGCGCTCGGACGAATCGGCCGACGCGATCGGCCACTGCAGTGGCGAGTCCTTCAAGCGGCGATGGCTCGCGCCGCGCAGGTCGTAGCCGGTCGCCGGATTCGCCGCGCGCGTGAGTTCGGCGAACACTTGGTCGGCGCTCGCATAGCTGAACGCATCGGCAAAGCCCATTTCACACGCGATGCGCGCGATGATCTGCCAGTCGGGCAGCGCCGCGCCGGGCGGTTCGATGGCCTGCTGCATCAGCGTCAGATTGCGCTCCGAGTTGACCATCACGCCTTCGGCTTCGGCCCACAATGCGCCCGGCAGCAGCACGTCGGCGTAGCGGTTCGTTTCGGTATCGAGGAACGCGTCCTGAGCGATCACGAGTTCGGCCGCGCGCAAACCGGCGATCGCGGTCTGCCGGTTCGCGACGGTCGCGACCGGATTCGTGCAGATGATCCAGCACGCCTTGATGTCGCCCACGGCCATGCGCGCGAACATGTCGATCGTGCCGTTGCCCGCGTCCGCTTTGAGCGTGCCCGGTGCGATGCCCCACAGTGCTTCGACGAACGCGCGATCTGCGGCGACCAGCGCCGAACGCTGCCCCGGCAGAGCAGGGCCCATATAGCCCATTTCGCGGCCGCCCATCGCGTTCGGTTGGCCCGTCAGCGAGAACGGTCCACTGCCGCGCCGGCAGATGCGGCCCGTCGCCAGATGCAGATTGCACAGCGCGTTGGTGTGCCACGTGCCGTGCGTGCTCTGGTTCAGGCCCATCGTCCAGCAACTCATCCAGTCTTTGGCCGACCCGATCATCTGCGCGGCGCGACGGATGTCGTCGGCGGCGAGGCCCGTGATGCGGGCGACGTTCTCCGGCGTGTACCCGGCCAGAAACGCGGGCATCGCGTCCCAGCCTTCGGTGTGTTCGGCGATAAAAGCCGCGTCCGTTGCGCCGTTTTCGTGCAGCAGATGCAGCAGACCGTTCAGCAGCGCGAGGTCGGTGCCGGGTTTGATCTGCAGGAACAGATCGGCTTTCACGGCGGTCGTGTTGCGGCGCGGATCGACGACGATCAGCTTCGCGCCAGCCTTCACGCGATCCATCAAGCGCAGGAACAGGATCGGGTGGCAGTCGGCCATATTCGCGCCGCTGACGAAAAACAGATCCGCGTGATCGAAGTCTTCGTACGAGCCGGGCGGACCGTCCGCGCCGAGCGACAGCTTGTAGCCGCTCGCCGCGCTCGACATGCACAGGCGCGAATTCGCTTCGATATTGTTCGTGCCGATAAAGCCCTTCGCGAGCTTGTTGACCAGATACTGCGCTTCGAGCGACATCTGCCCCGACACGTAAAACGACAGCGCATCGGGGCCATGCTCGTCGAGCACGCGCCGCAGACGCGCGGCGGTATCGCTCAACGCCTGCGCCATCGGCAGCGGCACCGGGTCTTCGTCGCGCGCACGACGCACGAACGCGCCTTCGAGACGACCCGACTTGCGCAGCGCGACGTGGGCCGACTGCCCTTTGGTGCAGAGCCGGCCCAGGTTGGCCGGATGCTCCTTGTCGCCAGCGATCTTCACGACCTGGCCGTCCTCGACGTGCAGCACCATGCCGCAGCCGACGCCGCAATACGGACACACGCTCTTTACGCTGGTAGCAGACATGCGCGAATGATCGGGTTGAAACATCAGAACGATGGACAAAGGCCGCTACCTCAAACCGCGACCCACACCTGGCCGTTTTCGATGCGCGTGGCAAATGCGCTGACCGAATACGACGGCGTTTCGAGGCATTCGCCGGTGCGCAGATCGAAGTGATGCTTGTAGATCGGCGACGCGACCACGATGCGCTCGCCGAGGCTGCCGACGAGTCCGCGCGACAGCACCGCCGCTTGCGAACCCGGATCGAAGTTTTCGATCGCGTAGACCGTGGGCTCGGCCGGCGACTCGACCTGGCCGCCATCGACGTGAAACACGGCCACCTGTTCGCCATTGACGAGCGCGCAAACGCCGGTGTTCGGCACGATGTCGTCGAGCGCGCAGACCGCGGTCCAGGCGCGGGGCAAGCGTTCGTTCTTCATGACTGGGCTCCTTTTGAGTTAAGCGGGAATCGGATGCGGTCAAACCGTCTCGACGACAACGGGAATCCCGATGCGCTGCACCTGCCGCTCAGCGGGCGTTGCCGGCCGGATCTGTCCGCGCTCCTCGACGAACGCGACGTTGCTGTCGGACTCGACGCTGTTGACGAAATGGCGGAAGCGCTTGCGCGTTTCGGGATCGGTGACGGCCTTTTTCCATTCGCACTCGTACGTGTCGACCACCTGCTGCATTTCCACTTCGAGCTCGGTGGCGACGCCAAGGCGATCGTCGACGATCACGTCGATCAGATAGTCGAGCCCGCCTTCGAGGTTGTCGCGCCACACGCTGGTGCGTTGCAGTCGGTCGGCGGTGCGCACGTAGAACATCAGGAAGCGGTCGATATAGCGCACGAGCGTCGCCTTATCGAGGTCCGCGGCGAGCAGTTCCGCGTGACGCGGCTTCATGCCGCCGTTGCCGCACACGTACAGATTCCAGCCCTTCTCGGTCGCGATCACGCCGACGTCCTTGCCCTGCGCTTCCGCGCATTCGCGGGTACAGCCCGACACGCCGAACTTGATCTTGTGCGGCGTGCGCAGGCCCTTGTAGCGATTCTCGAGTTCGACCGCGAGACCGACCGAATCGCCGACGCCATAGCGGCACCACGTCGAGCCGACGCACGACTTCACCGTACGCAGCGATTTGCCGTACGCGTGACCCGATTCGAAGCCGGCCGCGATCAGCTCTTCCCAGATCGACGGCAATTGCTCGACGCGCGCGCCGAACAGATCGACGCGCTGGCCACCGGTGATCTTCGTGTAGAGGCCATATTTCTTCGCGACCTGCGCGACCGCGATCAGGCCGTCGGGCGTCACTTCGCCGCCCGGCATGCGCGGCACGACCGAATAGGTGCCGTCGCGCTGGATGTTCGCGAGGTAGTAGTCGTTGGTGTCCTGCAGCGACGCGTGCTCCTTCTTCAGCACGAATTCGTTCCAGCACGACGCGAGAATGCTCGCGACCGCCGGTTTGCAGATGTCGCAACCGAGCCCGCGGCCATGCTTCGCGAGCAGCGCGCCGAAACGGCGCACTCCCTCGACGCGCACGAGGTGATACAGCTCCTGGCGCGAATACGGGAAGTGCTCGCAGACGTGGTTGTTCACCGCGAGGCCCTGCTTCTTCATCTCGGCCTTCATCACCTGCGTGACGAGCGGCACGCAGCCGCTGCACGAGGTGCCCGCGCCGGTCGCGCTCTTCAACGCGCCGATGTCGGTCGCGCCCGCGCACACGGCTGCGCACAGCTCGCCCTTCGACACGTTGTTGCACGAGCAGATCTGTGCGGCCGCGGGCAACGCCTCGACGCCGAGCGCCGGCTTCGCGCTGCCGTCCGCTTGCGGCAGGATCAGGAATTCGGGGGACGCTGGCAGCTCGATGCGGTTCAGCATCATCTGCAGCAGCGTGCCGTATTCGCTCGCGTCGCCGACCATCACGCCGCCGAGCAGATGCTTGCCGCAATCGGACACGACGAGCTTCTTGTAGATCTGCTTGCGTTCGTCGCTGAACTGGTAGGTGCGGCTGCCCGGCGTATTGCCGTGCGCGTCGCCGATGCTGGCGACGTCGACGCCCATCAGCTTGAGCTTCGTGCTCATGTCGGCGCCGGCGAATTCGGCCGGGTCGCCGAGCAACTGCTTCGCGACCACGCGCGCCATCTCGTAGCCGGGCGCGACGAGCCCGAACAGCTGGCCGTGCCACAGCGCGCATTCGCCGACCGCATAGATGTGCGGATCGCTGGTGCGGCACGCGTCGTCGATGGCGATGCCGCCGCGCGCGCCGAGTTCGAGGCCGCATGCGCGCGCGAGATCGTCGCGCGGACGGATGCCGGCGGAGAACACGATCATGTCGGTGTCGAGATGGCTGCCGTCGGCGAACTGCATGCGGTGCGTGCCCGCTTCGCCGTCGACGATCGCCGTCGTGTTCTTCTGCGTGTGCACCGTGACGCCAAGCTCTTCGATCCGGCCGCGCAATACGCGGCCGCCGCCGTCGTCGACCTGCACCGCCATCAGGCGGGATGCGAATTCGACCACGTGCGTTTGCAGACCCATGTCGCGCAGCGCCTTCGCGCATTCGAGACCGAGCAGGCCCCCGCCCACGACCGTGCCCGTTTTCGAGCGCGCGCCGCATTCGCGCATCGCTTCGAGATCGTCGATCGTTCGATAGACGAAGCAGTCGCCGCGCTCGCGGCCCGGCACCGGCGGCACGAACGGATAGGAGCCGGTCGCGAACACGAGGCGGTCGTACGGCAGCGTTTCGCCGGTCGCGACCGTCACCGTGCGCGCGTCGCGATCGACCGCGACCGCCCGCGCGTTCAGCTTCATTTGCACGCCGTGGCGCTCGAAGAAGCCCGGCTCGACGAGCGACAGGTCATCGGCGGTCTTGCCCGAGAAGAACTCGGACAGATGCACGCGATCGTAGGCCGGTCGCGATTCTTCGCCCAGCACCGTGATGTCGAGATCGTGCGCGGCCCGTTGCGCCAGGCATTCGACCAGTTTGTGGCCGACCATCCCGTGACCGATAACGATGATTTTCATGAGCGCGCTGTCCTCTGGTGTCTGGCGAAAGCGATTGCGGAAATAAAAACGGCGTCCCGCGAATCCAGCCGAGGGGCCGAATTCGGGGGACGCCGTTGTCCTGTTGGGTGCTGCGGGGCGCGTGCAGTTGTGCTGCAAGCGCGACGAACCCACGTTGGTCCGATGGCAACGCTTATTGCAAGGGCTGTGCCAATTTCGATGAATGCGCCCGAAAGCGCGGTGTGGCCGGGATTTGCGGCAACTCGCGCGGCTTCGGACCGGATCCCGCGCGCGACGCGTTTTGAGGCGGCCAAGCACAGGGATGGTGCGACGCAGCACTGTCGACGTGCGAAACGAAGGCGCACGGGCGTGCGATCGCCGTCATGTTTTCCGCGTGAATCGCAATGTGTGGCAACGGCTTGCGCGCCTTGATCGGATCGATGGCGTGGTCCTTGCATTGCTCTTGCGCAACGTCATCGCGGCAACGTCGTCGCGACGCGCAGACTCAACCGTCGACAGGCAATGCAATGGACAACGGCGTCCCCTCGTGATCTTCACGGGCGGGCGCCGTTTTCGTTTCGGGCCAACGGAAACCAACGGCATAAGGACACCAACATGAACACCCACACCGGCAAGGTCACGCTGCTGAGTGCGGGCCCGGGCGACCTCGACTTGCTGACGCTGAAGGCCGTCAAGGCGCTCGCGGCCGCCGACGTCGTGCTGCTCGACGACCTCGCGAATCCCGACATCGTGACGCTCGCGCCGCAGGCGCGCGTGATTCGCGTCGGCAAACGCGGCGGCTGCCGCTCGACGCCGCAGGCGTTCATCGAGCGGCTGATGCGGCGTTATGCGCTGAAGGGTCTGCACGTGGTGCGCGTCAAAGGCGGCGAAGCGCTGCTGTTCGGTCGCGCGGGCGAGGAACTCGCGGTGCTGCGCGATGCGGGCCTCGCGGTCGAGATCGTCAACGGCATCTCGTCGGGCTTCGCGGCCGCCGCGGGTCTCGGCATGTCGCTCACGCATCGGCGGCATTGCCACGGCGTGAGCTTCGTCACCGCGCACACCGAAGATCACGGCGAGCCGGACTGGGCCGCGCTCGCCGCGACGCGCACGACGCTCGCGATCTATATGGGCATGCGGCGCATCGACGGCATCGCCGCCGCGTTGCTCGCGCACCTGCCGGCCGAAACGCCGGCCGCGGTCGTGCAGTGGGCCGGCGGCGGCGGCGAGCGGCGCCTGTTGACGCGGCTCGATCGGCTCGCCGCCGATGCACTCGGCGCGGGCTTCGGCAGTCCGGCGGTGATTCTGGTGGGCAATGCGGTTGGCGAGAGCGCCGAAGCGCCTTGCTGGGAACGCGAAGCTCGCGGCAATCGAGATGGGCAAACACTAGCCGCGTCGGCCATGGCGCGGGCAGCCTGATCGGCGCTCGAAGCGGGCCTCGCCCGCCTTTCATCCCATCAATCGCCGAACCCCAGCTCCGCGTCGATCTGCTGCCCGACGCGCAGCCAGGCCCCCGCCCCGCTCGCGACCAGCGCGTTGTTGCCGAACGTGACCGCGCCGTCGAAGCGTTCGCTGACTCGGTAACCGAGCATCGTGTCGGTCGGCTCGTTCGGCCAGTCGGGATCGGGCGCGCCGCGCGCCTGATCGATGGTCGGCATCGGACAGCGCGAGCACAGCTTGACGAGCCGTAACTCGACGCGCGCGCTCGAGTCCGCATTCGCGCCGACGGCGAGTGTCTCGACATAGTCCTCTTCATAGGCATCGAGGCCGCTGAGCACGATATTGGGCCTGAAGCGATCGATTCTGATCGACGGTGCGCCTTTGCCGTTCAGGCGCGCGTTCAGATCGTCGAGCGAGGCCTGGCCGACCACCAGCAGCGGAAAGCCATCGGCAAAAAAGGTCGTGGCGCCCCCCGTGCTGTCCGTATAGTCCGGATCGACGACGCGTTCCCGCTCGGGATCGAAGCGCAGCAAGCGCGCGGGCAGACCGAGGAACTCCGTGAACCAGGCCGCCGTTTCTTCGCCGGTGTCGAGCCCGTAGGCCGCGTCGCGCCACACCGCGGTAGCGACCCTGGGTGCCGCGGCGAGCCGCGCGGCATCGAGCGGCGTGCGCAGCTCACGCATGCCCGGCGCGCTGACGATCAGCTCCTCTGCGCCGAGTTCGACCTTGATCAGCGCCATGCGCGGATACGCGCGCTGCGTGAACATCGCGCCTTCGGGATCGACGATCATCCAGTTGCGGTCGTATTCGAGGCCCGTCGCCAACAGCCGCGCCTCGGTGAGCGCGATGCCCGCGCAGGATTTGATCGGATAGACGAATAGTTCGTTGATGGTAGGCATGGTTGCACGCGCGTCGGGAGCGCAGTCCCGGCGAAGATCGGGGACTGAAAGTAGATCCGTATAGTACCGAAATCAGCGTTGACGTGGACGTGCGAGCCGGACCCTCTCATCGGGCTTCTTTAAGCTTGTTTTAAAAGTGGCGACCTAGAGTCGAATCACAGCAGCATGGAGGACGCATCGGACAGACGCGTTACTCCGACTCAACCGACTCAGCTGCTCGTGTCGGGGGCATGTGATGCAACGCGACAACCTCAAGTACTTCCTGATCGTGGAATGTCTGACCGCGGCGGTGTCCGCGGGCTGCATGGCGCAATCCCCTCCGAACAACGTAAGCTCTGGAGCGGATGTGCCGGCTGCCAGGCTTCCAGGCCACGACACGGCGCCCGCAATAGTGACGGACTTCTCGCGCCTCGTCAGCGAAGAAGGCAAAGCAGTCGTCAATATCAGCGTGACAGCGGCTCAACCCGTCGCCACCTTCACTCCCCTCTGGCCGCCGGCCGGCAGCGAAGACGATCCTTTTACCCGGCAGTTCCAGCAGTTCGCCTACGCCCCTCCTGGCGCGACAGGCCTGGCTTCGCAACGCAGCGGCTCTGGATTCATCATCGCCGCCGATGGTTACATTCTCACCGACTCCAGCCTGATAACCAAAGCAACCCGAATCAGCGTGACGCTAAAGGACGGTCGCAGGTTTAAGGCCACGGTGGTCGGCGACGACCCAGCGAGCGGTATCGCGCTGCTCAAGATTCCCGCCACCAAACTGCCGACAGTCAAAATTGGCTCACCGTCCGCGAACAAGGCCGGTCAGTGGGTCGTCTCGATCGGCTCCCCTTATGGACTGAACGACACGGTGACGGCAGGCATCATCAGCAACATGTCGCGACCTTTGCCAGGCGAGTCGTATGTACCGCTTATCCAGACTGACGTGACCGAAAATGCGGGCGATGCAGGCAGCCCGGTGTTCAGTCTGAACGGCAACGTCATTGGGATCGAAATGCCTATCACGAAAGAGATCGGCGACGTTGAAGGAGCCGCGTTCGTGCTGCCGATCAATGAAGCGATGAAAGTTGCCCGACAGTTGCAACTGCACCACGAGGCGGAACACGGACGCCTCGGCATCACGATTCAGGATGTCAGCTGGCCGCTTGCGCAATCTTTCGGTCTGAACAGGCCGCAAGGGGCGCTCGTCAGCTCGGTCGACCCGCGAGGACCGGCTGCCAGGTCCGGTCTCAGACCAGGCGACGTCATCATGAAGATCAATGGCGTTGATATTCCAGATTCGACCCAGTTGCCCGTCACAGTAGCCGATCTCAAACCGGGCACATCCGTCCATCTCGTGTACTGGCGCGATAACGCCACGCACGATACGACAGTCGCGCTTGGCAGTCTGAATGCCACTCCTGCCGAGACCCCGGCCATTGCGCAGGTCACAGCTCCCGATGGGTTGACCGTGCGTGGTTTGACCGCACAGGAGCGACACGACGCAGGTGTCGAAGGTGGTGTCCTGGTCGAAAAAAGCACAAGGGCCGGCGCGCTCGCCGGCATCGAACCGGGAGACATCATCCTGATGGTCGACAGCACTCATGTATCAAGTCCCGCCCAGTTCCGGCGGAAAGCGGCGAACAGCGGTAACGCGGTCGCGCTATTGGTCCAACGCGACGGACAGCGCATGTTCGTCACCATCGACATGGGCTAGGGTCTGTTTATATATGTAAATAGACCCTGGCAGCGCAGTGGCGGCGCGTACCTCATCGCCACACTTTACGAGGAGTTCGAAATGAACCGGCACACAATCGTCAAAGTTGGCTTGACGGCACTCGCACTGGGCGCAAGCGTCCAATACGCGTTCGCGGCAACTCAGCCTTTACCCGCGGTACAGCACGAGGGTGAGGTTACGTTCCTGAGCGGCGGGATCGGCCTTGGCCAATCCACCGCTATCAAGGAGGTCATGCCAAGGTATCCACTCACGCTCGAGTTTGCGGGCAAGGCGGCTAGCGGCAACGAATACCTTGCGAATATCCCGGTGACGCTATCCGACATGCACGGCGATACGATATTGCAGACCACCGCAAAGGGTCCTTTCCTGTTGGCGTCGCTGCCTCACGGCCGATATAGCGTGAGCGCCACATATAACGGCAAGATGGAGCACAGGGACGTGAATATCGCCCCTTCGTCGCATGTGCATGAACTGTTCTTGTGGCCGATGTAGACCGGCGTTTCGCGTTTCTGCCCGCACGCGATCCGATTCGCCGGCTTTCCGGCTCGCGACGACCGCGGCGGTGCATTCGGTAACCGGTACTCGTGAAAAGTCGCGATGGGCAACCGAACCGACTCGGAGCTTGCCATGAAAAACGGTTCCAGCGAGCCTCTCGACGAAACCCGCCGCAGATGGCTCATCGCCACATCGGCCGTCGGCGCCATAGGAGGCGTGGCGGTCGTCGTTCCTTTTGTCGACTCGTTTGCGCCGCCAGCGAGTGCGAGGGCAGCCGGGGCGCCAGTCAGCGCCGACATCAGCAGACTCGAACCTGGCAGCATGATGACCGTGGCGTGGCGCGGCAAGCCGATTTTCATCGTCAACAGAACCAACGAGATGCTGGCGGCCGTGCTCAAGGCCAACCCGATGGTCGCCGACCCGCATACCGCGCATCCGTTCTCGATACCGCTGCCGGCCTACTGCAACAACGAATACCGGTCGCGCCCGGATCATCGCAACATACTCGTTGTGATCGGCGTGTGCACCCATCTCGGCTGCACCCCGCTGCCCCGCTTCCAGCCCGGGCCGCAACCCAGTCTGCCCGACGATTGGCCCGGGGGCTTTCTGTGCCCTTGTCACGGCTCGACTTACGACTTGGCCGGTCGAGTGTTCAAAGACAAACCCGCGCCCCAGAATCTGGATGTGCCGCGTTACATGTTTGCATCGTCGACGAGCATCGCTATCGGACAGGATGAAAAAGGCGAGGAGGCATAGCCGCGGCATACGGTCGAGGACGCGGGAAGTTCCTGCTACGGTCACGCAATACCAGCCCGCCTCGCTACCGCTACATCGATCCGTGGCGGCCGGTCGAGCGCGCGATGTCGCGCCGGTCGCCTATCACCTACCGAGATCGAGATCACCAATTGATGCGCGAAGCCGCGAAACCCAAGGCGCTGAGCGCGAAACTGCCTGCGCCGAAAGAAGTGCGCGACTTAAAGTGCTCCTCGGCGGCCGTCAGGCTTTCGCCGTTCGCCTCGCTCGACAGGTTCGCCGAAGAAGAGCCCGAGGGTGGCTCGGCGCGGTCCGCATACCATCGCGCCATGGGACACGCAACGGCCGCCGCGCACGAGCCGCTCGACAACCTGATCCCGGCCCAGGGACCCGATGAATCCGGCGGCATCAAGTCCTCAGCAATCCGATCGCCCACCGTTGCATTCACGCTACCGCAAATGAACGCCGCCGACAGGCCTGCGGCGGCACCGGCGAGGGCGAGCCTGCGTTCGAGATCGAACCCGCGGATTGCCCAAAAGCGCGCTGGATAGAAGTGCCGCAGATTAAACATCAGCGCTGCGCCGACGTGGATGGTCGGGCCTTCGCGGCCGATGGTGAAGCCGCCGACGATCGACAGAAAAGACACCACGATCTTGCCGATCAGGATCCTGATGCTCAAAAGCCGCGGCGCAAGTCCGCCGCGATCATGCAGCGTGGCGATGACCTGAGGAATGCCGCTGCCTTTCGCGCCGGGAATGAACCGCCTCGTGATCCATACGCTGGCCGTGCCGATAGCCGGCGTGAGCAGGAAAGGCAGCCGCCAGCGGACGGCGGTAATGCGACGAAATATGTCATGACCTGCGTCAATAAGGTGCGCGTAAAGAACTGCGACGAGACCCGTGGCCACCGCGCCCAGCCAGAAAATCCCATAGCGGAACGACAGCCGCCGAGCATGTTGTAGCGTTCTTCTGTCAAGGAATCGAAAGAAAGTGGCGAACGGATTCACCATCACGTATGGGTCAATTTAAAAAAAAAGCCCAGCCGTTAAGCTGGGCGGAGGGGATCGCCTTCTGTCGCCTGAAGACGAGTGGACGTTCTCTCGGACCCTATGCAACAACCAGCAATATCGCCGTACCGTGTTCCGCACCACTCGCCGCCAGGATAGGCATGTCGTGACATAAATTCAAGTGAATCCTGTATTCTTCGATAAAACGTCAATCGGGGCAGTTCGACACCAATTCATTCAGACGAAGGCCTGCAATTGCGCAGCGCACGACGCGCGGACCAGTTCAAAGCCCGAAGTACCAGAGCCGCACGTCCTCTTCCTCCGACCATATCTGCACGTCCAGCATCTCGTCGAATTCGACCGGCTCGCCCCGGTACATGCAGCAGAACCCGCGCTCGGTGCGATAGACGATCACCCACTCGCGCGGGTCGGGGGTTGCGTCGGGCGAACGGTCAGGCACCTGCCACAAGGCGTCCCCGCATGGTGGAGAGAACGGGCGATCATCATCGTGCCGACACGGGGAAAGCCTTTAAGCCTGCTTTAATCGCCACTGCATAGATTGAAAGCGTACCAGGCCTGTCGTGCCTTCAACGAGCCAACGATCGATCCGCCACTGCCGACGCGGAGCAAGGTTGATCGCTGCAATGTCCCACTGATCGAAGCTGACAGACAGTTGACTGGCACTCTACTGGTTCTCTCGCACAAGGAGGACACACCATGCGTACGCTGCCTGCACTATGCGCTGGAATATGTTTGGGCTTCGCCCACCTTGCCATCGCGCACCCGACCTCGGACGTCGCCCCGAAAACTGGGTGCAAGGATTTCTCCGCGATCGCCATTCATCAACGCCCCCCGATCGCCGACTGGGTCGCACCGCCGAGCCGTCATCGTGTGGTCCGGACTGACAGCGCGATCATAGTCAATGCTGCTGCCCCGGTTGGCCTCATTGTCGGCGAGTGCGGGAAACCGACCTGAACAGGTCGAACGCAGATCGAACGTTTCTTCGGGCGTATCAGCCAGTTTCGGCTGCCTTCCACTGGTTTCGACTGGTTCGTGGGCGGCTAAGCGGTGTTCGCGTCGCCCATGCGCGGGTCTGGATCACTCGTGAAAGCGTGAACCGGGCCTCGTTCGTTTGGCCGCTGTCATCCAACGATGAACCGAAGCCGTCGCCCCCGCTACGGCTCGCGGCGCGACCATTGTCTGGCCGCAATGAAGGCTTCGAAAACCAGCTCATCTGCTGGTCTACCTCGTTATTTCTGAACCAGGCCGCGCTTGTGGACCGCCCGGCGCGTGGCGTTGCGGCGGCACTGTCGAGCGCACGGGCAGAGCCGCCTGGCGAGGCCGCCGTTTCGCGCTGCGTCGCGCGGAAGTAAAATCGTCGGATCAGCCGCGCGCCGGAGAGCCGCGAGAAGCTTGCAACGGAGCCCCGAGGATCTCCTGAAGCGCCGCATCGCCGGTTACCGAAAGAAGCTGTAGAAGCCACCTTCCCATCACCGAGACAGGAAATTCATTATGTTGACCAAACCCATGTTGACCGTCGCCGAGACGACCCGCATTGTCGATGCCGCCCGTGCGGAAGCCGAGAAAAACAAATGGCCTGTCGCGATCGTCGTCGCGGACGACGGCGGCCATCCGCTCGCGGTGCTGCGTCTCGACGGCGCGGCGCCCTCCACCTCGTATATCGCGACCGAAAAAGCGCGCACCGCGGCGCTCGGCCGGCGCGAAACCAAGGTCTATGAAGACATGATCAACAACGGCCGCACCGCGTTCCTCAGCGCACCGCTGCAGGGCACGCTCGAAGGCGGGGTGCCGGTGATCGTCGACGGCCACGTGGTCGGCGCGGTCGGCGTGTCGGGCGTCAAGTCGGAGCAGGATGCGCAGATCGCGAAAGCCGGCATTCAGGCGCTCGGCGTGTAAAGCGCCGAGCGCCAAAGCAATCCCGAGACACAACGCGGACCGATGCCCCCTCGTCGGTCCCATAACAGATGGAGCAGTCGATGACTCAGATGAATCCGCGCGGCGGACTGCAGGTCGCCGCCAACCTCGACCAGTTCGTTGAATCCGAAGCCCTGCCCGGCACCGGAATCGACAGCGCCGCCTTCTGGTCGGGATTCGACGCCCTCGTGCACGAGCTGGCGCCCAAAAATCGGGCGTTGCTCGCCGAGCGCGACCGCCTGCAAAGCGAACTCGACAACTGGCATCGGGCCAATCCCGGCCCGGTGCGGGATCTGCGCGCGTATCGTGCGTTTCTCGAAGGCATCGGCTACATCGTGCCCGTGCCGACCAGCGTCCAGGCCACGACCGACCACGTGGACAGCGAGATCTCCGGACAGGCCGGCCCGCAGCTCGTCGTGCCGCTGTCGAACCAGCGCTACGCGCTGAACGCCGCAAACGCGCGCTGGGGTAGCCTGTACGACGCGCTGTACGGCACCGACGCGATCCCCGAAACGGACGGCGCGGAAAAGCAGAAGGGCTTCAACCCGGTGCGCGGCGCAGCCGTGATCGCGTACGCGCGCAAGTTCCTCGATCAGGCTGCGCCGCTCGCGAACGGCTCGCACGCGGACGCAACGTGCTATAGCGTCGAGAACGGCCGGCTGGTCGTCGCGCTGAAGAGCGGCACCACGGCGCTGGAGACACCTGCGCAGTTCGTCGGCTATCAGGGCGACGCGAACACGCCGTCGGCGGTGCTGCTCAAGCACAACGGCCTGCACGTCGAGATCCAGATCGATGCGAACGATTCGATCGGCAAGACCGATGCGGCCCATGTCAAGGACGTCGTCGTCGAAGCGGCCGTCACGACGATCATCGATTGCGAAGACTCGGTCGCAGCCGTCGACGCCGACGACAAGGTGCAGCTCTATCGCAACTGGCTCGGCCTCATGAACGGCGACCTGACCGAACAGGTCACGAAGAACGGCAAGACCTTCACGCGCCGGCTCAATGCCGATCGCGAATACATCGGCGCCGACGGCAAGTCGCAGGTCAAGCTGCATGGCCGCTCGCTGCTGTTCATCCGCAACGTCGGCCATCTGATGACGAACCCGGCCATATTGACGAAAGACGGCCACGAGATTCCGGAAGGCATTCTCGATGCGGTGATCACCACGCTGTGCGCGCTGCGCGACCGCCACAACAAGCTGAACTCGCGCGCCGGCTCGATCTATATCGTGAAGCCGAAGATGCACGGACCGGCCGAAGTCGCGTTCGCGAGCGAACTGTTCGCGCGCGTCGAAGACCTGCTGAAGCTGCCGCGCAACACGATCAAGATGGGCATCATGGACGAGGAGCGCCGCACCAGCGTGAATCTGCTCGCCTGTATCGCCGAAGCGTCGGCGCGCGTCGCGTTCATCAACACGGGCTTCCTCGATCGCACCGGCGACGAGATGCACTCGGCGATGGAAGCGGGCCCGATGATGCGCAAGGGCGACATGAAGTCGAGCAAGTGGATCACGTCGTACGAGCGCAGCAACGTGCTGGTCGGTTTGAGCGCCGGCTTGCGCGGCCGCTCGCAGATCGGCAAAGGCATGTGGGCGATGCCCGACCTGATGCACGCAATGCTGGAGCAGAAGATCGGCCATCCGAAGGCCGGCGCGAACACCGCGTGGGTGCCCTCGCCGACCGCGGCGACGCTGCACGCGCTGCACTATCACCAGGTCGACGTGCAGGCGGTCCAGCAGGAACTCGAACGCACCGACTATGCGACGGTGCGCGACGAACTGCTCGACGGCCTGCTGACGATTCCGGTCGTCGAAAAGGCGCAATGGAGCGACGACGAAATCCGCGCCGAGGTCGACAACAACGCGCAGGGCATTCTCGGCTATGTGGTGCGCTGGATCGACCAGGGCGTCGGCTGCTCGAAAGTGCCGGACATTCACAACGTCGGCCTGATGGAAGACCGCGCGACGCTGCGTATTTCGAGCCAGCACATCGCCAACTGGCTGTATCACGGTGTGATCAAGCGCGAGCTCGTCGAGGAGACGTTCAAGCGCATGGCCAAGGTGGTGGACGCGCAAAACGCCGGTGATCCGCTCTACCAGCCGATGGCGCCGGGCTTCGACACGATCGCGTTCAAGGCCGCGCAGGCGCTCGTCTTCGAGGGGCGCCAGCAGCCGAGCGGATATACCGAGCCGTTGCTGCACAAGTTCCGGCTCGAGGTGAAGAAGCAGGGTTGAGGCCGTCCGGCCGAAACGACGACGGGCGCCGTGCAATGCGGCGCCCGTTTTTCCTTCCAGGTCGTGTCACTTCACGCGGCTTCTGCCGTCAATTGCGCCGCCTCGCCACCTGACGCTTCGTTCTTCATATAGGCTTGCAGATATGCCTCGAATTCAACCTTCACCTCGGGATGGCGCAGTGCGAATTCGACGGTCGCCTTCAGATAGCCGAGCTTGCTGCCGCAATCGAAGCGCGTGCCGAAGTAGCGATACGCTAGCACCTGCTCCTCGGTCAGCAACGACTGCACCGCGTCGGTCAGTTGCAGCTCGCCGCCCGCGCCCGGCTTCAGCGCGCGGATATGCTTGAAGATCGTCGGCATCAGCACGTAGCGGCCCACCACGCCGAGATTCGACGGCGCCTCGTCCGGCGCTGGCTTCTCGACGATGCCCGACAGCTTGATCACGTTGTCTTCCCACTCGCGGCCGTCGACGACGCCGTACGAGCGGCTGTCCTCGCGCGCGATCGTTTCGACGCCGATCACCGAGCTGTGATAGTGGTTGAAAGTATCGACGAGCTGGCTCATCACGGGCTTCGCGCTATGCAGCAGGTCGTCGGCGAGAATCACCGCGAACGGGCTGTCGCCCACCAGTTTTTCGGCGCACAGCACCGCATGGCCGAGACCGAGTGCTTCGGCCTGGCGCACGTAAAAGCAGTCGACGTTGGCCGGCTTGATGCTGCGCACGAGGTCGAGCAGCTTCTGCTTGTTGCGCGCTTCGAGTTCGGACTCGATCTCATAGGATTTATCGAAGTGATCTTCGATCGCGCGCTTGCTGCGGCCCGTCACGAAGATCATCTCGGTGATGCCGGCGTCGATCGCTTCTTCGACCGCGTACTGGATCAGCGGCTTGTCGACGATCGGCAGCATTTCCTTCGGACTTGCTTTGGTAGCCGGCAGGAATCGTGTCCCGAGGCCCGCTACGGGAAACACGGCTTTGGTGACTTTCAGCATGGTAGGCATTCCCACATCGGTTAGAAATTGGTGTGTTCGCGGACCTTGCGGCCAATCAATGCCGGCGCAAGACTAGCAGAAAAACTGCGAGGTTCACGGAGGCGGCTTTTCTCCGATTCAATTCGGATAATTCGCGCATTAATCGCAATGCGATATTGTGAAAAATTGAGGAAATTATTACGTATCTATTGCCAGTTGGTGATCGAGCAAATCCGAAAGTCTTACCTTTCGGACGACCCCTGGCACGGGTCGCCTGGCGACCCGATGACCGGCTTCGGCAGCACGTCATTCCTGTTCGTCGACCGGTGGCAGCTTGCCTGGGTTCATCCGGTAGCTACGGATCGGCTCGTTGCGCAAGGCATCGCGGTAGGCGGAGGCGGCCACCAGGATCAGCAGGACGGCCACGCCGGCCAGTAAATGCAGGTTCATGACTTCACCTCGGGGTCAGAAAATCCTTGCTTTAAATTAGCACGACAAAAGCGATAAATAATTCGATACCCCATACGTCGACGCGCAATTACAATTCGTCACAAAATAGATGTCGGATTCAATGCGAAATGGAATTTTTTAATCATTTTTCAGGATTGCGGTGCTCTAGGATGGATGCGTCGCGGGTGCGCAAGACGCCCGCTCGAAGGCCTGTTCCGCGTCAATTTTTTCTCTTTTCCGCTTCAGATAAGGACCGCCTATGAGCGACCCAGCACTGGATGCCGCCGGCTCATCCCTGCCCCTCTCCCCGCTGCCGCGCCCGGAGAAAAACCCGGCCACGGCGCATGCGCGCAGCGACGCGCGTGTCGATAGCGCAAGCAAGGAGCACGCGATCGACGCGATGCGAGGCTTCGCCGCGCTGCTGGTCGCCTACTTTCATTGCCGCCAGATCGTGTGGATCGGCATGCAGGCGTTTCATCAGAGCGTCGGACATTCGTTGAGTCCCAGTAGTCTCGCCGCGTATCTGACGTTTCCGATCGCATGGGGCTCGGCCGGTGTGCCGATGTTCTTCGTCATCAGCGGCTACTGCATCCATCGCGGCGGCGCGCTGCGGCTCGCGAGCAATCCCGCTTACCGGCTCGATGCAGGCAACTTCTGGCTGCGGCGCTTCGCGCGCATCTACCCAGTGCTGCTCGCGGCGCTCGTACTGACCTTCGCGCTCGATTCGTTGAGCCTGCAATTGCCGCCCGTCAGTCACAAGATTCGCGACATCGGCTGGCATCCGTTTCTGGTCAACCTGTTTTCGCTGCAGGGTATGGCGGGTAAAACGTATGGCTCGAACGGCGCGCTGTGGACGCTGTCGCTCGAAGTGCAGTTCTATGCGATCTATCCGCTGCTGTTCGCGCTGCGCAGACGCATCGGCATGAACGCCGTGCTCGCGCTCGTCGGCGCGATCAACGTTGCGTCCGCGTACGGGTTGGAGCGCCACGATCTGCAGTTCTTCACGTCGTACTGGTTCTCCTGGATGCTCGGTGCGTGGATCGCCGACGCCAAAGCGCGCAGCGTGCGAGCGGCGCGTGCGCCGGCATCGCTGTACGTGCTCGCGGCGGCCTTGATCGCGGCAGGCTGCGTCGCGTTTCACTTCGGCCAGTACGGCGCGTTCCAGATATGGGCGCTCGGCTTCGCGTGCTATCTGTACAAGACACTCGATGCGCGCAAAAACCCGCAACGCGAAGCGAGCGGCGTGCTCGCGCTGCTTCGCGCAGGGTCGCACGCGCTGTCGCGCCTGCTGTCGCGCGTCGGCGACTTCAGCTTCTCGCTGTATCTGATCCATCTGCCGATCTTCGTACTGCTGTCGGCGTGGCTGTTTCGTTCGTCGCTGCAGATGTCAATCTGGCCGTCGTTCGGCTATATGCTGGTCGCGGTGCCGGCCGCCTATGTGTTTTATCGGCTCGTTGAGTTGCCTGCGATGAAGTGGTCGGCGAGTTTTAAGCCTAAAGGGCGCTGATAGAACGTTGACATTGGATCAATCCCGCGCGTTCGGGTGCTTCATCATCATTTGATCTCGTTGAATAGCAACGTCGATACCTGGTGCTCGTCCTGAATGGAAAATTGAAACGGTATCTCTGGATGCGTAAATTTGAGCCGGAGTTGCTTTAAAGCCGGGACCGGGACAAATCGCTGATTCTTAAACGTGTAGTACGACACTAACAGGCCAACGCGGGATGCCTGTGCATCGTCGAATACGTAACTGTTATTCGGAAAGGCAAGCTTCCCTTCCTTCGTCGCCACGACGGCCCGACATGACGAAAGTAAACCCGGCAGATGAAGAAACGTCGGCTTGCGCGCTAGAGGGTTGACCAGCAGCGAGATCTGCCGGTATCGACTTCCGGCTTCGCCCGAACCGTTGCCGTGCCCTTCCACGCAGAGTAAGGGCGGATGCGGATCGGTTCGCGCTGCAATGAATACGTTGGCTGATTGCGGAAAGATTTCCGACACATGCTCTCCGGGGAATGTCGTAGCGTGCGCAAAGCGATAGGATTTGCCGTCGACTGCCAGGCGATCCTTCCAGAGCTCAATGTTTAGCGTTTTCCGTTCCAGTTTGGCTTGCAGCTTCATAAAGGTGCCTGGCTCGCCTGGGTAGGAATAGACCACGCCGGCGTTTTGATCGGTCGGGTCACCGTTTTGTTTGATCGGGTCGCCAAACACTGCCCCCGCTTGGGCAACGTACAAGGCTTCGTAGCTGTCGTAAGACTGAGCCGCATGTGCGCTGCCAGATAGGGCGGCCATAGCCGCCACCAGTATCGTAGTGATTCTCATCGGTATGCTTTGGCGCCTGTCGCTTTCAGATAGTCGGGGTTAAGCGTCCAGAAAATCGTGCTTCCGTGGGCAGCACTGGAAAAGCAATCGCAGATCCTTATTGATCGGATCACTCATCGCCCATCCCCTGCACGCGAAGCCACGACGATCAAATTCGGATGATCCTTCACCGGAAATGAACGGGTTTTCCCTTCTGCAAGCGGCAGGTCCTCAACGAGCGTGCGTACGCAGTTCAACAGCTTGTCGCACATCCACGCGCAGTTCCCTCTCGTTACAGATCGGACTCAACTCAATTTCGATTTATTTCTTGCGTCCAAGAATCGTTTTAACCGTTAAGCATTCCGGATGCTCCGACGATTCCATATCGTCCGGACAAGACAACCATTCATAAAATTCGAGCCTCTGTTTTGCTGCATCCTGCCTGCAGGCCGCCACCTGGAAGTCTGTATCAGGCATATAACCGCCTTTCCAGTCGTTGAATGCCATCCCAAATAACTTGCAATCGGATTGCAATTTTTCTTCCCACAGCTTGTGATTTTTCGCGAGTTCCGCGAGCGCTTCGCCCTTAGCGTTGGCGTGGAGATTTCGATAGAGTTTTTCAGCGTCACTCAGCATGCCCTTCGTGTCTGCATTTGTACACGCCAGATAGTCATCGCGTGTTTTCGCGGATGCCTCGCAAGTCGCGTCTGCAAAGGCGGCCGACGTGCCGCATGAGAGGATCACTGCAACCGCTATCTTAGTGAGTCGCATCATAATTCCCCGTAGCAAACAGTCGGCCCTCAGCACGACGGCGCCTGACCAACCCCAGTGGGTGTTTGCCATGCGCCGCTGTGTATTGCAGAAATTTCGACGGCACTTGATCGTAATGACCGGTATTAACGAGCGCGAAAAACTCGTTATTTCCACTTCTATGATTGAAGATGAAATCAACAACCGCATCGTACTCGTACTGAAACAACGGAACAAAAATTCTGCTATTTACAATTCGCTCGGCTTCGCGTAGATCATGATGAAGCAGTTTCAGCGCCTGCGGTTCGGTAATTCCATTTCCGTAAAGCGCTTCGGAAGGTGCACCGGATATTGGTCCGATATGGACCAGATGTCCGTATCCGATCGTGGCATTTCCGCCGCCGCCACCTCCATCCTTATCGTACAAATGCGACCGTAAGGCCTCCCACTGCGCAGTGAACTGAACTCCAGCTTGGGAAACATTCCACGGCTTGCCGATCCTGTCCGACTGGAGAATTACAAGTGAATTCGGGTTTGTATCTGTTAGTGCTGCTCCCAGTGCATCAGGCATTACGCCTCCCTATGACCAATAAAGACGTGAATGGATCGCGCACCATGTGTCTGATAGCGCTTGGTGCGTCCCTGCAAATCGGTAATGCCGTGAACAAGTGCGCCCGATGGAAGTTCGGCGGTGTAATACGTATTAGGGAGTGCATTACCTCCAGAATCGGTTAGCGTGAACCGCTGATCGAAACGATTCCGTGAGCGTCCGCGACAATGGCACGCCCATGCGTAACCGAGGGCTTCGGCCATGTCGTAACCGTTTGAATACGACTTCAACCTATCGAACGGAAACCATTCGCCGGTTTCGGCGTTCAGCGCCATTGCAGACGGCATTGGCGGGAAGTTTGAGTAGATTGAATAGGTGATACGGCAAACTTGGCACTCTTCCTCGTCCATGGCACTTTTCTGATTCTGTTGTTCCATTTCACCTCTGCTGATTTTCCAGAACACACCCGACGAATTAACCATTCAAAGCAGTCACGGTCAACCGCTTTAATTTGAGATTGAGACTTTTTGACAAATATTCACGATGAGCGCTGTCCACTGGCTCGTGAGCCTGGGCAACAATAAACCGGTGTCAGGCCGCCGCGTTTCCAACGGCATTTGAGCCCGAGCCCGGCGAGGACG
>NZ_JACHDL010000042.1:0-45020 GCF_014201055.1 Paraburkholderia sp. CI2
TCGTAAAACCCCGCTCTTCCGGCGCCGCCGGCGGTTCGTCGTCTCCGGCGGCTACGCCGCCTCCGACTCCTCACCACCGGCCAAGGTAATTGTCAAAGGACCGACCAAGGTAATTGTCGTTCTCTATTCACCTTCTCGTCGACGCCGTGATAGCCGTAAAGGCAGTCAAACGCGTCGCTGGATCAGGGTCACGCGCCGCATTGAAATTCCATCGGGTTTCCACACGACCTGGGTCGGTTTATGCCTTTCGCGTAGACTGCCGCATGTTTGCTGACGGCGCTTCTCGATTGTCATCCCGAGATGTGCCGCCTCCGGGTTCCCCGCTGCTCCTCAGGAACCGCCTCGAGGACAAACAGCATTTCAGCCTTCGGGACACCAGCGTATTTTCCTGGCGCTATGTCGGCGATTCACCGCCCCCGTTCACTCGGACGGGATCTCCGACACGTACGCCAAGCTGCGTCGCGGCGCTGCCGCGATTCACGGCGATCTCGACGAGCCCGATTGAGTTCTCGTACCAGAAGGCTTGACCGGCCATTGCATCGGAAAAGACCCGGGCATATTCGACACCGGTATCTGCGATGCTTAGCCGTGCAGTTCTCGGCACGGTTCCGGCCCGCAGCCCCGTCATTGCATTGCCGTAGTGATCGACGTAAACGACCTCGGCGAAATCGTCTGCATCCAGGTGCACGCGCAAGCCTGTCCTCTCAACGAGCTTGTCGGGAGGCAACTCGCCGCGGCTGATCCATGCTGCCATCGGGGCGAACAGGTCACGACCATGAAATGAGGCGGATAGCGCGGCGGGACGCCATGTAATCTGCCAGGTCAGGGTACGCGCCGCGCGCGCCGCCACGACCGAGAGCAGCCCGTTGTCCGGCCCGACGAACCACTGCCCGTCGGCTTGCAGCACGACGGCATCCCGCTCGCCGCCCACGCCGGGATCGACCACGGCCAGGAAGACACAATCCGGCGGATACCACTGCGCAAGCGCCGCGAGCAGATGCGCGCCTGCCTGCGAGTCGTAGTTCGGGGCAGTATGCAGCATATCGATAATGGGGGTACCGGCTGCCGCATGTCGCAGCAAGGCGACCCTTACCTGTCCGACATAGAAGTCGTCGGCCCCGAAATCGGTAAAGAGTGCGAGCATCGCGTAGCCTCCTTGCAGTCCTGTGCCGCCTCGTCGGTCAGCGTTCCTCCCATCGCGATGGCGAGTAACCGCGATGCGCATGTCTCCTGTTCCGCTCTGGCCGGGGCAGGCCTGGCGAAGCATCGCCCCGCGCGGGACAGGTTTCGATTGTAAGACCTCGTTTCGCGACAGTATCAAGCGGGTCGGATGTCGCCGGTACCGGAGGTTGAGCGCGCTTGGTCGCCAGATGAAATGGAGGTCAGCGTGCGTCGATCGCCTACACTTGCTAATGGCATTCGGGTCCCATCGTCGCACGTCGTCACGCAACGCCAAGGAAACAGGATCCCATCCTGGCGATCGATTCGCGCTCGCCCCGCGCACCGCTACCCCCAACGGTGAAACTGCGCGTGGGGCGCCTTACTCAGGTCGCGCTACGGAAAAGATCAGCGAGGCAATCGATGAGAGTGAACCAGCCAGCGCGCACAGAGTTGCCCGGGCAAGTCGTACTCGTCTTTCAGGGTGGTGGCGCGTTGGGCGCGTATCAGCTTGGTGTCTATCAGGCGATGGACGAAGCGGGCATACAGCCGGATTGGGTGATCGGCACCTCCATTGGCGCGATCAACGCAGCCTTGATCGCCGGGAATCCACCGGAGCACCGTTGTCGACGGCTGGAGGAATTCTGGAACCAGGTGACCGACCGCACCCGCCTGGACGTGCCTGCTGCCTGGCCTGGCTGGGACAAGATCTTTGCAAAATGGATGATCATCGGCGGCGGCATCGAGGGATTCTTCCAGCCCAATCCGGCATCCTGGCTCGGACCGCTCGCCCGGCTCGGCGTGGATCGAGCGTCGTATTACCTGATTGCGCCGTTGCGCGATACGCTTTGTTCGCTGGTCGACTTCGATCTGCTGAACGCCGGGCATCCGCGACTGACCGTGGGCGCAGTTCACGCCTGCACGGGCGCGATGCGCTACTTCGACTCGCGCGACCAACGGCTGAATGCCTCGCACATCATGAGCTCGGGCGCGCTGCCACCCGCGTTCCCGGCCGTGCGGATTGACGGAGAGCCGTATTGGGACGGCGGCGTTTATTCCAACACCCCGGTCGAGGTGGTGCTGGATGACAAGCCCCGCAAGAGTTCGGTCATCTTCTCGGTACAAGTGTGGAACCCGATCGGCCCTGAGCCGGAAAGCATATGGCAGATCTCGGAGCGGCAAAAGGACATCCAGTACGCCAGTCGCACCGACAGTCACATCGCGCGTCAGCAGCAGATACACCGTCTCCGCCATGTGATCCGCGAACTGGTTAAGCGCTTGCCGGAAGCCGAGCGCGCCTCGTCCGAAGTCCAGGAGCTTGCCGCCTGGGGGTGCCAGACCACCATGCGTATGATCAAACTTGCTGCGCCCCGCCTGGACGGGGACGACCAGTTGAAGGATATCGATTTCACCCCAGCCGGCATTGCTTCCCGACAGCGCGCGGGCTATGAAGCAGCAATGCGGGCCATTGCCGCGCGCCCGTGGGACGCACCGATGGACCCAGTAGAAGGATTGACCGTCTACAGCGCGGATGAAGACGTAACCGGTGAGAGACGCGTTTGACGCCTGCCCGAATAAAGACCCGTCGCCGTTGACCGAATGATGCGATTGATGAAATTCCCGGTGGCCGGTGATGGCGTAATGCCAGGTTTCTTCGGCGCTCCGGGTGCAGGCAAGGCCGCGCTGATTGCCCGTCCGCAGGATCAGAGCTCGCGACGTATAGCGCGTCGCGCAGCGATGAACTTTACTTCGGCCGCCCGCCGCAGCTGAAGCACTGCGCCAGGTCGAATGGGCGGCCAAGGCCGTGCACCGTGCACCAGTAGAGAGGACGTGCGCAGCGATGCGGTCTCGCCGATTTGCGCGATTTCCCTGTGCAGCCGGCAACATGGCGGGGCGTCGGGCGTCGGGCGCCGCAGCGAGGCTGCGCCGCTCGTTCTTCTCCCGCCCGCGCACAAAGCGCGAATCTGGGCGCCACCTAAGCGCCGCGTCGCGTGCGCATTCGCCTGCCGTCTTGCGCCTGGCGATGCACGAAGTCGGTCGGTGTCAGTTCAAGCGTTGTGGTCGGATGGGCGAGCAGCTTCCGTTCGGTGATGGCCCGGATGCGGCTGTAACCGTCACGAAATGTCTTCAGGATCCGCGCGTCGCTGGCCTGCGGTTCAAGCCAGAAGCAGGCTTCCAGCGCCCGGATGGTAATGACGCATCCAACCGTGCTCTGATGGGGGAGGCCGAAGGCCACTCCGCGGCGATCCGCGAGCACTTGCGGTTCAAGGTCGAGGAGTTCCATAACCGGTCAGGGACGACGCTTCAAGAAGCGTTAAGAGCATTTTTGCACAGGCGATGCAATCTGAATATGGGACGGCTGTGCTGTACTGCGCCGGGGCGCTGACATCCGCAATACGAAAAGTCACCGGCCTCACCAGCCGATGCGGTGTTTCGCATCGGTTTCATCATGCCGGCGATCGTCGTCAGCATGAAGATACACGCTGGTGGTAGTAAGCGATGCATGCCCGAGGTTGTCGCGCACGAGGCGCAGATCTACTTTCTGGTCGGCCATGTGCGAACCGGCAGTATGTCGCAGCCAGTGAGCAGACGCCGCCTGGAGCAGGTCCGCGCGTGACAGGAATTCTCCGCCGCGTTCACGCAGCCGGTCGGCGGCGCCTGCAAACACGTTTTTCACGATCGCGTGCAGCGCGGCCCGCGTGAGCGGTGCGTTTGATCGACCGTCAGCGTTGCTGCGGGCGAGTTCCGTCCTGCTTCCTGCGGTTTGTCCCGCCGTACTTCCGATTGGGAGCACAAGTGGCGTTGCCTCACCGGGTGAGGGCAGGGCCGTCATCCCGAACGATTGCCGGTAGCGCCTGAGCTCGGTCATCAGTTCGCGCGTCGCCGGTACCAGCCGTTCCCTGTCGCCCTTGCCGTGTACGGTCAGCCACCAGCGCATCATGCCATCCGCATCGCGCCGCACGAAAAACTGACCCATCGTGTTGCCACCGACCTCGGCGATGCGCAGGCCGCCCAGATACAGCAGCGTAAAGAGCCAGCGCACGCGGTGATGGTGCGCGCGGGTGCGGGCCGTATCCTGTGGCATCGACGTGATGTAGTCCTTTACCTCCTGCCAGAGGCCCGGTTCCAGATAGCGGGCAATGCGCGGCGCGGCATGCCGCACACGCTGGCGCGAGAGCGCGAGCGGGTTGCCGGCCAGATACCCCGCCTGCACCAGCCATGAAAACAGCACGTTCAGAATGACCATCGCCTGCCGGGTGCTGGCAGGGGACAGTGGGCCGTAGAAAGGTCTCCAGCGCGCGTCGCCGCGCGGATGCTTGCGACCCCTGCCCGAGACCCATGTTGCGGCGGGCTGCGGGTCTGCGAGAAAGCGCTGATAGCGGACAAGGTCCTCGTGGGTGAGTGACGACAGCGGTTTGCCTGGCTGCACGAGCGACCAGAGCAGCAGCCGCTCGGCTTCCTTGCGGTAGCTGTCGAAGGTCGCCGGCTTGTCGGCAAAGCGCGCGAGCCATGCCTGTATTGCCTCCAGGTCATTTGCCGCGGCAATCTGCGCATGGCCGCCGATCGCGCGGTTCGATCCCGTGCGACCGTCAAGCGCCGCAGGGATAGCGAGCGTTTCGAGCGGAGCGGGTTGCAGCGCGACGCCGCTGCGGGCGGCCGAAGTCGACATGAAGGTGAGCTTTTCCGGGGGGCGCGTCGAGGCGCGCAATGGTAGACGGTCCTGCGTGGTAATTTCCAACATTATAGCCGTAATGTCAAAATATGGTCGTTGATGCGTTAGATATGGGGCGGTTTACGTTGTATTACGTTGTATCATTTATCAGATTCCACACCAGCATGCTTCCATGGCCGACGCCCTCCCTGTCGAAACCCGTCTCGCCGCTGAAATCGACCGTCTGAAGGCCGAAATCCCGAAGACGCGCGAGCTGTACCGCGAGGTCTGCGCGCTACTGTTCTTCCGCTTCGGGATCACGCCGACCGCGAACCGCCTCTACCAGCTGGTGAAGCGGGGCAGCATGAGCACGCCGACCCAGGTACTCGGTGAATTCTGGGCCGAACTGCGCGAAAAGAGCCGGGTGCGCATCGAACACCCCGACCTGCCCGCCGATCTGGGGCCGGCTGCCGGCGAACTGGTCGCGGCGCTCTGGACCCGCGCAACCGCCTCTGCCGAAGCCGCGCTCGACGCGCTGCGCGACGAGGTCGAGGCGCAACGCGTTGAGGCGCAACGGTCGGTCGTTGCTGCCCGCGACGAACTGGGTCGCGTCGAGACCGCGCTCGAACAGCGCACGGCGGCGCTCCTTGCCGCGCAGGTCGAGGTGCGCGAACTGGAAAAGGCGCAGGCCGAGGGCCACGCGGCGCGGCAGGCGTGCGAGGCCGAGGTCGTCCGGCTCAAGGCCGAGGCGCTCGTGCGCGACCGTGAACTGGACAAGGTGCGCGAAGGTTTCTCGCGGGATCTCGAGAAGCTGCGCGAGAGCGCGGAACGCGCCGAAGAGCGCCTGCGGGCGTCGGAAAAACGCGCGCTGCTGGAGATCGACCGCGAGCGGGGTACGGCCGCGAAGCTGCAGAAGGACCTCGATGCCGCGGTGAAGCGGGCCGACAGTCGCGAGGCGGACCATCACAGGGCGGTCGAGGTGCTGCGGGCGCAGATCGGGGACGCGCGTCACCAGGCGGGCATGCTGCAGGGACGGCTCGATGCCGTGCTGGCCACGAACGTCGCGCTGCAGCAACAGCTGGCGGCACTGCGGCAGGCGGATACACGCGACGCCCGGCCGGCCCGAGCGAAGGCCGCGTCTGCCCGTCCAACCGCGGCGCGCCCTGCACTGACGCGCCCCATGCGGCCGCCGGCCACGCCGGGCACGCCGGGCGCGTCGGGCAAGCCATCTGCGACACCCGCGTCACCGGCGACGGCAAACAAACCTGTGGCACGTCGCAAGCGGGGGTAGGCGCGATGGAAGACAGGAACAGCCGCCCGCGGAAACGGCACAAAGCCCCGGCCTGTGCCCCCAGCCTCGTCGCGTACGAAGGCGCGGATGCTGATCCTGTTGAGCGGTGGTTCTGTGAAACGTCAGATGCGAGAACCGATCCGGAAATCACCGAAGCAGTCGTCCGGTTCATTGAACAGCATGGTGCGCGTTCGGTCGTCGGCGTCGATCGCATCATGGGGTGCCCGCATGAGGAAGGCATCGACTATCCGGACGGCGAAACCTGTCCCCGGTGTCCGTTCTGGAGCGACCGTGACCGGCGGAGCGGCGGGTTGATCAGGTGAGGCCAGTTTGGTGCTCTCGCGACTGTACGCGGGGCAACCGGCGTTGAAGCTGGGTGACGCTATTTCGCGTGCGGAAGACCCTTCAATCTGTCCAATATGCGGGACCACCCGGATTGCTCCGCTCCCGAGCCTCCTTCTATCTTCAACTCCCCGCTGCCAATCGCAGCCAGACGCGCCATCGGTAATGCGTCGCCGACAGCGACCTTGGCCGGGCAGGCACGACCCACAGGTCAGTAGCCGCCGCAATCCCCTACGGCACCCACTCGAACGACCAGGAGACAGGAATGCTCAGCGCCCATGAATTTGCGACATTGATGCTCGTCAGGGACTCGGCCGACCATCTTGCCCAGCGGCAGGAACTTGACACATTGCTCGAACGCCAGCTTGTCGCCATGGAGCAACTTGCCGGCGGTACGGTGCGGCCTCGCATTACGCAGGACGGAGATTCCCTCCTTCGGGCCTTCGCACGCTGTCACTGAGATGTCGCACCCTATGAGCCCGCAAGCCAATATGATGCAGGCTTGAGCGTTGTTCCGGACACTTGTCGCGGCCCAACTTCGAGGGCCGCCCGATCTGCACTGGGACAGCGCGAGCATGACGCCGTTTATGCGCCGAATTTTACGACCGGGCTGACGACCGCGGCGGCTCGCGTGTGCTGCCAGGCGGGTCCGTACATGGCAACATGGCACGTCAGGCGGTTCGACTCCTCGTCGCTGGATGCTAGCGGGGAAAGTGGGCGGACAAAACGCGGCTCGAGCACACGTTCGGGCACGCGATACCGTGGACGCTTACCTGGCGCTCGTCGCTTTCTCCGAATCATTACCCGTCTGGGCTGCCCCGATAGGTGGCACGGCGTCGTTCATCGACGGCAGCGCTTCCTTCGGCGCTGCCGCGGCGGCAATGTCGCCAGCCTGAGCAGAGTCGGCCTTCAGGTAGTGGTCGACGAGCGCAAAGAAACGCTGATAGAAAACGCCGGCAGGAATCGTCTCGCTCGCAACCTTCACCATCGAGTCATCGCTTGAGCCGATCGGCAGCGACAGCGATCCGAACACGCTCAGTCCGACGCTCGCCGACGTGTTGCTCTTCTTCAGCGCATAGCGATCCTGCACCGCGTTCACGTACGCGGTACTGCTGTTGCCTCTGGTGTCGTCGGCGGTACAGACCACATGGATTTCGATCACCGCGTGCGTATCGCCGGTGGGCTGGAAATTTTTCGAGCCGTCGACCGAATCGGGCCTCGTTGAACTGGCGATATACCCCTGGCTGAGCAACGCACGGCGGGCCGCTTCGCAGGCGGGTTCCGTCTTCGCGGCGAACTTGTGCATATAGGGGCTATCGCCTGCGTCGAACTGTTCTTGCTGATAAAGCGGCTTCGGTGTCGAGCACGCAGACAGTGCGCTCGCAAGCGCAAGCACGAAAGCCGCGGAGGAAAAGCGGAGCTGGGTATGCATGGCTGTATAGGGGGATCGGCTCGAGCGGAGAAGGGGTCCAAAGCCAGAAGGCCGGACACCCAATGCTCTTTCGCAGCATGAGAGGGACACATCACGCGGCCGATCCGAAAGTGAACGGGCCGCGCCATTATAGTTTTCTTTCCCTACAACTACCTTCGACGGTGTCGTGAGCGCAGGTCCGTTCGGATACGGGTTGAACAAGGTTCGCCATGAACGCCGCAAAAAGTCCGTCGCGGTGATCGCACGGCCGTCACCGAGCTTGTGCGCGCGACCGTTCTTGCTGGATAAGGCGAGCGGCTCGAAGAGACACTGTGCGCCCGACCTGAAGTGCGGAACATGGAGCCTGGCACGGCGATCGATAAGGCGGTTAAGAAGGCGGAGCGCAGTCTTGCCGCATATCGGGCGCAATAGTAGACCACGAAGGCTGCCACGCCGATCATCGCAGAGTGGCCTGCATCCGCGCGTGCTCGCCATGCTGTTCGGTTGGATCGGCTACCCCTCGTAGCACACCGGGGTACGACGACGTACGATCAGCGGATACAGGTCTAGGTACGCAACGGCCTCTCCAGCGCGTAACGCCGGCAATGTTCGAGGTATTCGGCTTCGTGCATCACCAGCAATTCCACGATGCTGTGCCACAGGCCACGACGGCGCATCGGCAGATTTCGGGCGGCTTCTCCTGAGTTCGGCGGAGCCACGCTTTGCGGGTTGCCGCATCCGGCGAGGTCAGGTCGCGGCGCGCGGGCTGGATGTCTGCCATACAGGCCAGCCAAACGCTCACTGGTGAAACGCATTTGCCACGTTGTAATGAAACGCGAATCGCAACGCAATTCCGCCATGATCGCCGCACGCGAGTCCCCTTCGTCGGGCAGCAAGATCAACCGCGCACGCCTCACCTGGCCAACGGCCATCGTGCGGCTGCGCTGCATCGACATCAGTTCTTCGCGCTCGGTTTCACTCAGATTCATTTTGTCCTGCACGATTAGATCAGTGCAGTTTCATTGGTTCAATGGACTAGTGACCAAAGAAGAACGGAGACAGGGAATCCCGCAGGGTGAAGAGCAGACCATCGCCGGGCATTAAGCGTCGATAGATATAGAGTGCATATTAATGGCGTTGCGTGGCTGCGGCGCGCTGCAGGAATGACTGATCGGTATCGGCGCGGCCGCGTCAGCAGCTCTCTAGCGTAGATCGCATCGCCCAGGTTACGCCACGAAATGCTGCTATTGAGAGAAGAATACTTATCGTAATAGATGCATGGTGAATTCCATTTCGGAGAAAAGCCGGTACCAATACCCCGACCGTATTCCTCTTCGCAACTGAAGATGGCACGATTTCCGCTTGGGCAGGTGGGTGAATCCGGCGAACAACGCCGTGATCGCGGTCGATAACTCGTCCAATCCCTCCGCCGCCAACGGGGCTGTCTACAAGGGGCTGGTGTTCGGAGTGAATGCGCAAGGCGGATTCCTGTTTGCGACGAACTTCCGTTCGGGTCGGATCGATGTATTCGGGCCGAACGGTTCAGACGGCCTGTTCACGCCCGCGACGACCGACGGTGGCTTCGCCGACCCGAACATCCCAGCCGGCTATGACCCGTTTTGGTATCGCGAACATCGATGGGGATCTTTTCGTCACCTACGCGAAGCAGGACAAACAGAAGCACGACGACGATGCAGCCGCGGTCGTGGATTCGTCGACGTATTCGATACCGACGGCCGCCTGCTGCGTCGCTTTGCAAGCTGAGGGACGCTCGACTCGCCGTGGGGTATCACGCGCGCATCGTTTGCGTTCGGCCGCTTCAGCGGCAAGATTCTCGTTGGCAACTTCGGCGATGGTCGAATCAATGTCTTCGACAATGACGGCTCGTTCGTCGATCAGTTGGAGAATGAGTTCGGCAATCCACTGGCTATCGACGGTCTGTGGACTCTGACACTCGGTGGCGGGCGCAATTCGAGTCCAGACACGCTGTATTTCTCGGCAGGTCCTTAACAAGGAGACAAATGGACTCTTCGGGATCATCGCTCCAGTAAGCGGCTCCAGGGAACGAGCGTCCGGGCAGCACGGACAATAGCCGGCAGCGCGCCCCTGGGCAACTCCAGAAGCGCGATGTCGCTGACCCATTGACGATATCGATTCAAGTTCGAGACGAAGGACCTCACCTCAGCCGGTCGCGGAACTCGCCAGACGTGACCGGCTGTTCATTGTTCCGTGGTGCCTGAAGGCCAGAATGACTCGTGGTACGGCAATTCCCGTCCTTCCACACTGAGCTTTACCCACAAGTCTGGTTATCAACTGGATCGAACGGTGTAAACTTGAGTCATTCTGTCGATGCAGCGGCAGCGGATAGGCGATCAGGGACCGTGACAGCGGCACTGGACACGCAAAACGTGCCACCTGTCCCGCACAACATGCCATCCGATGACGGCGCCACCACCATGCCACTGGCTGTGAATAATGGTGGTGAGTATTGAGAGAACGGGGTATGGCAGGTTTGCATCATGAAGGCAAAGGTTCTGTTTGCCATGCTGCTGCTTGGCGCGATAGATTGCGCTGCGGAGCCAGGTTATTACAACACGTGCGCGGCGTATCCGAGTTATCCGTGCGAGTTCTATGCCGGGTGTCCGTCTCGCGGCCAGCCATGCGTATTCCTTGGCGGCGGTTTCCACCGCTTCCACGACTTTGACCATGACGACGGCTTTCACCATGGGTTCCACGGTGGCAGCACTCACTTCGAGCAGGGCGGGGGCCAAAGCGGCGGTCATGGCGGACGCCACTAGGCACCGGCACAGGCTCGCACGTGCAGTCGCGATATGAAATGCATGGATTATAGAGTGTGAGGCGCCATACGAGCATCCACGATGTCGCCGATCGACGAGACGCCTTGGAGCGTTGCAGGTACCACCTGCCCGGCGACGAACGCCGCGACCAGCGCTGGCACGCGCGGACTTCGGTCACGCCGGGACGGCCATCGACACATCGAACAATTTCCTGATTACTTGCCCTTGGCTGCCGCGGCACCTTTCTTGGCGCCCGCAGCCCCCGCTCTGGCCGTGGAGGTCGCCGTGGTGGCTGCGGCTCCTTGCGCCTTCGCTATCATGTGCTCAGCAATCAGTTCTGTCTGAAATCGATTGATAGTGTCGGGATCCGTAAATATGGTCTGCGTGTTGTTTTGCGCCTTGTAACCTGGGCCGCCCGGCTTGCCCTTGACAACGAACGTCCCCTCGCCGGACGCCGACCAATTCGTTGATCCCTCCCCGCCGACCTTGCCATCGGCCACGAATCCCTTCGTGTGACTGATCTGATGGGTAGCCGATTGTCCGATCACAAAGTACGTGTTGAATTTGGCAGGGTCCTGTGCGATATCGGAATCGAGAAGCTTCTTTTCATGAACACCGCCAGCCTGGCTCTTGTCAAGGGTGATCATCATGGTGATGCTCGGGTCACGGGCTTGCTGCATGAGAATATCGTTGAGTTCGTCGTCGTCAAATCCAAACATGTTCATGTACAGGGAGACACTTGCACGGGAAAGGACGTACTTCAGGATGTCGTGAACGTCGTCACGTCCTACGTAGAACAGGTGAAAGTCCTTGCTCGCCGTGTTTGAGTAGCTTTTCTCGCGCGTGTATTGCTGCAGTTCAAGCAGATCGAATTTCTGCAGGGTCTGCGTGACATCGGGATATGACGTTGCTCTTGCTGATTTTTGCTGCCATTTCGGAGCCTCCTCGCGTAGCACTGAGAAATCTCAGCAGTCGCGGTGGGCTGACAGACAGAAAACCGAGCGACCGATGAGCGATAGCAAAACTTCGATGGGACTGCAGGACTTCGACAAAGCCGCCGTTCGAAACGTCGGCACTACCGCCGAACGATGAAAGGCGCACCGTCAATGTGCGTCGGGAACGGCCGATTGAACCGCCCCGGGTTTCCCACTGTGACCAATACTGCTGAGGCAGCTGCGTGCGGTGTGAAATGCAGCGATTCGCTCAACGAGCGTGAATTGCACTTCGCGTGCTTTTCCGCCCGGGCCCCGGCTAGACGAATTGCGCCGACCCGAGCACCCGGTAGTTAGGATTGGTACTGCCCGTCGGATTGCGGTGGCCGTGCCCGAACCAGGCTTTGGGCGCATAGGCGGGGCGGTCGTATTCACAACTGCCGTAGCTCGCCCAGAAGAGTTCCCAGTGTGCGCCGTTCGCGTGGCCGAACACGATGGTGCCGCCGGTGAACTCGACGTTCGTACGCGACTGTCCGAGCTTGCGGTTGATCTCGACCATCGCGCCTGCGTTGTAAGCCGGCTTGGCCACGTTGCCGAGCGGCAGCAGGTTCAGCCCGAGAGGAGCCGCCGCAAGGTGGCCGCGCGCGGTGTTGTACAGGTTATTCAGGTAAGCGGTGCAAGCCGGCAGTTCCAGCGTCGGCTGCAAGCCGCCCAGGTGACCGCCGGGCGCATTGGACTGGTTGTTCGCGTGGTAGACGACGATGGACCCCGGTACGCCGTGCACGCTGTCGACGTAGACCATGCAGCCAGACAGGTTGGTCGTCAGAAACGACTGCGGCGCGCCTGCGCCGCCGGGCGGCGGGAGCACCATCGAAGTGATTTCGTCGGTCGCGAACGGTAGGAAATAGGTGTCACCGGCGGGCGCGGCCTGCGGATTCAGGCTCGTGAGGCCGGCAATGCCGACGCCGACATTCATCGCCGGATTAAGGTTGACCCGGCAGTTCGCCGCCGTGTAGTGGCGGTGCAAGCCGTTGACCAGCGGCACGAACGCCCCGCCATTGAAGTTGCCGGTCGATACCGTGGTCGGGAGGGTACGACAGTTGGCGACATTGATGGGCATTCCGGGCGGCCTCCGGTTCGCTGTGGCGAGTGGCTTGCACGACGATACGCGGAAGTTCTTCCCGTCGTCAACACGCGCTGCGAAGCGCGCGGGAATTTTCACGTGGCCGCCGCCGTCAGCGCCGGCGCCGCGCTTGTATCTGGCGGCGCATGGCCAATGCTTCTGCGGAAAGAGTTGCCGGTCAGTTGCTGTGGCGCTCGAGGTTGCGGGCTACTCATTGGGGGAAACAAGGTATGCCCTGCTGCTGTGTTTCCGTGGACAAAAGGAGCTCCTTCTATCGGTGGAAAGCAGAGCGCAGCACCGCTGAAATGACAGCGCTCGGCATGAGTGTGTTCATGCGATGGGGATCGCGCTGCCGTTAGCTTGAAGTTAGACGAACTATGGATTCAAAGTTGTTTGACCACCTTTGTCGTAATGCCACAAAAACACGGCCCTCACCGGTTCAAAACTTACCGGTTTAGTGCTGTTGAGGAGTCAAGGTAACGACATAAGAGCCCTTTCGAGCAATACACCGAACAAGCGACGGCCGTTCTCGAGAAAAATCGTGGGTGTCCCGGTGACACTAAGTTGCCTGCCGAGCGCGACATTTCTCTTTAAAGCCGATGTATCGCACGCGCTTGTCATGGTTGGTACCCGGTTATCCCGCGTCCAGGAGCGCCATGCTGTCGCACGGTCCGCAGAACACCAGATCGCTTGCGCCTTGAGCGCCGAGTCCGGAGTCCGGCGTTAGCACCGGAAACAGAAATGTGTAGACCGTGATGTTGCCCACATCTTCCAGCGTGGTCTCAAGCTGCTTACAATATCCGCAATCAGGATCGGCAAATACTGCTATCTTGCGTGCGCCATTCCCTTTCACCTGCTTCAGTGCGTCTTGAACGGGAAGACTTGCAAACTCAATCTTGTGCGGAGTCTCAGCGAAACTCCGCTTCGACGGCGCGAAGGGCAGAAGAGCGCAACATGGCCAAGCAGACGATCGCTGAGTCAGGATGCGGCCAGACCGGACCTGCGAGAAGCCGGTCAGCGGCTCGTCGGGGGTAAAATTCATTCCGGTCGTGCGGCTCGCGGACTTGTCGCCGGCCGTGCGACTCAGTGCATGCCGACACGCATCAATATTTCGAAAGGAAGGGCGAGTAGCCCGGCACCCGCCACACCGAGACACCACAGCACGATGAACCAGAAGACGCGCCTAAGTTTCGTATCGCCGCCGTGCTCCGGAGATGCTCCCGGTGCATGGCCCACGCTCTCGTTCCGCATCGCGCGCTCCTAGTGGTACTCGGCGCCGCGGGCGAGCTTTCCCCTGAAGACCCAATAGCCCGCGGTCGTATACGCAATGATGATCGGCAGGATCACAAGGGCGCCTACCAGCGTGAACACCTGACTCGACCGGGGCGCCGCCGCATCAGCGAGGGTGAGCGAGTAGGGAATCGCGTAAGGCCAAATGCTCACCAGCAAACCTATGTAGCCCAGCAGAATGAGAGCCAGCGCGAGGATGAACGGCGCAATATGCATGCGGCGCCTGACTGCGCGAAACATGAACAATGCGACGATCGCAACCAGAAACGGCACCGGCACCAACTGGGGGAACAGCCCCGGGTCGAACCAGCGTTTCGCGATCTGCGCGTCCGCCAGCGGCGTCCAGACGGATACGGCGATCATAAAGACCAGCAGCACGAGCGTCAGCGGCCAGGCGAGCTCATGCATCCGCTTTTGCAAATCCCCCTCCGTCTTGATGACGAGCCAGCATGCGCCCAGCAAGGCGTACATCGACATCAGGCCCAGGCCGCACATCAGGTTGAAGGGCTGAAACCAGAAAAACGCGTCGCCGGAAAAGGTATGGTTGGCGATCGGTATGCCGCGCAAATACGTACCGAGAATGACGCCCTGAAAAAACGATGCGCCCGCGGACCCGGCAAAGAACGCCAGGCTCCAGAGATTCTTCGTGCGAGTCGCCTTGCCGCGAATTTCGAAGGATACGCCCCGAAAGATCAGGCATACCAGCATGGTGACGATCGGCAAGTAAAGTGCGGACAGTGCGATCGAATAGACGACCGGAAAGGCCGCATACAGCGCCGCCCCGCCCAGCACGAGCCAGGTTTCGTTACCGTCCCAGACAGGCGCGATCGCGTGCATCATCATGTCGCGCTCTGCGTCATCGGGAAAGAACGGGAAGATCAGACCGATCCCGAGATCGAACCCGTCGAGCACGACATACATGAACAGCCCGAATGCGATGATCGCAGCCCAAGCAAGTGTGACGCCCATTTTCGGCTCCTGTCGTCCCGTGAAAGATCGCGCGGCTACTCGGCCGCGGCCAAGGGCCTGCGTCCCGTGTGGTCGGCATCGGGCCGCACCACCGCCTTGCGCGGCGCGTCCACCTCCTCGGGCTCCTCAGGCCCCATCCGAAGGAGCCGCAGGATATAGTAGATGCCGGTTCCGAACACCACGCTGTAGACGATGACAAATGCCATCAGCGAGACTCCGACCCCCTGCGACGTAACCGGCGAAACGGCGTCGGCAGTTCGAAGCACGCCGTACACGACCCACGGCTGGCGCCCGACTTCGGTCGTGATCCATCCCGCAACCAGCGATATGAAGCCTGTCGGCCCCATCACCAGCACGAAGCGCTGATACCACCTGCTCTCGAATAGCCGCCCCCCGCGCCGCAGCAGCGCGCCGACGAGCGCCAGCAGGATCATCAACATGCCGAGTCCCGCCATCAGGCGGAAAGTCCAGAAGATGATCGACGAATCGGGCCTGTCTTCCTTGGGGAATTCCTTGAGACCGCGAATTTCGCCGCTCCAGCTGTGAGTCAGGATCAGACTGCCAAGGTGGGGGATCTGAACAGCGTAGCGAGTCACCTCTGCATTCATGTCAGGAAAGCCGACCAGGTTCAACGCGGTCCCGCCCTTCTCGGTTTCCCATAGCCCTTCGATGGCCGCGATCTTGGCCGGCTGATATTTGCGCGTGTTCAACCCGTGCTGGTCACCGACCAAGGCCTGGATCGGCGTGAGGAACAGCAACAGCCACAGCGCCATCGAGAACATGGTCTTGACGGCGGGATCGCGTCGGCCCTTCAGCAGATGCCATGCGCCGGTCCCGGCGACCACAAGGGCGCCGACGATGAATGCCGCGATCGCCATATGGGCAAGTCTGAACGGGAACGATGGGTTGAAGATGACCTTGAACCAGTCGACTGGAACAACATGGCCGCCTTCCACCGTGATGCCCTGTGGCGTCTGCATCCAACTGTTGGACGCAAGAATCCAGAACGTCGAGATCAGCGTGCCGATGGCGACCATCAGCGTTGCGCCGAAATGCGCATTACGACCTACCTTGTCCCAGCCGAACAGCATGATCCCGAGAAAGCCCGCTTCGAGGAAAAATGCCGTCATGACTTCGTAAGTCAGTAGCGGGCCCGTTACAGGGCCGGCAAACTGCGCGAAGCCGGCCCAGTTCGTTCCGAACTGATAGGCCATGACAACACCGGACACCACGCCCATGCCGAACCCGACCGCGAAGATCTTGGCCCAGTAGACGCAAAGGTCCTTGTAGTGCTGCTTGCGCGTACGGATCCACGCGCCTTCCAGAACGGCCAGAAAGCTCGCGAGGCCGATGCTTAGCGCCGGAAAAATAATGTGGAACGATACGGTGAAAGCGAACTGTATTCTCGACAGATCCAATGCGCTCGGGTTCATGGCAACCGCTCCAGGCAATTTACAGCGCTCAGGCTCGATGTAGCGACGTCATGACGCTGCATCCCGGTCGCTGGACTTTCTGCGCGTGGGGTGGCGCTGCCGATATCGGCGAGCAACACCCGAGCGTGTCAAACGGCCGGCGCATCCGCTCACTTCGCGTCAGGGCAAGCATCACTAGCTGGATCGAGCCGCTTGCACGCTGCGGGCCATTGGTACAAGGTCAGCGAGCGTATACCTTGCGCACCGCGTATCAGTACGCCCTGAATGTCTGCCGGAGCGGTTGTGCAGGCCGACCTTGTGCGGAAATTCGGCCCACGGGAAGGCGTCGACCTTCAACACGTCGTGCAGGAATTCGACCAGCTCGAACGTATTGCTACGCACTTTCTTGACCTCGGCCGTCTGGTCGATCGCGGTCAGATGGTGGCGCACATGATGCACGCAACTGCCGCTGGGCGCGACGATGTAGTCGACGTCCGCTAAGTTCTTGACGAACAGTGCTTCGGTTGCCGCGGCGTCCCGCTCGCAGCCGCTATTACCCATCGGTTGTCCGCAACAGGTCTGGTCGAGTAGATACGCAACCTCGCAGCCGAGCCGTTCGAGCGTCGCTACGCGAACTTCGTGAAAGATTGCGTCGATGAAGGACGGGATGAATAGAGCCACCTTCATGGTTAACCCTCCATTGAGGACCAGATAGGCAGATGACCGTTTTCGTCTAACCTCAATTGGCCACGCGGCTTCTTGACGTTGTGGCCAGTTGAGTCTAGTTCACGCGCTGACTTGTCGTTTCCACTTTTTTCGGGGCCAGTTTACTTGGCGGAGGCCGGGCCGTCCCAAGCCACTATGCGGCGAGAGGGCATTGCCATGGAGCCGATCGAAGCTCCCCGGCCGGATGGCACTTTTTTTAGTTGGCTATGTGGCGACCGCTCGCGAAACTGCCGCCACCGGATCGGGCCTTCATCGACCAGGTGCTGGCCGACACGCTGGTCCGACGGATCGTACTGGCGCGCGTTCGAGACTATTTCCGGCACAGGAAGTCAGGAGAAGAGCATGCGAGTTGAAGTGATGCAGCATTACGGCCGACGGTACCGCTGAATCAGGCCGGCTACTTCGAGACCACGCACCACCAGCAACTGATAAAGGACATCAAGGGTGCGATCTTCGAAGGGCGGCTGATCGCGGTGTGCGGCGTCATCGGCAGCGGCAAGACGATGATGCTGCGCCGGCTTCAGCAGGCGCTGGAAGACGAGAAGCGCGTGACGGTCTCGAAGTCGCTCGCGATCGAAAAGCACCGCATCAAGCTGGCAACCTTCATCGCTGCGCTGTTCTATGACCTGTCGACCGAGAAGCAGGTGCGCATTCCGACGCAGGGCGAAAAGCGGGAACGTGAACCGACCAGGTACTTCCTGAGTACGTTGCCGGCTGACACGCCAATCAACGAACTCGTGTGACTCGCAAAACTGCGCTGGCGTATCGAGCGCGATTATCAGCAGCTCAAGCAGGAGCTCGGCCTGGGCCGTTTCGAGGGGCGCAGCTGGCGCGGCTTTCATCACCACGCGACGCTGCGCATGGCAGCTTATGGCTTTCTCGTTGCTGAGCGCCCGGCGGCGCAAAAAAACTCCAGTCCTCCGGATCGGGCGGGACCAATGAGGCTCTGCTGTCGAGGCCGTGGGTAGCAGACCTCGACGTCGATGAATCCGTCCAGGCGAGAGGTCTTTTCCATTCTAGCCCTTGCTATAGCGTTCGCTCGCGCGCTTGACGAATGATTCGACGAACGTGTTCGCGATGTGGCTCAACACCGGCCCGATCAGCTTCTCCAGGATGATGTTGGAGAATTCATAGTGCAGCGCGAATTCGATCTTGCAGGCGTCCTCGCGCAGAGGAATGAAGTTCCAGTAGCCCGTGAACTTCTTGAAAGGGCCTTCGGTGAACTCCATATCGATGCGAGTCGGCCGCTGCTGCTTGTTGTGCGTGGCGAAATGCAGGTGAATACCCTTAAAGCGAATATCGATCCGTGCTTCCGCGCTCGTTCCGTCCTGGTGCCGGATTTCGACGCCACCGCACCACGGCAGGAAGTTAGGGTAGTCGGCTACATCGGTCACGAGGTCGAACATGCGTTCGGCGGAGTAGCGGATCAGGACGGCTTTCTGGAGGTCTGCCATATGCGGGTATCGGAGAAGCGACATCGGACGTCGCGGCCGCAGTGGCCGACACGCCCGACGTGGCGAGTACGTGGTGTCAGCAACTCGCCTGGCGGGTCGCTTTCAACTGGGTTGGTGCATCTCACATGACGGAAGCTCGTTCCTTGGGCGTTTGGCGAGCTGGGTCTCGTTTTGCAGATCATGTATCTGCGTTATCCGGCGACAAATCGTTCCCGTTCGAGACGGGGGCGTGTATCGGCGTGGTGCGCCGGCAGATTCCGGACCATGACCGTCTGCGGCGTCGACAGCGGGATGCTGGCCGCACGTAACCGCTTGAGGATCTCGAACAGCAGATCGCTCTTGATATCCCCCGTGATCCGGGGGCTGCCGACATAGCCGGTTACGCTCAGCGTAATGCCGTCGGGCGTCAGTTGACTGAACATGACTGACGGCGCCGGATGGTCGAGAATCGTCGGATGCGCCTGATAGGCACCCAGCAGAAGGTCGCGGACCTGTTCGGGATCGATGTCCAGTGGAAAGGTGAGGGTGAGCGTAGTGACACCCTGGGTACGGTCTCCCATCGTTACGTTCCGCAGGTTCTGCGAGATCAGATGAGAGTTGGGGACGATGACTGTCGAGCGGTCTGCCAGTTGTATTTCTGTCGCGCGCACGTTGATACGCCGGATGTCTCCCTCCACACCGCTGATACTCACCATGTCCCCAACTTTTACCGGACGCTCGGTGGTTGTGTCGCGATAAGGATAGCCGGGCGAAAAAACGAATAGACGATCAGGACTGCTTATGCCATCAGAGAATAGAACTGCTCGGCTGCAGTGCGCTTGATTCCAGCATCTTTCATCTGTCCCTTCCTGATCATGTGCATGATTTCGATGCCCGACAGGATGATGCGTGCGCAACGGAAATCCTTGAAACCCATCATTGGTTTGACGATGCGTTTGATGGCACGGTGGTCCTGCTTGACGATGTTATTCAAGTACTTCGTCTGGCGAACCTTGATGGGTGTCTCGAGTCCGGCGTTGATCGCCTCGAGCGCAGCCAGATTAGCGCTGCTTCCGTCGATCGTCACCGTCTGCGGCAATCCATGCTGGTTGATCGATTTCTCGAAATAGCGTTGCGCTGCAATCTTGTCCCGTCTGGCACGCAGCAGAAAATCAACCGTGTTGCCTTCCTTGTCCACGGCCCGGTAGAGATACCGCCATTCACCCCTGATTTTCACGTAGGTTTCGTCCATCCTCCAGCTCCTGCCGACCGGGCGCTTGTGGCGACGAAACGCCTTCTCGAGCACCGGCAATATCTTGATGGCCCAGCGGTGTACCGTTGAATGGTCGACCTCGATTCCGCGTTCGGCCATCATCTCCTCCAGATGACGCAGACTCAGTGGATACGCGACGTACCAGCGCACACACGTCAGAATCACCTCCAGTGGATAATGCAGGCGCTTCAGCACCTTGGCCAACCCCGGGTTCGGCATCTTCATCGATTCACTCACCAGCGACTTTGTATCAGCCGGATTCTACCGCCCGTCCCTCACTGCGACACAACCGTTTGTTTGTGTTCTATCAGCAAGCACATGTTGTGCGTTGTCTGTGCGAAGTGACCCACGTGTTTAGTCATCATGCGCAAGTGAATGGCCGTTAAGCATTTGAGAACGGTCGCTTTCGTTGCAGCGACACGAATGATGGCAACGGGTCGTCTTCGGAAGTCGGGTGATCAATCTAACGGCGTAAGCATTTACCTACTGAAGGTCAAGGTCTAATGCCCGCCGCATGAACTCCCGGCGCGAGTCGCCGGCGAACACGAATATCCCGCAGAAGCCCCCAAACGCTCATCTCCTCGCGCCGCTTTCAACACCATTCGCGACGGAATAAGGTCCGTTCGTCGCATGCTCCTCGAAAACAATCCGACCGCCGCACAGACTGCAGGCATCGAGTCCCGCTCATCCTGCCATGGAGAGCCAGCATGCCTGCCATCATCGCTGTGCATATCGCCGCTGCAACCCTTTCTGTCATACTCGGAAGCACCGTGCTTCTCGCCGAAAAGGGGACGGCGCGCCACAAGTGGCTCGGCCGTCTCTGGGCGGCGGCGATATTCGCCACGGCGCTCAGCTCGTTCGACATCCGCGAACTGAACCCGGGACATTTCTCGTGGGTGCACGGGCTGTCGTTGCTGACGTTTGTCAGTGTCGGACGAGCGATATGGGCGATCCGGCAAGGCAACGTCCGCGGTCACCAGCTTGCCATGCGCGGGTCGTTTATTGGTCTCGTCGTGGCCGGTATCGCTGCAGTGGCGACGCCGCACCGCCTGCTGAATATCATCGTGACGGGGTGGATCGCATGATTCCTGGCAGTAACGTCAAATTCCCCGACGCGTCCGCCGGGTTGCCAACCCCGACGAAACAACTGCTGGCCGAGTATGCCCGCGAAGCGGTGCTCGTCGTCATCGGCAACGCAGTGATCGCGGCTGGCCTCACCGTGGTCGGCATCGGGAAGAGCCTCGGGGAAAACATCGTCTTCAGCGAGGCGATCGGGCTATCGATCATGCTGCTGCTCCACGTCGGCCGCTTTCGTCTTCAGCGGAAGAACATGCTCACTGCGCCAAGGCTGGCCGTGGTGATGGTTGGCGCGATCATCGCTGGCGCCGCGCTCGGGCGCGTCATCGCAAGCGTGCTGCTGGGCCTCGACATCGACAAGACGTTCGCTGCCAAAGACATCGCCACGACCGGCTGGATCGCACTTGTCGCAACGCTGCTGGTCACCTGGTATGGTTGGTCGCGAGCCCGGATCGCCGGTCTGAGCGAGCAGGTGGCCCGGACTGCGTGGCTACAGGAAGCTGCCGAAAAAACCGCGCTGCGTGCCCGCTTGCAGGCATTGCAGGCGCAGATCGAACCGCACTTTCTGTTCAATACGCTCGCGACTCTGGACAGCCTCATCGTGTCCGATCCTCCACGTGCACGTGAACTGCTCTGGAGCCTCAACCGGTTTTTGCGGGCAACGCTGGAAGCGTCGAGAGCCGAAAGCGAGACGCTTGCGGATCAGTTCGCGGTGCTGGATTCGATGCTTGCCGTGCACGCGATGCGCCTCGGCCCGAGACTCACGTATTCGCTCGATCTGCCTGTCGATTGCGCGGACCTCGCGGTGCCACCGATGCTGCTGCAACCGCTTGTCGAAAACGCACTGAAACACGGTATTCAGGCAGCGGTGGCAGGTGGTCGGGTCGAGCTAAGGGCAAAGCGCGGCGAACAGCACGTCGAACTCACGGTCACGGACACCGGTCCCGGTTTCGGTGCGACGCCGGCTACGCAGGGCACGGGCATCGGACTTGCGAACGTGCGGGAACGTCTTGCAGCGCTCTATGGCGGACGCGCTTCGCTGACGCTCATCGAGAGCGTGCCGCACGGTACCGTCGCGAGAGTTCTGCTTCCGGTGGAAGTTGCTGATCGACGGGAGGGAGATCAGAAGCCATGAAGATCCGCCAGTCGGGCACAGCGGCACAGAATGACGACGGCAAGACCCCTTCGCCGGAGATGTCTCGCGCGCCGACTGCGCTGATCGCCGAGGACGAGCCGCCGATTGCGGCCGCGCTTCAGCGGGAGTTGGGGCGGGCATGGCCAGCATTGCAGATAGTCGCGACCGTCGGCAACGGCCGCGATGCCATCGAGCGTATCGGAGCATTGCAACCGGACGTCGCGTTCCTCGACATCTCTATGCCGGGCGCGACCGGTCTCGATGTTGCGCGCGCGTGCGCGAATCTCGCGACGCCGCCGCAGATCGTGTTCGTAACCGCGTACGACCAGTATGCGTTGGACGCCTTCGATGCCGCCGCCATCGACTATCTTCTGAAGCCTGTCGATGCCACGCGGCTCGCGCGCACAGTCGACAGGTTACGCACGCTGCTTGCGCGCGCGCCATCGGATGCGGCGCCCGGTGCGCATGTGCAGGCGGACCTGCAACGGCTCCTCGGTCAGCTGGAGCAGATCACGCGCAACGTTCAACTGCGCTCGCAGGACAGTGCACGCAGTGCGCCGCTACGCTATCTGCGCGCATCCAGCGGAAGCGACATCAGGATTGTGCCGGTGGACGAGGTGTTGTACTTTGAGGCTGCCGACAAATATGTTGTCGTCACGACGCGCACAGGCGAACTGCTGATTCGCACGAGCCTCAAGGAACTGTGTGCGCAACTGGACCCGGCGCGCTTCTGCCAGGTGCACCGAAGCACGGTGGTGAATGTCGACCAGGTGGAAAGCGCATCCGTCAGCACGTTAGGGAAAATGTCGCTCAAGCTGCGCGGCCACAGTGGCGAGGTTGCCGTGAGCAAACAATACGCGCACCTGTTCCGGCAGATGTGAGCCGGCAAGCATCGCCGGGGACACGTCGAACGCACAGTGACGGATCCGTTTCAGTAGCGGGAGTCAGTCGCGATGTACGGGCACAGTACGCGTCGCATTCGCCGGCGAACTGCGAACGCAGCAGTGCCTCTTCCGTGTTGATGTATGGTCCCCAAGCCGCCTTGATCGCTGAATCGTTCACGGGGCGGCCTGCGTTACAGCGACGCATCGCTCGGCTACCAGTTGGCTTCCGTCATTGCCGGCGGCCCTGCACCGCTGATTGCCACCGCGCTCTCCGCTTACTACCATTCGGGCTACGCAATCGCGCGCTATGTCCTCGCGTGCGCGGTGCACAGCTTGATCGCCGCTTCGCGACTGGGCGATTAAACGAACAAGGACATTTCGCGGGAACACGACGACCCGCGAGCGATGGGCGACGGCGGACATGCTACCCCGACTGCGTGATCGATCAGTGTGGCGCCGCAGGTCGGACACGGATCGGTCGAGCAGCGGCCTTGCCCCTTGCAGCGCCTGCAATTGGCGCAGGTCTGCGCGGTTTCATATGCTTGTCCACTTTTCCAACATCCGTCTTGTAGCCAGGCGTCTGCGCGGGCGGATCGTTGTCGGCCAGCGCTCTGCCCGTTGTCGGCCAATTTCTGCCGCTCGCCCGCCGCGCAGACCGGCCACTCGGACGGCTGGTCCACTCCGAAACCTGCCCGGTGCCCGGCGCAGGCATATCGGCCTTTTTAGGTCGTTGGTCGATCGACGCCCGTGCGGCAACTGAGCGATTGGAGAGCGGCTGTTCGTCGGGCGACTCGTGTGACTGTCGATCGGCTCAGCGCTTGATGGTCGATGCTATTGACGCTGCCGCGCCTTCTCCAAGGTCCCACCATACGCCTGCCATTACGGCGAGCGCTTCGCGAGCGACAGATGCGAGCAAGTGTTCGTTCGGCGCATGCTGCGAACAGGCGGGGTAGGAATGGGGAATCCATATGGTCGGCAAGCCAAGCGTTTCAGCGAATACAGCGTTAGGCACGGTTCCACCGAGATTAGGTATGAGGGCTGGACGCTTGCCACAGGTGCGCTCGATCGACGTCATCGCCCAGCTCACCCAAGGATGCGTAACGTCAAGTCTTGTTGCTTTCGTTACCGACGTTACCTTCACCTGCACGTCCATAATTCCGCACTTTGCGAGGCGATTCGAAAGGTGTTGCTCAGCGTTTTCCCAATCCGTTCCAATCACGAAACGCATCTGGCAATAAGCCTTGGCGGTCGGGGGAATAGCACCAACGGGTGCCTCAGGATTTCCGGCCGTGAATGCTAGAACTTCAATCGTATTCCACGCGAGAACCCGCTCCGCGATCGTTAGGTCCGGCTGCCCCCAAGTGGGGTCGATGGAAGGCGCACTACTGTCTTTGCCAATCTGAATATCGGCGATCGCATTGCGCACGGCGTCCGGTATCGGTGGAGGTAATAACTCAGTCACCAGAAGTCGTCCGTTGTTGTCGACGATCGACGATATCGCGCTCGCCAGCACAGTGGCGGGATTTCGAAGGACGCCACCCCAGTTTCCAGAATGGTGGCCACCTTCGCGCAAGGCCACAGTCAGCTCAAAGTTCAGTTCGCCCCGCGACCCAAGGAAGACGGTCGGTCGCTCGGCGGACACACGTGGGCCATCAGACGCAATGAACAAGTCGCCGGCGAGGGAGTGGCGTTCGGCCGAGCACAGCGCGTCGAGCCCTGGCGAATCGATTTCTTCACCTGTCTCGAAGATCATCTTCACGTTGTAGCGGAGCTTGCCTTTCCGGGCTTCGATAACTGCGGCAAGTGCGGCAAGGTTGACTGAATGCTGGCCCTTGTTGTCCGCGATCCCACGTCCATACCAGCGATCGCCTTCGACAACAATGCGCCACGGCTCCAGCCCAGAGCGCCATTGCGCGTCGTAGCCTCGGACAACGTCTCCGTGCGCGTAAGTGACTACGGTAGGCAGAGCGTCGCTTTCCCATCGCGAGGCAAGAAGCATGGGTGCATCGACATCGGAAGGATTGCGCACGCATCTCGTCTCGAATCCGAGCCGCTGAAGTACGGGGGCGATCTCTTCCGCCAGATACGACAGCAGCGCAGGTGCTCGGGCGGGATTTTGGCTTTCTGTCCGATAACCTACACGTCGTTCGAGGTCGCGCAGGAAGTCGCCGGAGTCGAAAATCTGCTCCGCCAGACTGATAGCGGCTTGCCGATCGCCTGTCTCGTTCATCTTGCCTTCTCACCTGGTTACAGTTGTGCGGACCGCGCGAGCTCACTGGCCAGCAAGCGCCACCCGAGCGACCTCTGCGAAGTAGCGAGCACCCGTGTCGAGAATGTCGTCGTTGAAATCGTAAGCAGCGTTGTGCAATGGAACATTGCCGCGCTGCGAAGCATCCCCGTTACCGATGAAGATGAAGTTGCCCGGCACGACCTGAAGGAACGCGCCAAAGTCCTCGGAAATCATCATCGGTTGTACGTTAGCGTCGACCTTTTCTGAACCGACAACGTTCGCAGCCGCGGTAACCGCTGTGTCCACGCACTCCGCGCTGTTCACGGTCGGGGAGAACTCATGCGTATAGCTAAAATCACACTCGATACCGTTCGTGCGACAGATACCATCGCTGATCTCACGCATCCGAGATTCAAGCAGGTGCTGAACCTCTGGAAGATAGCTGCGCGTGTCGCCCTTGATCGTCACTGTCGATGGAACCACATTGCGAAGTCCATCCGTTATGAACTCGGTGCAAGAGATAACGGCAGAAAGACTCGGGTCGAGATTTCGCGAGACGACCGTTTGAAAAGCCAGGACGATCTGAGAGGCGACCACGATCGGATCAACGCCCATATGGGGGCGCGCCGCGTGTGTGCCGCGTCCGCGAACGACGATCACGAAATTGTCCTCGCTCGCCATGATCCCGCCTCGGCGGGTCGCAAACCTGCCTGCAGGCATGCCCGGCATGTTGTGCGCGCCGAAGATCGCTTCGACCGGGAAACGCTCGAACAGTCCGTCCGCCATCATTGCTTTCGCACCGCGACCGTGTTCTTCGCCGGGTTGAAAGATGAACCGGACGGTGCCATCGAAGTCCTTCCTTTCCGCAAGCAGCCGCGCGGCCCCGAGAACCAAAGCCATGTGCCCGTCGTGGCCGCACGCATGCATTTTGCCCGGGGAGCAGGAAGCGTACGCGCGACCGGGAGCTTTCTCGGCGATCTCCAGTGCGTCCATGTCGGCACGCACCCCAATGGCTCGACGACTGTTGCCGACCTTCAGGTTCGCAACCAACCCCGTCCCGCCGATATTGCGATGCACTTCGAGGCCGAGCGCCGAAAGAACCCGTGCAACATAGTCGGACGTCCGGACTTCCTCGAAACCCGTCTCCGGGTTCTGATGGAGGTGATGTCGCCAGCTGCGCAAGCTTTCCTGCAATGGACGGTCCAGCGCGTGATCCAGTCCAACAGTCGTATTCATCATTGTCACCGTACCGCGCAGCCGTGCAGCCACTCCTGCTGCCGCGCCAGCACGGATTGAGCGGTCTCTCCAACGAGTTCGGCGTAGGTATTGGGTGCCGTGGCACCTTCCGTACTGATCACCAGCACCCGCGATTCAGACGTCAGGCCCACCGCACGAGCTTGCTCCGGGTTTTGCGCCAACACCGTCACACCGGCGAATCCCGCAGCGCCAGATTCGCCGACAACCAGCGGCGCATCCCTTTCAGTGCCTCGTGCCAGCGTTTGCATCGCCTTCACCGCGTCATCGTCTGAAATCGTCATGAAGTGGTCGACGCATGGTTGAAGAAACTTCCACGCGAGCGGGGATGCTTCACCACAAGCCAAACCCGCCATCACGGAGTCGACCGAGCCGGTTGCAGTCGTCGCGTACCCTTCGATTGCGCTCTGATAGAGGCAATCCGCCTGTTGAGGCTCAACCACGATGAAGGTTGGACGCTGAACACCGTAGTGCTCCCAGAGATAGGTCGCAATGCCAGCAGCGAGGCCCCCAACGCCGCCCTGAAGAAACACATGTGTAAGAGGGGCCTTCGACGGCGAGCTTTCGAGCTGCGCGATAACCTCGTCAGGAATGACGCCATAGCCTTGCATGACATCGCGCGGGATGACTTCGTAGCCTTCATAAGAAGTGTCCGACACGACATGCCAGCCGTTCGTCTGGGCGAGATGCGCTGCATGTTCCACTGATTCGTCGTAGTTGCCGGTGATCCGGATGATCTCAGCGTTGTATACGGCGATCGACTTTTCACGCTCAACGCTTACATTGGCGTGCAGCACGATCACGCAGCGGCACCCGATGGCTTGCGCCGCCGCCGCAAGGGACTTTCCGTGGTTACCATCGGTTGCACTGATCACAGTGAGACCTTCAAGCAGGCCGGAGTATCCGCCATTGATCAACAGTCGTGGATCGAACGTCGCTTCCGAACTCCACAGCCGAGCGATAAGGCGCATCAACGCCACGGGAGCGCCTAACGCCTTGAAACTGCCAAGAGGCGAACGTACCGACTCGTCTTTGAGACACAGTTGTGCAACGCCCAAAGCTTCTGCTGCGTCGGGAAGATCCCACAACGGCGTGACCGATCGGTTAATCTGATCCCAGTGTGAGAGCCAGATACCGCTTTCCTGCGCTGACTTGATATTCATCACTACGCGCAGGTCTTCCGGATAGCCGCTGCGGGACGCGTGGGGATTTTTGATCAGCATAACGACCTTTACTCCATGTGAGGTGCCCGAACAGGCACGCGATTCTTCCGTGACAACTAAAACAGCCTGAATGGCGAAAGTGAGTCAGTCACAATAATATTTCATCACCACAGCAATTACGTCTCTATTACCGGGGAGAAAATGCAAATTTTTATCGCCCTTTGCTCGAAATTCGTAGGCCGAAAAGCAAGCGAGCGGACCAATTTGCTCGATCCCACGAAGCGCGCGTTCACAGATAGAGGTTGGGCTCTATTTACCGAAGGTTCAAATGAGAGTCAACATGTCAGCAAACTCGGGGCCGTGACGTGCTTGCCTAGCTTTACAATCGGCTGATCCGCTCAGTGCGCAAAGAACGGCCGCGCCAGGCTTCGAGGCTGGCGCCGATTGGTTTTCATCGTTCGAAAAGAACGCGAGGCGAACGCGTCAATCGTTCTCCGCCTTCCTGCCTGACGACTACCGTCTCGCTCAGCGCGATCCCCGCCGCCGAGGTGTAGACGTGAAACACCATGCCCTCCTCGAGTTTCCAGTCAGCTATCGGAGTAAAGCAGCGGTGAAGATCGCTGGTCCGCTGGGTGGTGATCGGGGTCAAGCCGAGCGTGTATCCAGTGATGTTCTCGTAGGTTTCACGCAGGCCGGCTTCGATTACTCCCCGTCGAACAATGCTGTCTATCTCGGATGCAATCGCTCCCGGTCGCATTGCCGCGATCTGCCGATCCTGAATCTCGGCAAGCAACGCCGTTACGCGCTTCTGTTCAGAGCTGGCACCGCCCACAGCGACACAACGCATGATGCGAGCGGAGTAACCCCGCAGGCGCGGCAAAAGCTCGATATGAACCAGGTCTCCGGCTTTCAAAGGCCGTTCGGGCATGAATCCATGCAACGAATCCCAACCTGTAGCGACCGTGATCGGGCCAATGAATCCGTCGTCGAAACCGAGCTTATAGACTTGCGCTGCCGTTTCGGCAGCAACAATGCGAGGAAGTACACCCTCACCGATCGAAGAAACCGTGTGTTTCAGCGCCTCGTCGACAAGCGCGGAAGCTCGCCGCATCAGTGCGATTTCTTCTTCGGACTTGCAACGGCGCAGATCCCACAGTGAGCGGTTCAGATCGCAGATATCTGCGCGCGGAAGAAGCTCGCGCAGATCCCTCATCCGCGCAACGGTAAATGAGTGCGATTGAAAATCAACCGCCACACGCTCAAGTGCGAAATTCAGCGTTCGGGCAGTTCCAACCAAAAGCGGCAGTGGATCTTCCCAATCAAGAAAGCCAACAATGTGTTTGAACCAGCTCCGCTCCTTCGCGGGTGCCATGTCCAATTTTCTCACGAGCAAAACCGGCTCGCCGACAGCCGGAACTGCACACGCGCGCCAAAGGTTTTCGGTCGTCCAGTAGCCGGAAAGCCAGCCCATCATCTCCGGCTCGTCCAGAATTGCGACGTCGATCTGCCGCGCGCTAAGTTCTCGTTGAACTAATTCAAGTCGGTTGCGGTATTCGTCGATAGTGAAAGCAAGGTCCGTCATGGTTCGTCCTACGTCTAAATGCTTAATTGATGGCCCACATCTCTCGCGGGGCCCGAACGGTCAGGACGTCGGCAAAACCGTCCTCTGTAATGGTGATGTTCTCCTCGTGGACGATCATCTTGCCTGGCTCGTACTCCATACCAGGCTCGATGGTGATGACCATGCCAGGCTCCAACACTGCCTCGTCCGCCGCACTGTTTGACGGAGGCTCGGTGACCTGAAGGCCAAGTCCGTGACCGAGCCGTCCGACGTTGTTGCCGCGCATACCAGCCCCTTCGAGGACTTCCATCATCGCCTTCCAAAGATCCCGGACCTTTGTGCCGGCTCTCGCGGTGTTGATCCCAACTTCAGTTGCGACCCAGACTGCATCGTGAACTCGACGAGCATCGTCCGAGATTTTTCCGACGGCGTAGTTGCGATCGAAATCGCAAAAATATCCATCGATGGTCGCGCCGACGTCGATAATCAGCACATCGCCGTCCCTCAACTCACGCCGGCTTCCGCGTGCGATGATCTGATCGTATCCCCCGGGCCCCGATGCACACGCTACGTACGGAACTGTGTGAGCGCCTTCCAGGAGAATGTCCACCGTCAGATCCCGAGATACCTGCGCCTCAGTCACCCCCAGCTTCGCGATTTCCGGGACTGATGCGAAGGAGCGGCTGACGATCTGACAGGCTTGACGGATTTTCTCGATTTCGGCAGGTGACTTAATGTTGCGCACTTCCCAAATGCAAGGCGACCCGTCAACCGCCTCAGACGTCAACAAGTCGCGCAGCCGCAGAAAGTCGAGTACCGGCATACGCAAGGCGAACTCACGACCCAGCTCGAATCCAACCGTTCCGAAGCGGCGGGGCAGATCGTTCACGACGGACGCGAGAAGCGACACGCCCTCGTCTTCGGGCCGAGGCGAGGGCCACGTCTCCACGCTACCCGCTACGCACTGCTTCACGACAACTTCAGCAATGGACGGGACAATCGCGATGGTCGGGCCGCTGGCTGGAATAACGAGAAACCAGGGACGGGTGGGGCTTTCCCAGAACTGACTGTCCAGACCTGTGAAGTAACGAAAATTCGCAGGCGTCGTTAGCACCAGCGCATCCAGTTCCGCTTTACGCATAGACGTCTGCGTTCGTTCCAGGCGAGCATCGAACTCGCTTACCGGGAACGGCAAAGAGGTCATCATTTTTGTTCCTATCGAAGCTGAGGGGTCCGTTATCAAGCCGTTGCCGTGACGTGCTCGTGCTCTTCCCGGCATCCCTTCAAGAAGCGGGCCACGCGGGAATCACGCGGCATGGCTTGGTACTGCGCGGGCGTCATGTCGTGGGCGACGACGCCACCCTCCATGAAGAGAATGCGATCGGACACTTTCATTGCGAAGTCGATTTCGTGCGTGACGACGATCATTGTCATGCCTTCTCGAGCAAGGTCTTCGATGACACGCAAGACTTCACCAACCAATTCAGGATCAAGCGCCGACGTCGGCTCGTCGAACAGCACGATCGACGGCTCCATCGCCAACGCCCGCGCAATGGCAACTCGTTGCTGTTGGCCTCCGGAGAGTTGGTGCGGATACTTGTACGCATGCGCCCCCATGCCCACCTTGTTGAGCAACTTCAGACCGTGGCGCTCCAGCATCTCACCCTTGAGTCGGGAATGATATTGCGGGGCCAGGGTGACGTTCTCCAGGGCGGTGCGGTGAGGAAAGAGATTAAAGCTCTGGAACACCATGCCGATGTGCAGAATGCCTTTGTGATAAGCGGCACGCGACTGATGGGAGATTTGGTGATTTGAGAGGAAAGGCTTGGTGTTGAGTCTTACGTCACCGTCGTCGATCAATTCGAGTCCGTTGAGCGTTCGAATCAGCGACGTTTTGCCCGATCCGGACGGCCCGATGACAGAGATCACTTCGCCCGTCATCACCTTCAGATTGATGCCTTTCAGTACATGGTGGCTGCCGTAGTGTTTATGGATATTCACTGCCTCGATAGCGGGCGTTGGCTTGCGGTCGGGCACGACAATTGGAACGACCTTTTCGGCCACGGCTGCATCGCTGGTACGAACGTCTCCGCTTCGGCGCGTGAAATCGAGGTGTTTCTCGACATAACTGAGGAGATACCCGAAGACCGTTACGATGAGTACGTAATAGACCGCCACAGCGAGCATCGTTTCCAGAACTTTGAAGTTCTGGGTATACAAGCGCTCGCCGACGAGCAAGATTTCCTCAAGCGAGATAACAGACACCAACGACGTCAGCTTGACCATGCTGATGTACTCGTTGATGAGGGCCGGAAGGGCTACACGGAACGCCTGCGGCAGAACGACGAGCCGCTGGAGACCGAGATAGCCAATGCCAAGTGCTTTTCCGGCCTCAAGCTGACCCTTATGAACGCCCGCAAGGCCGCCCCGGTGGATCTCCGCTACGTATGCGGTTTCGCTGAGTGACATGGCTATCAGCCCAGCCCAAAACGCATTAGAAAGGAAGGAGCCGGTCCACGGAAAAATCTGCGGAAGGTTGTAGACAAAAATCAGCAGCACGAGCAAAGGCAGGCTGCGGAAAAACCAGACGTAGCTGCGACACGCCCATGAGACTGGTCGCCACGTGGACTGCTTCCCGAGAGCGAGCAGAAAGCCTGCGACGATGCTGATGAGCCATGAGGCCAGACTCAGTTTGATGACTAACCACACGGCACTCCAAAAGTCCGCGAAAGTTAGCAGCGAGAGAGCGTAGTGCCAGTCGAAAATCATGGGGTGTCTCCAACAATGTCAGCCGATTGCTGTTGAGGAACCTTGTTACTGTGCGGTTCCCATCGCCTTGGCGATTTCGGCCTCGGTCGGTGCAACAACGTTGTATTTCTTCAGAAGCGCCTGATATTCGCCCTTTGCCTTCATCTGAGCGATTGCAGACTCGATTTGAGACTTGAGTTCTTTGTTGCCTTTCTTCATCGCGAGCCCACATACGACGGGATCGAGCGGACTGTTCGACGTGAGCTTCAAACGGCCGCCGGACTTGTCGACGATGAGGCCCGCGATCGACACGTCTTCGTACTGTGCGTCGATGCCTTGCGAGAGGATGGCTTGAGCCGTCTCAGCGGATGTATCGTACTCGCGCACCTGAACGGCCGGTTTGCCTTGAGCAACGCAAGCCTTATCCGACGCGGCATTGATGTATTTGATCCATGCTGCGCCCTTGATCGAGCCGATTCGCTTTCCGCACAGATCGCCAACGGTCTTGGGGTTCAACCCACCCGTTGAGCTAACCATGAGGGAACCGCCGGTCATGAAGTACGGCACGAAGTCGACGACCTTGGTGCGCTCCGGCGTGACGTACAAGGCCGATGCAACGATGTCGTAACGCCCGCCCGTGACGCCCAAAATCAGATTCGCAAATCGCGTGTCGACAAACTTCGTCGTGTCGTTCATGTAAGAGGCGACCTTGCCAACAAACTCCGGATCAAAGCCGGCCGGTTTGCCGTGATCGAGATAGGTGTGAGGCGGTAGCGTCATGTCGCTGCCGACCGACAGCACGCCGGGAGTCAGCGTAGGCGCGGCGTTCGCGGCGCCGCATGCCAGGGCAGACGCTGCGGCAAAGGCAGCCAGTTTCAGAAAGCCTGCGGACGAACGATTCTTCATGCTGAACTCCATGTGTGTCCCGTGGAAGAGCAAGCGCTGCCGTACACGTTGAACTGGAGCGAGGATTCGTCTTCAGCCAACCGGTGTGATATAACGCCTGATGAAGAAAGTTTATTTCGCCAGCCAATTTAAAAGTTATCTATTTTTGCCCGTAAAACGAGAAAATTTCTCATGCCTACTCGCCGACCTAGCTTGGAACTGGACGACTTCGATCTGAAGATCCTGGAGATCGTGCAGCGCAACAACCAGACTCCGCACCGAGAAATAGGCCAGCAGATCAATCTTTCAGTGCCGTCCGTCGCGCGGCGCCTGCAACGCTTGCGGGGTACGGGGGTGATTGCGTCGGATCGCAGTGTCTTAAACCCCGACGCTTTGGGCACACGGATCACGGTCATTGCGCACGTGTCCGCCGAGAATGAAGCCATCGAGTTGTTAGATGAGATGCGAGCCCGATTCGAAGCGTGCGAACAGGTCCAACAGTGCTACTACGTCACCGGCGACGTCGACTTCATCTTGATTCTTTGCTGTCGAGATATGGCTGAGTACACGGCTTTGACTCGCTCGTTGTTCTTCGCTGAAGGAAACGTCAAGAGCTTTCGTACCTTCGTTGCGATGGAGCGCGTCAAGATAACCCTCAATGTTCCGATCATGTAAGCGTCGCGGCCGAGCGAGCCAGTAAATCCAGCGATTCGTCCTGCCATCTGTCAACTACGTGGCAGCCCCGGCTTTACGCTAGTTGGACACGAGATACTCAGCTTATGGTCTGTGAGGGAAGGCCTGTACGCGCAACGATGGTTCTAGCGGGGTTCTGTCGCGCTAATGCGCTGGGGTAAAATTCAGCGAACGGAAATTGCAGACGCTCAAGATGACCAGGACGACAAAGACACCGCGTGAGACATTGCCGCCTGGGATCGCCAAGGTGCTGAAGCGACTGCACTACCCACTGGAGGTAATTTTGCTGTGCGTGCGGTGGTACGTGGCGTACTCGCTGAGTCTGCGCAATCTGGAAGAGATGATGGCGGAACGCGGTTTCGAGGTAGACCATTCGTAAGCGGTCCATCTTCGACGTCTATCGGCTGGCGGCATGAGCGAGGAGCATAGGTGTCCACCTACGTGGAGGTGGACACCTATGGCTGGCAATGACTCAGAGTTAAGAGTAGTTCGTCTAAGTCGCGACGGGCGCCGTCGCTATGACGAAGACGGTAAGCGCGCGCTGGTCGAGGCTGCATTGCGCCCGGGCGTGTCGGTAGCCCGTCTGGCACAGGAGCATGGGATCAACGCCAACCTGCTGCGCAAATGGACCACGAAGTACCTGATGGAGCGTGAGAAAGGCATCTCATTGGCAACGCTGAAGGACGACGCCGACGAACGCGCCCCATCACCACCCGCAGTCGAATTGATGGATGGCAACGCCATCGATATGCCGGATTCACGTAAGCGGCCCGCGCCGGCAGAATCCTCCTCTGCATTTGTTCCTGTCGTGTCACTACCACCGGCACTGTCGCCACCATCCGTATCTCCGGCACCGCCGATGACACTCTCACTGCATGTATGTCTGTCGAACGGCGTGGAGCTCGATCTCAGTGCAGCGAGCATCGACGAACTGAGCACTGTGGTCCAGATGTTCGGGAGGATGCCGTGTTCCGGTTCGACGAAAAGCTGACGGTATACCTGCACCGCGATCCCGTCGACTTCCGGTACGGAATGAACAGTCTGTCGATTCTCGTCGAACAGGCGATGCGCCTGAATCCGATGGATTCCTCGCTCTACGTTTTTACCAATCGGCGATGCGATCGCGTCAAGATCCTGGGCTGGCAGCACAATGGTTTCTGGCTGATGCTCAAGAGACTTGAGGCCAATGATCGCTTCGTCTGGCCTGACAGCAAAACCGAAGTCGTGACGTTGACCGTCGATCTGCTGCACTGGCTTCTCGAAGGTGCCGACATTGCTGCTCTTCAGCGGCATCCGAAACGCCATTATGCTCGCGTGAGTTGAACACGGCATCGGCATGCCGGTCTAAGTGGCATGCCGATCAACGTGACCATCGACGCTGACGAACTCAGGGCGCTTCTCGCGATACGTGAGGAACATGACGCCCTTCAGTCAGAGTGTGACGGGTTACGCAGCGCACTGCGTCTCGTGACTGCGGAGCGCGACCTGGCCGAGGAACGACTGCGCGCTTACCGGCGCGAGCTGTTCGGCGCGAAGAGCGAAGCTCGCGCATCGGACCAGCCCGGTCTGTTCAATGAAGCCGAAGTGCTCGGCACGAACGCAACACCCGCGCAGGAAGATACTCCCGAAACCACGATCGCAGCGCACACGCGCAAGAAGCGCGGTCATCGCAAACCGCTCGATCCCAATCTGCCACGCGAGGTCGTTCGGCACGAACTTCCCGAGGCCGAACGCTTCTGCAACCACGACGGACACGCGCTCGTCGAGATCGGCGTCGAAATCAGCGAGCAGCTCGACGTGATCCCCGAGCAGATTCGCGTCATCCAGCACCAGCGCGTCAAATATGCCTGTCCGTGCTGCGACCTCGGCATCAAGGTTACGCCGGCGCCGGCGCGCATCATCCCGCGTGGGCTGCTGACGGAATCGGCACTCGCGTGGGTCGCCACCGGCAAGTATCAGTTCGGCATGCCGATCTATCGACAGGCTGGCCTGCTGCGACGCTTCGGTGGCGACATCTCGTCGAACACGCTCGCCGCGAGCATGGTCCGCGTCGGTCTCGCGACGCAGCCCGTTATTAACCTGATGCGCGACGCGTTGCTCGATGCTGACGTGATCTACTGCGACGAGACGACGTTCCAGGTCCTGAAGGAAGAAGGGCGCAAGCCGCAAACGAAAAGCTATCTCTGGGCGCAAATGACCGGATCGGGAACGCCCATCCGCTGTTTCGCCTATACGGCTGGTCGCGGCGCGAAGCTGGCCGACAAACTGTTCGCCGGCATTCGCAAGGGCGCGGTTCTGATGACCGACGGATACGAGCCCTACAACGGCAGCGCGCAACAGTATCAGCTCGTGCATCTCGGATGCTGGGCTCATGCGAGACGGTATCTGGTCAAGGCCGAAGATAACGTGCCCAAGGCGGCCCGCTCCCCCGATCTGCTCGCCACACGCTTCATCAAACTGATCGGCAAGCTGTTCGCGGCGGAGGCGCGCAGTGAAACGTGGCCGGCTGAACGACGACAGCGATTGCGACGACGATACAGTGCGCACGTACTCGATGCCATCGAAAAACTGATGCTCGAACAGTCGCCCGGCGTCGTGCCGCAAAGTTTACTCGGCAAGGCGCTGACCTATCTGCATGGGCAGTGGCCCAAGCTGATCCGTTACGTCGAGAACGGCAACTGGCCCATATCGAACAATCCCTGCGAAAATTCCATTCGCCCGTTTGTCGTCGCACGCAAAAGCTTCCTGTTTGCCGATACAGTTGCTGGCGCACATGCGAGTGCGAATCTTTATTCGCTGGTCGAGTCAGCAAAAGCCAACGGCATCGACCCGTACTGCTACCTCACCTGGCTGTTCCAACGTCTGCCACTGGCGAAGACCGTCGACGACTACGACGCGCTGTTGCCGTGGAAGATGCCCGCCAATCTCCGCTGACCCTTCTCCCTACCACACAATTTACGCCTCAGAGCACCCGTGAGTGGCGTCGTTCGTGGACCGCATACGACCATTCGACGGTACACCGCTGGGTGATCAAACTCGTGCCCTTGTTCGAAAAAGCGTTTCGCCAACATAAGCGGCCGGTCGGCAAGAGCTGGAGGATGGACAAAACGTACATCAAGGTGCGCGGCCAGTGGAAGTACTTGTATCGTGCGGTGGATAAGGCCGGAAAGACCGTCGATTTCCTGCTGCGAGCCCATCGTGACAGGGCTGCCGCGCGTCGCTACTTCGAGAAATCCATCGATCAGAACGGCGAACCGGAGACCATCACCGTAGACAAAAGCGGTGCCAATCTGGCCGCACTGCAAGCCATCAACGCCGAACGGAAAACGCCCATCAAGGTGCGCCAGGTCAAATATCTGAACAACGTTGTCGAACAGGACCATCGCGCGATCAAACGTATCGTCAAACCCATGATGGGTTTCAAGGATTTTCGTTGCGCCCGCATCATCCTGTCGGGCATCGAACTGATGCATATGATCCGGAAGGGCCAGATGAAAGATGCTGGCGCAGAGCGGACCGCTGCCGAGCAATTCCATTCGCTCGTCATGTAAGAAGTCCTGACCATATCGGACTTGCTTATCCTTCCGCCTTTATCGCGACACAACCCCTGACAGTGCTTTTTCCCATTCTGTTCGCTGCGGCTGTGTTCACGCCGCAGCATCGGGTGATCCGTCAAACTGCTTGAAATCCGATTCAACTTGTGAGTGTCATGGTGAAATTGTCGCTATCTCCAACATCGAACATTCGCATGCCGATGATGCGCGATGCCGTGTCTCCAATCTGATAGCAGCGGTTGAAGGGAGCCGCATTTTCCGGCGCGTACACCGGGTAGGGTCCAGCCCAGACAACGCTTCGATCCGCATTCTCCGCGTAGTAGCACCAGTATCGATTGTTCACGTCATCGAGATCATTCGCGTATGGGACAGTGCTGCCGCCAGGCGCCATGTGGTACCAGCCGATAGCTTGCCAATTGCCACCTTCCCCGGAGCACACGTCCGGTGAATAAAACATGTATGACACCCAGAGATCCTGAGTCGTCGCATTGACGAAACTAAGCATGGGAGCCTCCCTTCGAATGGTCGCGTACGACAGGTTTGTACGCCTGCTTCTTGCTTGGCGCCGCCTGGAGCGCGTCGTATTCAGCGACGCTTTCAGTTCCCGACTTGTGAAGCAGAACACCTTCGGCCTCTTTTGTCTTTTGTCCCAAGGACACGCGCGCGTTGCCTGCTGGTAACTTCGGTGATGACATGGCCTGCATCTCCAATTGAATTGACCTAAGACGCTATTGCAAAGATCGACAATGCGGCGTTCCGAGGCGAAACTTGGTCGATATACGCGTCGCCGCAAGGCGCGAATCGACCGCGCTGCCGTGTCGGCAGCAACTCCGCAGGAGGCCTGATGGGTGCAATTCACAACCTGCCTTCGAAAACGACCTGGGCCGAACGTTTTTGAAAATGCGGTTTGTTTCTCTGAGCCCCTGCATTGATGGTCGAAAAGATATCAACCCGCCTAAAACGCCAGGCGCGCACGAAAATGGTGAATTGGACCTGTTCAGCGATACCGAATCGGACTCCGTGAGACGGTAGCCGCGAGAGGGCCGCAGCCATCAGGAACTGTATCCAGTCGGCCATCTTGGTCAACCGACTCTAGCCCAACTGCTACCGGTAGCGCCCACCGCCCGTCAGGAGTCCTTGATCTCCACATCGTGTGCCAAACCGCTCAGTTACATTCCCAGTGTTTGGCGGGCTAACGTTTCTTTTCCAAGTTGCAATCGCTTTTGCCAGGCTTCCTGCCTAGCTTGTTCTGTTCCATTTTACGACGCTGCGCTCCCATCTCTGAGTTTTGCGACTACGTCTTTCACGGCGTGAACCGGGTTCAGCCTTGCTGTACTCGCTTTTAGCCGCCTTTGATCCGGTGACCTGTTGCCAACCGTGGGAAGGATCGAATTTTTGCGCGTAACCACCGCTCAGTACTTCGAAGGCGCTTCGCGCGTGACCTTTCAGGTCCATGGCGGTCTGCGCATGTTGGTGCGCAAACCAGTTCGGGGTGACGAAATCAGTCACCAGGATGGTGCCGATCGAATAGCCATACTCGTCGTCTTCTACGGGGTCGCAGACTTCGCCCGCCCAGAATGTACCATTCGGGTCTTGATACGCACTGTTCAGCCACGGGTCGACCGCCATTTCACAAAGCTCGTGTGTAGCGCCCACGCTAACACTCGATCTAGCGGCCAGTATAGTTTTGACAAACACTTTCGAGATCGGCAATCCGTCGTCGGTCAAATCGTGATAAGCAAGTGCACCCGCTTGATCGCTGTCGTCGAGAAACACTAGCCACCAAGTTCCAGTGGGCGGCGCATTGCCCGTCGGAACCATGGTGAACGTTGCAGTGTCCACGCCCCATACCGGCCTGAGATCCTGGTTCCATTGTTGGGTAAACGCCGCCAACATGCTTTGGACGTCTGCGCTGGGATAAGTTGTAGATTCGTTGATAACCGAAATGTCTGGCATAAGTCACCTCGTGCAATTTGCTTCAGGTTGTACGTCGGAATGAGGGCTTCTGTCCATCCTCGATGTCGCTGCCTCGTCGGACTCGATTCGTCGTCTGGATAGTCGTGAGAAGACGTATCTAGTTGATTGGGTATAGATCAGTGACAAGTCCAAATCAAGGCTGTCTTCATCGCACTGTCGAACGAGTGAAATTTGAGAAAAATTACGCCAATTCGTAGAATTGAAACGCCCAAAAAATATTCGCGGAAAGCATCCTTAATATAGAGCTATTCGAAAAGGTTTCTGCGGCTATGCGAAATGCATCGATTGCTCCGATTCCAAATACCTTGCCGTCGACACCGGCCCGGAGTTCGTTGGCAAGTTGCGGATTAAAACCAGGGCAGGTTACCCGGCTCACCTAACCGCGACGATCGCTCACGATTTCCTGGCTTCGCACCAATTTCATGTTGGCGTGGCCTTGCAAAAAACAATTCATCGTCTATTTTTCTTTCATACCACCGTAATGCGTCCATTTCGATTCTTCCTTGCTAAGAGCGGGGCGCTTTTCCGGCAGCCATATCATATGTAACGAACGATCTTCATATTTTGCGAATTCAGCCGACGCGTCTAAATAGCAAGTGCTGCGACAGTACTATTAGGTCATGAGTGGTTGGAAGACCGATTTGTTGTCAGACTTGTAGTTGACATCGACGTCAAATTGTATTTTCTTGCTTAGTTATGCTTAGCAAGTGATGGTTTGGACGTTTATTTAATAATCGCGCTAGCTTAATGTTGGCGCGTTTCGTCGCTGTTTTGCTGCGTCTTTTTTTAAGGAGAAGTCAAACAATTTCGCTCACTAAATTTGGTTTTCGAGCGCAGCGCCCAAAAAACAGACTGTTTTGGAGGTGTTTGCCGACAATTTTTGAGCGCCCATAGGAGCTGAGGCTTCGGGCAGAACCAGTGGAGAACTGCAAATGGCGTTTAACAATGTGGGTTCCTTTTATCTCGCCGCGGGCGCGAATGGCCGATATTCGATATCGTTTGGGGGCGCCGATCATGGGGCACAATTCATCGGAGGCGATCCGGCGAATCCGGGAGGCTGCCTCCAGACGAACTATCAGACCAAGACGATGAATACCGGCGGCACGATTACGTACTGGGTGACAATCCAGAACATCGGGAACGTTGGGACGAACTTTAGCCTCCAAGGAGGAGGCTACGCTGGGGGATATAACGGCGTGGGTTCCTTTTACCTGCCGGCTGGCGCGACGGGTCGATACAATATCTCCTACGGTGGCTCCGATCACGGCGCCCAGGCGATCGGCGGTCAAGTCGAAAATCCTGGGGGCAGTTTGCAGGCCACAAATCAAACCAAATGCATGAACGCGAACGGCACGATCACGTATTGGGCGACGATCCAGAACATTGGGAACGTTGGGACCAACTTCGCTCTTCAGGGAGGCGGCTATACGAACGGTTTCAACAATGTCGGTTCCGCCTTCCTGGCCCCTGGAGCGAGCGGTCGTTATTGGGTCTCATTCGGCGGCGGCGACCATGGAGCCCAAAGCATCGCCGCGCAAGTTGAAAATCCCGGTGCCTGTATCCAGGCAAGTAATCAGGCAAAATGCCGGAACACGGATGGCACAATCACCTATTTTGTGACGCTTCAAAACATCAGCGGCGTCGCGACGAATTTTGCTTTTCAAGGAGGAGGGTTCATCTGATGCCAGATTCCACCACGTCAAAGACGATCAAAATGTCGATCGTACTGGATTCGAGCGGACGAATCGTAGGAGCGTCCAAACCGAAAGACTATCGTCCCGCGAAAGGGGAGCAGCCAGAGGTGACGGCGGGGCAGGCTGCCGATCGCGGGCAGTCGATCGCGGAGATCGAAGTTTCGCCGGAGTTGGCAGATCTCAATGCGAGCGACTTGCTCTTGCGCTTGTCGGAGGAGGCCTCCGTGCGGGCTTTGGTCGCTGACTTACCAACTGCGGGCGCCGCTCCAACGGCGGGCGTCGCGATCGCGAGTGCGACACCGGACGCAACTGCGGCGAGCAGGGCGGGCTCGCAAGACGTGTCCGCCGGAACCATAACGGCCGGGTCCGCATAGGCCTGCGCGGGGAGTCGCCCGCCTTTCGGCCGAGAGGTGGGCGGCGGTCGCGCGGCGGCTGGACGGAGTTCGCGTGAGCGAATCTCGCACCGCTTGCTGCGACCGGACGGTGGCAGAAATCCGTCGGAAATCCTCGCGACGGCCCGCCTTTCGCGACGGCATTTCCTTAAGCCTTGTTCTGCTGAATCCCGGCAGGCTTCTACGATTTGCGTAACGTCGACAACCCACGATGATCAGGAGACGCAAATGCCAACCACAGTAGATTTGACAAAACGACTACCGCGCGGCGCGCTGCCTTCGCCTCGGCACGAACTCGCCGCAGCTATGCCGCATGTTCCGGATTCGAAAATATTGGTCCCCCCTAGCTTTCTGATGTGGCCGGTTCAAATGTCGTCCTGGAATAACTACGTCTATGGTGACTGCGTTTCCGCCGAGGAAGCCTTCGCCAAGGCCACCGCCGTATCGGGGACATTCATTCCCGAGGCGACGGTGGTTAATTGGGCAGAGGGACATGGCTATTTAAACGGCGCTACTCTAACGGCCGTCATGACGACGATGCAAACGAATGGGTTCGAACTCAACGGCAAGACATACGACGACGGCCCTTACAACTCGGTTAACTGGAACAACGCCGCGATTCTGCAGAGCGCCATATACAGCCACGGACCTGTGAAAATCGGCGTCGGGGCTGAGGACTTCCAAACGAATGCCGATGGCAAGGTTACGCCGGGAACAAGCGGCTGGACCATGTACAACTACCCGAAGCACCAACCGGAGGATCACTGCGTGAGCCTTTGCGGTTACGGGACCTTGGCGGAATTGGTCGGTTTATTCCGGCAGCATAATGTCACCGTCCAAGCGCCGACGGGAATGCCCGTGGGCCTCAGCTATGCGATGTTCACCTGGAATTCCATCGGGATCGTCGATCACCAGTCGATGCTGAACATGACCTACGAGGCGTGGATTCGTAAGCCAGTGACGATCATCAAGTAAGCCACCCAGGCTCGGCTCGGTCATGCTTGCACGTGGGGTCACGAAATAGCTTGACCCTAAGAGATTTCCTGTTATCAGTGCTGGCGCTTCAGCAAAATCGAGATCATCCTAGTCGGCATGAACGGAAACGTGATTAAGGTACCCAACCGTTTGTATTCACGTTTTTGAGGGAGACGGAGATGACTACCAAAATGCCGCGCGGGGCGTTACCGACACCCCGAAGTGAACTCGCCGCGTCAGAGCCCTATCGGCCTGAGTCCGGCGGGGAAATCTTCGTTCCAAGCGGCGAGTTTCCGACGCCCAATCATGAACTTGCTGCTGCCCAACCCTATAGAGCGGGCGGCGCCGCGCCCGAAAGCTTCATCGCTTGGCCAATCGGAATCGGCTTTTGGGGGAACGATAAGGTAGGGAATTCGAGTTGGGCAGAGGAAGCTTTTGCCAAGGCCTGCGCCGAACCCAAGGTGTTCATCCCGGACGACGTGGTGCTGTTCACTTCGCGGGAATGCGGTTCGTCGAATTTCGCCGCGTTCATGCAAATGCACGGGTTTCAAATCGAACGTAAAAGCTATTTGGATGGGCGGTTCAATTCAGTCGAGTGGACGAACGCGCCGGCTTTAAATGGCGCCATCGCCAATGTCGGGCCGGTGAAAATCGGCGTAGCCTCGGCGAATCTCGCCTCCGGCCCGCACGGCCGAGTCACACCTGGGAAGAGCGGTTGGGCAATCTATGGTCTCCCGACGGGCGAGCCTGAAGATCACTGTGCGAGCCTTTGCGGCTACGGGGCCTTGGTGACGTTGGTCGAGCTCTTCGAGCGGCACGGGGTCGATGTCACTTTGCCACCGGACATGCCTACGGGATTATGCTATGCGATGTTCACTTGGGGCTCCATCGGCATCGTCGACTGGCAATCGCTGATGAACATCACGGGCGAAGCTTGGGTTCGAAATCCGGCGACGATCACCAAGGACTTCAACGAGTAACCATCTGGCACGGCTGTCGCATTGTGGCCTCGGAGCCTGAGTGTCTGCCTTTCCCGCCGGGTGATGGGAAAGTTGTGGTGACTTCCCCATATCGGGGTCTACCTAGTGGTGAGTAGCCCCGGAGAATTTCGCTCCGGGGCTCTCGCAGAACCGGATGTGAGTTCGCACCTCATCCGGCGCCCGTTACCGGGGGGCGAACAAGGTAAGCACAATTTCCTGACGCTCCTATGTCAAGCGAAGGCTGTAGAGTCCGCTAGATCGGCGAGAATGAGAGGGTAAAGTTCTCGCACTAAGTACCGCTTCAGGCAGCGGTGAATTTCCTTCTTCGACATACCCTCATGGCTGCGACGTTGCACGTATGACCTTGCCCCTGTTTCGCGAATCCCATAGCTGAGAGATTTATGCGGCTCGCCCGTGTTGAGCGGCGAACCAGTTTTTCTCGAACGTCATGGGGCTGACGTAGTCGAGCGTCGAGTGTAGCCGGCGCGAATTATAAAAGCCAAGCCAGTCGACGATTTCATCCATTGCCGCACGCCGGGTCGCAAAGTGCCGGCCATGCAGGCGTGCAACTTTCAACGAACCCCACAGGCTTTCGGTCGGTGCATGAGATTGACCCGCAAAAACGGACACCTATCCTTTTGATCAGGAGGTGTCGAAATGGGCAGGCATCGTACCCCATACCCTGTGGAATTCCGGGCCCACATGGTCGAGTTGGTGAAGGCCGGAAGAACGCCTGAGGAGCTGGCGCGCGAGTTCGAGCCGACCGAACAGACCATCAACAACTGGGTCGCGCAGGCCGATCGTGATGCGGGTGTGCGTCATGACGGACTGACGACGGCCGAGCGGCAGGAACTCACGCGGCTACGTCGTGAGAACCGGCAACTGAAGATGGAGCGAGACATTCTCTCGCAGGCGGCGGCCTGGTTCGCGAGGGAGACGGGAGCCGTTCCACCGAAGGGCGGTACGGATTCGTGAGAGCGAACCGGGCCCGCTGGCCCATTGCGAGGATGACGCGGCTGCTCAGGGTCTCCACGAGCGGCTACTACGCATGGCTGGTGCGTGAGCCATCGAAACGCTCGTGTGGCGATGCGCAACTGCTCGCGCGCATCCGCACGCTGCATGCGAGTTCGCGCGGTACGTATGGGGCACCACGTATCCATGCGCAGCTCGCGCGTGAAGGCGTACACGTCGGACGCAAGCGGGTCGCACGTCTGATGCGCATGGCCGGTTTGCGTGGTGCGAGCCGGCGGCGCTGGCCGCACACTACGCGGCAACGCGTGGGAGCACGCCGCGCTCCGGATCTGGTGCGTCGGCACTTCCGTGCCGAGGAGGCGAACGTGCTGTGGGTGGCGGACGCCACCTACATCCCGACCGGCGAGGGGTTTCTCTACCTGGCCGTTGTCCTCGACGTGTTCAGTCGCCGCATTGTGGGCTGGGCGATGTCAATTCATCTGTATGCCGAACTGATGCTGCGCGCACTGGATATGGCGTTGCTTCAGCGACGCCACGAGGGCGTCATTCTACATTCGGACCAAGGATGTCAATACACATCCATTGCATTCGGGCGGCGCTGCCGCGAAGCCGGCGTACAACCGTCGATGGGGACGGCCGGCGACGCGTACGACAACGCGATGTGCGAGTCGTTCTTCGGCACGCTCGAAGCGGAACTGCTTTCGCGCGAACCCTTTGCTACCCATGAACAGGCCCGGCAGCGCATCTTCTGGTTCCTGGAGGGCTGGTACAACGTACGCCGCCTGCACAGCAGCATTGGCTATCGTTCGCCGCTTGAATTCGAGAACATCAACGTTAAAGGGCAAACCGTGTCGCCTTGCGGGTTGCCCACCGGCGGGCAGCGTCATGGTCGTGAGAGGCGACCCGCCGCCCGCCCGTGGGCAACCCGCGACTCAACGCTTAACGGAGGCTTCTATGGGGCATTGGAAGTCAAGCCCTTTCGCGATCCATTTTCCCGTCAGTTATCTCCCATTCGAGAGCGCGAGAGGTTATCCAC
>NZ_JACHDL010000043.1:0-42943 GCF_014201055.1 Paraburkholderia sp. CI2
GCATTCATTTGCGTACTCCTCTCGGAAAACGGGTGTCGGGATCCTCGTTTTACTCCAGGAGGCTTACTTCCGTGGCGCCCTTCCATAGTATCTAGATCACATCAAATCGCTGGCTGCAAATCCGTCCGTCGAACCGGGCCAATCTCAGCATTGTCCCAGCAGTCGCCGCACCGACTCATCGACGAGCGCATGCTGTAGGCCTTCAGTGTGTCCTGGAACAGCCCGCTGCAATACTGGCTACCCCGGTCGCTATGGACGATGACGCCAGCCCCTGGACGGCGCCGGAACCACGCCATACGCAGCGCATCGGTGACCAGTTCCGCTTTCATGTGTGGCTGCATCGACCAGCCCACCACCTGCCTGCTGAACAGGTCAATGATGACCGCCAGATAAACCCAGCCTTCAGCCGTCGCACAGTACGTGATGTCGCTCGTCCAGACCTGGTTCGGCGCCGTTGCTGTGAAGTTACGCTCCAACAAGTTCGGCGCCACCGGCAGGTTGTGATTCGAGTTCGTCGTCGCGATGTACTTGCGCTTGTGTCGGGCACGGATGCCATGCTGCGCCAGCAGCTTGCGAACACGCTCCTTGCCCACGCGCACGCCGCGCGCAACGAGCTCTTTCCACATGCGCGGCCAACCATATTCGCCCTTGACCTGCACGTGAATTGCCTTGATGTGCGCGAGCAGGGCATCGTTGCTGATACGGCATCTGTGCGGCTTGTCATCACCGCTGCGCTGCTGGCGCTGATGATATCCGCTGGGACTGATTCCCAGTACTTCGCACAGCATCGAGACTGGCCAGTGGCGTCGATTCCGGTCAATGAACGCGCACTTCACATCAATTCCTTTGCGAAGTACGCCGCGGCTTTTTTTGTGATGTCGAGCTCCATCTTCAGGCGAGACACTTCCCCTCGCCCGGTACAAGGTTGGTCACGGTGAGCTGGCCTAGGCTGGGGCACAAATCGTAGCCAACTTCAGGGCGCGTGTTTGATCGGGTGCGTCGCGTGTACGCCGCTCCCACCGAGCCGCGCCTACGAAGCAATCGGACCGAACTTCTTGCGGCAATCCCCCGACAGGCTGGCGTTGCCGTCGGCATTGATATTGACGACCCCCAATGGTGCGTAATGATGGCCGATGCCGTCGGGGGACTTTGCCAACTGGACGACGATGGCGTTGCCCTGGCTGTCCACACCGGCCTCGGTGGGCCATTCGACGTCGCCGGTGGCGGTGCGCGCGGGGATCAGCCAGTAGTCGCCACTGCGGTACTGGTTGGCGGGGCGGTTGCCGAAAGGCGGCTGGAACTGGATCTGGACTCCGTCTTCGAGTTCGAGCCAGGTGTCGCCGCTTGCTTCGAGAATGAGCGCCGCGTTATCGCTTGCCAGTTGCAGTCCGCCGTCGGCCTGGTCGCCCTCCTTTTGGTCCCAGCGCCGCAAGAGCGGATGGAGCGCCGGGTCGCCCTGAATCGAGGTTGATCCAGAGAGCGTCACGGTTCTGCTACTGCTGTCAATCGCCTGGATCTGAAGCAGCGACTGCGCCTGGTTAGCCAGAACGCTGTCGTCGTCCTGGAGGTCCACCCAATCGCCTTCCTTGATCCCCAGCCTGTCGTCTCGGCCCAGGCTGGCAAGCACCGCGGTGGTCGTGCCGTTGCCGGTGTTGACGCTGACGATGGGGAAGGCCACCGAGCCGTTTTCCCTCGACCATTTGAATGTGGCGGCGCTGGACTTGCCCGCGGTGCTGCCGTCCCATGCCGTGCCCAGGCGGTGGATTTCGACCCGGTAGAGCTGGTTTTCCGGCCCCGTGTAGCGGGCACTTGGGGAGATGATGCAGGGGTCGGCGGAGGCCGTGGTCTGTTTTGCCCTCGACTTGAGGCGGCCCTGGTTGGCGCCGAACAGCCGGGCGAGGAATCCGCTATCGCTGGGCTGGAAGTTGTCGCAGGCGCTGGACTTCTCGCTTTGGATGCCACGCGATCCCGCCAGCGCCTTGACCTGCCAGACGATCTTCGACCGCGCAGCGGTATCGGGGCCGAGGAGCGCCACCTCCCTGATGTCGTCGTCCTCGATATAGGTGATGAGCCGCTCCCAGACGTCCAGGTAGATGAGCGCGTCGCCCTGAGCCAAAGCCGGTGCGCCGGGGAAGTCCGGCTGGGTGAGGTAAGTAACGATCCGCCGCAGCGAAGGCGCCGTCGCGCTGGCGATCGATGGCGCGCCCTGGAGCCCTAGCGTCATCGTGCCCTGGACCGCGGAAGTGATCTGGACGACCGTGGGCTGGAAAGCCGGTTGTACGTTCGGGATCTGCACGGCGTCGAAGATTTCGACCAGCTGGCCGTTGGCGAACGGTATGCCGTCAACGGTCCATTGGTCGACGATGACGCTGACAGTGGTGGCGTTTGCGGGAACGTTGCCGCCTGGGGAGGCAGCCAGGTTCACCACTTGGCCGTCCACGTCGCATGGGATTCCGTCCACGTAATAGCGTCCGGCTCCGATACGGAAGTCGCCTTTGGCCTGGGATTGGGGCAGGGCGGTGAGGGCGAACCCCCAGTCGAGTGTGGGTCCGCCCTGGGGACCGATGATGTCGGCGGCCAAGGTTCGAAGGGCGGCGAGCAACAACTCGCCCTGCTCGTTCCAGTCGGCGTCGAGCTGGACCCGGCCTTGCTGCATCAGGACCCGGTCGAAGTGGCGCAAGGCGTCGAAGGTGTTCCGCGTCAGGTCGGCTTTCACGGCAGTCTCCGGAGATCGGCAGTTTCAGGGTTCAGCTTGCAAACAGGATGCCGGCGTCGAATCCTGCCGGCGAGTATTCGGCAAGGCGCGTCATGAGGTTCGACGCGCGCTGGGGCTGGTACAGGTCATGGAAGACGCCCATTTCGGATTCGTCGTCGGCGCCGGATTTGATTTCGCAGGCGCAAGCGGTGGCCAACTGGCAATAGGTGGGAGTGCCATAGCGACTGCTGGTGAATTCGGGCTCGACCCGCAGCCGCTCCGCGGCCTGCATGCGGTCGCGCTCTTCGGCGTCGATGTCGCCTTTTGGGTACAGCGCGGAAACGGCAGCCAGCACGCCGTCGGGCTGGCATTCGTAGCGGCGCGGCGTTCGCGACCCGGGGGCAACGTAGCAGAAGCGCACGCAGCCCTCCTGGCGCCTGCATACCAGCACCGATCCCATGAAAATGGAGTTCTCGGCGAGTTCAATAGCATGCGCCGCGACCTGGCCGAAGACGGTGCTGCGGGCAATCGTGACGGTGACATACGCGCACAAGCTCTGTGGCGCGCCCAAGGCCGGCTGGTCGTTTGCCGTCGCGTCGACGATGCTGTCGCTGATACGGATTATTCCCGGTTCCTTTTTCGCTTCGTTTCGGTCCACCTGGATTGCGCCGACGATGCTGTGCTCGATGGTGAGGCAATCCGGAGAATCGATCAGGTCGAGGCTGGCATCGGTCGGGCGACGCGGTTTGCAGTCGCATTCGAGGCCCCAGCCGGGAACCAGGGTCGAGTGGCGGATGACGACTCCGGCGATGTCGCCGTCCACCTGAACGCCGCGACCCGTGACAAGGAGACCGTCGAGGACGAACCAGCTTCCTGCTTCGCCGCTCACGGTCAGGTCGTCGGGCGCCGAGGTTTGCCAGTCGAGGAGCCGGATCACCGGCCGGGTGCCGTTGGCCGCCCGCAGTTGCAGGGTCTGTTTCGCCTTGAGGGTGATGGATATGGGCTCGACATAGACGCCGCTGTCCGCGATCTCTACGACCGCGTCGGCGGGCTGGTCCTGGGTCCATCGGGCGAGGGCGTCGCCGATCTTGCCGTACGCCTCGTTCTCACCGACGCGATAGATGGCAGCCCCCGCAGGCTGGGAAATCGGCCGGTCGTATTCGCCGCCGCCGATGTCGGCGGAAAACCCGTAGGCGTACGACACCCAGACCCCCTGCTTCCTCGGTTGGCCAGGCGGGAAGGCGATGCGTCCCAGCTCGGGATCGACCGCGACGGTGTTGGGTAGCGGCCGATAGCTCCAGCCGGAGAGGTCGGCGGCGACAATCTGTCCCGGCGGCACCGGCTGGGGCGGGGTGCCGACCCAGATCGTAAAGCTCCCGTTCGGGCCGTAGTACGACGGAATTCCGGATGTGGACGATTCCGGGTCTTCGCCGGTTTCAAGCCTGGCGAGCCGGCGTCGGGTGATCGGCTCAGGCAGGTTCAACGGAGTAGGTGAGACGCCCGGCGCTGCCGGTTGGGCCAGGGTGTAAAGCGGGCTGTCGTTGCCCAGGACGCTGAAAGTGAAACAGTTGGGCGCGACCTCCTCCAGGCAGCAGGCGGGCGTTCGGGTGACGGTGTAGGGCTTGATCCGCCAGACGAAAACGCCCACTTCCGGGATGTTGAACCTGCCACGCCCCCGGTGCGAGTCGATGCGGCGCACGTCCACTGTGTGCGCCAGTTCGTCGAAAGGCCCGCCCAGGTCGTCGAGGGCGTCGCCATCGCGCAGGTTTGCGGTCCGGCCGCGGCCGGGCTGAAGATAGCTGATGTTCTGGGTCACCGAGAGCAGGCGATAGAACTCGACCGCTTTCGCCGGCCAGCCGCCGACCGCTCGCGCGAGGTCTTCAAGGAGCGACAGGGTGCCCTTGCGGCGCCGGTAGTGGATGGTGTTCGCCACTTCCTGGCGCGGGATAAGCAAGGATTCCTCAGCAAGTCCCCTCGTGGTCGCAGGGTTCGCCAAGTCGTTCGGATTGTTGAGTGGCACGTAGCCGACCAGGGCGCCGATATACGGGACAACCCATTCATCGCAGGTCTCGATGAACCAGTTGTCGTAGAGTCGGGCAATGTCGGCGTCGATGCCATTCACCTGCTCGGAGATCACCTGCAGCAGGGCGCGCAGGGGGTAGCCGCGCTCCGCGTCCCGCAGTTGGTGAATGACCGGCAGCAGTTCATACAGGCGGTCGGGATTTGCGGGCTGGCTTGGGGTGCTCACGATCCGATCTCCGTCAGGATCAGGGTTCCCGGAATGTCCGGGGTCAGGATCACCAGTTCAGCGGGCAGGATGCGCTGGGTCGCGTCGGTGGCGGCTGGGTTGGAGCGCGCCAGTTCAGCTTCGACGTAGTCGTTGAGCTTGAGGGTGGACGCTAGGGTCGCCAGTTGGGCGGCAGTGACCGCTTCGCCGATGCCGTCGAATATCCGCAGGTCCACGTAGTTCACCCCGGGCACCCCCTGCATGATGGCGATGGCCTCCGACGCGAATGCGCTCTGCCCCAGGTCCCGGGCGTCGAAGCCAAAGGCGGCGAGTAGGGTGGCGGTCAGGTTCGTGACGACGGACTCCCACTCGTAATCGGGCTGGAGTGCGATTCGCGCCGAAATGACCAGCAGCTTCAGGCGGCGCAGGGCCAGAAGCACAGCCATCTGGGAGTCGCCATAGGTATTCAGGGTGTCGAACAGGTTGCGATACAGGTCCGAAGTCGCGTCGATGGGAATGTCGCCGGCGCCGGCGATAGTGACATGCACCACCTGGCGGCGGCCGTCCGAGAGTCGCACTGACGACGCCTTGCCGATGCCGGCGAAGCTTCTGGAGAAGTCGGCGTAGTCGACGATCGAAACCAGCCGATCGAGTGCCATGACTGCCAGCGGCGCGTTCACCCGCGCTTGCAACAGGCTGTCGCGGTCTGCGCCGCCGGATGCGGCAAGCGGGTTGATGACGCCCTGGGCGCCTTGGGGGTGGGTCGCCAGTTGGCTGATGCTCCCGGCCGCGACGTTGCCCGCCGCCCCGATCCCGTAGCGGTAGGTCGCCTTGACGTTGGCCGACCCGGTGGGCACGCCAGCGCCGTGGTCGCCGTTGCCGAAGACTACCTGGGTTTGGTCGGTGTCGTCGGTTTCGGTGATAAAGCCGCGCGACGTGGGTGCAAGGCTGAACAGGTCCGGCGCCTCGTTCCATTCGATGTCATTCACACTCACCGTGAGTGTGCTGGCTGCGCCTGCAGGCGTCGCCGCCGCGACATAGGTCAGCGGCTTCTGCCCCAGGCCGAAAGCGAGGAAGGCCTGGCTGGCGTCGCCGTCGCCGAGGACCTCGCCCACCGTCTGGCCGTGGGTCGCCTCGGTGACGTTGCCGTAGATCGCTACCGAACTGCTGTCGTAGCTGTAGGCGAGCTGGTTGGCGAGGGTCAGGATGGTATGCACCGGCGCCGACGAGATTCGCCAGGCGAATACCTGTCCCAGCACGGCGCCAGGGATGGTGCCGCCGGCATAGGGGACGCCGTTCGGGTCCGCCAGCAGGCCGGCGAAGTCGGGGAAATTGCCGGCAAGCTCATCCTGGGTCGGAACGTAGGCATTCACGTAGAGGCCCGGCGCCAGCTGGACCTGGTCGCAGAACTGCTGGTTGGCGTACGTCGCCGGTGGCAACAGGGCGGTCAACTGCGCCAGCCCGGCGGCGTCGCCCGCCAGTTCGCCCACCACCAGCCGGTCGCCCTGAGTGTTGGCGTCGGTGGTATAGACCGACCCCAGGAAGGGAACAAGGTCCGCAGGGAAAAGCGCGCACAGGGGCGCACGGGAGCCCTGGTTCACCGCCGCGACCATGACCAGTTCGCTTGCCGTGACGCCAGTTGTATTGGCAATGTCGGTGCGTTCGCCCGAAACGATGATCCAGCGCCCGGGTTCGATGCCGTCGTAGAGCTGGGCGAGCTCCAGGGTGTCGCCTTCGACGTCTGTGTCCAGGGGCTCATCGGCGAGTTCGAGTTCCTCCGGTTGAGCCCAGATCGTGACTCGCCGCAGGGTGGAGACATCCTCGACATCCGCTACAGCCGCTAAAGCCGCTCCGACCGCGCCGACGGCGGCGGGCGCTGGCGAGGGCGGCACCGTGGCTCCGGACTTCGGCAGCCACCTGCCGGAGGTATCGAGGTCGAGTTGGGTGACGCGGGCGGCCATTCCGTAGTCGGACCGGGATACCGGCCTGACCAATGTGGCCCGGGCGATGATGGGATCGCTGCGGCTCGCCGATACGGATTCTATGTCCTCGCTGTCGAGAATCACCCAGCTGCCGGTAGTGATCTTGTCGTAGCTGGCATCGAGCGAAACCGTGCTGCTCGTGTCGTCGTCCGCCAGTGGCCATTCGAAGTACTGCGGCGTCGAGTTCTGGGTGGCAGCGGCCCGCTGGGGCGCGTTTGCGCCATACGGCGATGCCTTGACCCGAAAGGCATAAACACGGACCTGGCTGGCGGGCGCCGCGATTCCCGACCAGGCCTGGTAGAGCGTGCCGGCGGCTCGGGGCTTGAACGCGGCTAGGAGCCGCGGCGCCGTGTCCGCCTGAGGCGAGAACGTGGCCGCCACCGTCCGTGCCAATCGCAAGGAATTGGCGGGCTGGAGGGAGGGCAGAAGCGCCAAAGAATCGACGATGGACGCGAGCTTGGCAATACCCGATGCGGCAAGTCCCGTTCGGATGGGGACGAACCCAGGCCCGGACACGGGAACGCTGCTGCCGTCGAGATTCTGAACCGAGGGGACCAGGTCGGTCAGCAGGTTCACGAGATCGCTGACCCAGGCCTCGAGCCGGCTGAACTGGCGACGTGCGGCGGCGTCCTGCACCGCCTGAATTGCGGGAATGAGCGCCGAGACGTAGGACGCGGCGGTCGGCAGGTCCGGCGCAGTATTGACGGCACTGATCACGTTGGCGAGGTCGGCAGCGACGCCGGCGGCCAAGTCGCTGCCCGCGAAAATGGTCGATGCCTCGTCAATGAAGGGGTTGAGGGCGTTCGCGACCATCTCCTGGGCATTGTGGCCCTGTCCTTCGAAAAAGGGCTGGCTCAGGATGACCTCGGTGCGGTTTTGCGCCGACTGCGGCGTGACGGTATCGACGAAGCGGAACACCTGCTGGCCCGGCTGGCGCACGCCTTGGGTGTCCACGATCTGCTCGGCGCTGCCGAGTTCGATCAGGAGCGCGTCTCCAGCCTTGAGGTTGGTTGATGTGCCAGCGAAGTACAAGGTGTCCCGGGTTGCTGCGTCGGTTCCCGAGTCGGCCGCCAGGGTGATGACCTGCGGCCGGGCGAGCCGGGGCTGGAGGGTGTTCCAGCTGTCCCGGGTGACGAGGTCGGCGGAAGTCTCGAAGAACTGCGCGGTCTGTCCGGTTCCCGGCTGGCTTTGCGCACGGGTGCCGGCGGGCAGCGTTCCCTGGAATCCGTTGGCGACAGTGAAGGCCAGATAGACGCTGGCGGAAACCCCGGGCCGGAGCGTGTAGCCGGTGAGCCGCGCCAGTTCGAGGACCGATCGCCGCTCCGTCGCGGTCATCAGGTAGCCTTCGTTGGCGATCCGCTCCTGGTAGAAGGTGAGCACGTCGCCGACGAGCGCCCAGGCGTCGAGCAGGGCGATGGCCGGATCGTCGGGAGCGCGGGTGCTGAGCAGGGATAGCGGCCGGATGCGGGTCGTCTTGCCGGAGTCGTCGGTTACGTCCAGGGTGAGCGTGGACAACCGGGCGATCATGGTTTCATAAAAAGTCGCCCAGGTGCCTGCCCGGTAGGCGATCGCCGGCAGCCCGGGCCGGTTCGATTCGATCGAGGGGGTGAGGATCTCGGTGCCTACACAGCAGCCGCAGAGCGAATTCCCGCAGGTCGCTTTCATCTTCCACCCCGCATGTCCAGGGTCAGCCTGCCGTTTTCGGGAAAGTTCGGGTCGCTGTCGAGCCGGGCGATTTCGAGTGGACCCAGGGTGAGAACGCCGCACGGAGGCACTTCGTCGGAGAGCGACTCGCCCGCAACCGGCTCCACAAGTTCCCAGCGTTCGAGCCGGGAGACCTTGACGTTCTGGACGCCGGGAACCGCCTGCGCAGCGGCGACGATGCTGCTGACCATCAGACCGGTGCCGAAGGTCAGGCGGTCGGGATGGAAAAAGCCCAGGCTGCCGTCGGCGAGCACCCGGTTGCTGAAGACGCCCAGCAGTGCCGCTTCTACATGGGCTTGCAGGTATCCGGGCAGGACGCAGACCGTAAGCGCGAGGTCGATGGCAACGTACTCGGCGGGGGACACCAGCAGGTCGTGGCCGATGCGCCGATAGGGTTCGAGGTAGGCGGCGACTTCATCGGTGAGAGACGGCGGTGCGCTTTCCCGGCCCAAGGGGTCGAGAGCGGTGAGCGCAGTCAACCAGCTTCCGGTCCACCGCAGCACGGCCTTTGCGCCCTGGAGCGGAAGAAAGGGTCCGCCGCAGGCGGGACGCTCGGCATGCCGCCTCGTGTTGTCTGCGGCCAGCGCCGCGTAGTCGTCGGCGATGATCGCCCGCTCGATGACGTCACGGAAGGCGTAGGGAGCGAAGCGCTTGACGTCGGCTACCGGCTCGGGGGCGGTGCCGCCGGTGGCGGCCATCGGATTGCCTACGGTGACGGTGATGCCGCTCAAGGTCTCGTTTTCCAGCACCAGGTAGCAGATCGTTCCTGCTCCGACATTGCCCGCCGGGCCGTTGCCGGTGCGGTAGTCGGCGCGGAACATTGTCCCCGCATCGGGTTGGCGTCCGAGGCTGCCGTCGCCGAAGCGCAAGTGTCCGTAGCCGTCGTCGTCCATCTCGACGACGAAAACCCTGTCGTCAGGCCCGGACTCCAGGAGGTCGTAGCGGGGCTGCCAGGTTTCGAGCAGGGCGCTCAAGTCGGCGATCAGATCGGCCTTGAGCGCAGGCGGCATGGGGCTGCCGCCGGTATAGCCGGCAAGCGCCTGGCGCGTCGCGGCGGACAGGCGCGACAGGAGTTCCCGGGTGTTGATATCGGTTTGGGTGATGAGCCGGTAAGCCAGGCCGGTGGGGTCGGCGAGGTCGTCGAAAGTGAACAGCGGCGGGATGGAGCAGGGCGGGGCCGGATCGGCAAGCTCGGGGCACACCGGCGCAGCGGAAATCGCCTTCAGTGAAATGAGCGGCAGCGCCTGACTCGGGTCCTGGGAAATCAATGCCGCGGCGGAAGCGCAGGCCGGAAGCGGAACGCCGAAGCTCAGAGGGCGCTGCGAGAGTGCCGGAGTGAAGCGTTCGGCGACGATGGTCATTCCAGCCGGCTCGCAGTCGCCTGCGCAGCGGGGCGCGGTGGACGCGGTGCCGACAGTTCCCAGCACTTCGCTCTGACTGGCGCCGTTGTCCACCAGCACGACGTTGCCGTAGGCGACGCTGACGTTTTCCAGGCAGTTACAGTCCGGCGGCGGGGCCTTGACCGAAATGCACAAGGGGAAGGTGAGGGCGTCGTCTGGGTCCCATTCGATATCGACCACCGGCGTTCCCGGATAGTCGCCCTGGTGGTACAGCGGATCGATTGCAGGTGTCACTTTGGTCAGCCGCACCGCCTGCCGATGGGCTGGATCGGCATCCGCCGGGTTGCCGGTATTGGGGCCGATGACTTCCTCCAGGATCAGGACGTCTCCGGGTTTGAGCTGCAATACGCGCATCGTCCCCGGCGGATCGCCCGCGACCGTTGCGGAACCCTGTGCCGGATCTGTGGCAGGGGACGGCACCCAGCGGTCGATCAGCGTCGCAGACGTGGTCCCCGGTGCCAGGCAGCACTCGCAGTCGCCCCAGGCATAAAAGCGGATTTCGCTGTGGTCGATGACAAGATCGATCGTCCCGGAACCCGGCAGGAGCGGCAGAAATACGTCGTAGTCGGCAGGCGGCACCGGCTCCAGGTCTGAGGGCGTGAGCAGGGTCCGGTTCGGCACGCCGGGAAAACTCGTGATGAATTCGATTCCGCCAGCGTCAATGGGCTCGAAGGTGTCGGTAGTGACAGTAATCCAGGCGCGGGCGTTGCACCCCTCGTGCATGGCGTAGTCGGTGAGCCGGACGTGGCGCCGTACTGAAATGCGCTGGCGCGCGGTTCCCAGGTAGGCCTCGGTCGCCACCGCGTCCTGGTAGTAGGACAGATAGTCGCCGACGTAGGCCAGCAGTTCGATCAGGGTGATCTCAAGGTCGGGGACGTGGGTTTCCTGCCACTGCGGCATGATCAGCGCCAGCCGGTCGAGGATCAACTGGCGGAAGCTGGCGTAGTCCTTGGCCAGGTAGTTGATCTCGGGCTGCGAGCGTATGGGCGGCGGGCAGGCCTGGGGGACCTTGCAGTCCAGCCCGGTCGGACACGCGGCCTTGAATTTCACGTCCACGCTGGCGTAGCGCGGGTCAAATCCCGCCATGGGCAAGGAGGTGGGCTTACCGTGGTCGTCCACGGCGACCACCGACAGCACATAGACCGAAAAGTCTCCCGGCTTGTCCACCGCCACTTCCATGAAGTCGTCTAGGGTCGTGTCGGTCTGGCGATGGATCTGAAGTCCAACGATGGCGACATCGCGAATGCGCCTGCCGCCGGTCAGCGTCAGGTTGGCCATTTCGATTCGCTGCGGCGCGCGGCCGAGGAACCAGACAACCAGCGTGCGCTGGTCGTCGCTCGGCTCGGCGAAATCGAGCCCGAACAGGGGCGCCTTGCGCACATCGCGCCGCCGCCGCTCGTCCTTGCATACCGTCTGGCAGGTCGTCGTCATCGCTTGCTCCGCTCAACTCGCACCGCTTTTCTGGAAGGTCTCGGTTTGCACTTCCTGGGTGCGCCGGATCATGTACTTGACGGTCACCGTCAGGGTCGAATCCACTGCGCTCACTTCCAGGTTCAGGAGATCGATCAGGTCTCCCAGGTAGCGCTGCAGCGCTGCCTGCAGGGTGAATTGCAGCGCTGCAGCGAGTTCGGCGGACAGCGGCGCGAAGACCATCTGCATCAGACCGCTGCCGAAGTCGGGCCGGTTCACGCGCTCGCCCGGGTTGGTGAACAGCAACTCCTCGATCATGTCGCGGATGTGGTCTTTCATATCCGTGGCGGCGGTGCGGCCCCGGGAGTCGAAATGGAAGGGGAAGTCGATGTTCATGGCGTGCCTCAGGTGGCTCTCGGGTGGCTCTCAGGTAGCGGTTACCCGGGTCTGGGTGGCTGCGATGATGAGCGGGGTGCCCGACGGTGCGCACAGACCGACGCTCGACAGGATCACCAAGGGCTGGCCGTTCGACGTGACCCGCACGGTGCCGACAGTCCATTGCCCTGTGGCGCAGGGGCCGTTGCCGGAGGGCGGCGGCGGCAGGGTGCAGCCGGCGACCGCGTAGGGCCCGGCGATCGTCACGGTCGGCTGGCCCATGACCAGGACGCGGGGGTTGGGTACGGTCGGCTGGGCCTGCCCGCCGTGGGAGCAGGTGACCGTCGCGCCGACATGGACCAGGAATCCGGGCATGCTGTTCTCCGCGTATTCGTCGGGTCACCGTCAAGTCACCACTAGGGCGCCGGCGTTCACCGTCACCGTCGGCCCAGTCATGACGATGCTCGCGCCCTTGCCGTTCTGGATGTAGATGCCGGTGTCGTTGACGATGATGGTTGCGCCGGTCGCGCTCTTCAGCATGATGCCGCCGGTGGGGCCGGGCAGATCGCTGATGACGACCGCGTTCTGGAGCGTCGTCTGGATGACGATGTTGGGGTCTCCCGGAACGCCAGCCAACGCCAGCGCCGGCACTTCGGCTGCGGTGCCCCACCAGCCGCCGCTCCACACTGGCCGGTCCGGGTCGCCTGCCTCGAACTGGATCCAGACGCCGGCGCCGACCTGGGGCACCATGAAGGTTCCCATCTGCTTGCCAGCGAGCGGCACGCAGGGCGTGGCCCAGGTGGACGGCGTGATGCCGCCGGCGTCGGGCACCGTCGCCATGATGCGCCCGAGCTGCATCGGGTCCACGTTGTTCATCACCGTGCCCCGGTAGATGCCAAAGTATTGCGGGCCGTCCCTCATTTCGCCCCTCCGTCCGCGTTACGGGCTCACCGACGAGACCGACGAGCCGGTGCCACCCCGGCTCAGGGTGAAGCTCTGCTTGTACTCGCCGCGCTTGATGCTGTGGCTAACGCTCTTGACGTAATACTTGCCGTCGTAATAATTGCCGGCGCCGCGTACCGCGGCGAGCTGGCGGGCCTTGAAAACGTGGCCGAAGCGCAGCACGTCGAGCGACCCGTTGGCGCTGATGGCGTCAACGGTCTGGAATTCCGAGGCCAGACCGGCGAGCGCGGCGCCGGCGGGGCTTTCGTTGGCCATCGGTTTCAACTGGACGCTGCGCAGCGGCGTTGGCGCATGGGCGGCGAGCGGCGCCTTCAGCAGATCGATGTTGGGCACCGGGATGGGGATGGGTATTTTGGTGATGGGCTCGATGATGGTGACCAGGTACTGGGTCGCCAGGGTGCCGTCGTAGGAAAAGCTGATCGAATCCAGATTGGTGCTGGCGTCCAGATTGATCGACAGCGCGGGCTGGGGACCGCCGAACAGCTTGCTCAGGTCGGGTCCCCAGTACGCCAGGCTCTTGCCGGGAGTCGGCCCCGGGTCCAGGTAAAAAACGGCGCCGTCGTTTTTTGCCAGGGTCGTGACGAAGCGGTAGTCGGTGCCCTGTTGCTTGATGAAGCGCTCGAGGGGATTCTCGAAAGTGGGGATGCTCGCCGGCAGCGCGAGTGGAGTGACGCCGAGGACGGCGTACTTGGCGAGAATCGCCTCGACGATGACGAAGTTGGGCAGCGCCGGGTAGGGGATGCCGGTCAGGTCGATGAAATCCATGAGCGCGGTCAGGTCGAGCCCGGTGATCGACAGGGTCGATTTCCCGGCGGCGCTGCTGGGAGCCAGTTCCTGCCGGGTGATGATGCCGTCCATCAGCACTTCGGTCGCGCCGTTGACGGTGACGGCAATGACGACCCGCTGGCGCGGATCGAACTTGCCGGCGTCGTGCATCTGGCGCACCAGAGAATTCTTGCCCAGGCTGAACTTCAGTTGGAACCCGCCTTGGGCACCCACGGTGGAACTGACCGAGACCTCCTGCAGCGCCTCGATCACGGGCTCGGGGACCGGGCTCGCGTTGAACCCGCCCATCAAGAGGGTGAGGTAAAAGCCCCGGTTCACATCGAGCTCCCGGTGACGCCTTCGGGCAGCGTGATGGCCACCGTTGCGCCCGGGGTCGCCGTCAGGTCGTCGGGGCGCATCGCCCGGTTGGCATCGCACAGACGCCAGAACAGCGTCGCATCGCCGAGGTATTGCCCGGCGAGCCGATCGAGCCGATCGTCCTGGACGACGGTGTGCTCCTGGATGACCTGGAAGCGCTCGGGCGGAGGAACGAAGCGGCGCAGCAGGTAGACGATGGGCTTTTCGCAGCCCGGCGGCGACAGCATCGAAGTCGGCAGTCCGAAATATCGGCTGTTTGGCGCGAACAGGTTGTTCTGCAGCGAAGTCTGCGCCAGCAGTGCCGCCACCGGGTCGTTGAAGAGGGGATCGCTCATGATATTCCGCTGATACCGAGTGCGCTAAAGGTGCCGCCCTGGAACTTGCCTGCCAGGTTTTCCTTCTGCCTCTGGTAGGCCATGTAAAGGCTGCCGCTCTTGTCAGAAAATTCGAGGTCGTCGATGGTGAGCACCCGAAGGCCCAGGCTGACCTTGGCACGCAGCGGATTCAACGCCGGGTCGAAGGCTTCCTCGGTGATCGAGAGTTCGGTGATGCGCACCGGCGCGATCCGGCTCGCGCTCCACACGAACAGGGTGAATGGCGCCAGCATGGGCATGATCTCGAGCACCCCCTGCTGCGCCAGGTTGAAATTGTTCTGGAGCGTGCTGCTCGCCGGATAGACGATGGTTTCAAGGGCGGCAAGATGGGGCGCGATGCCGAACTGCAGGGTCGCAGCATCCCCCGCCTCCAGTTGGTCGGTGGCGTCGATCTCGGCGTCGAGCTTGATCGTCTCCACCGGCGGGCCGGTCAGCCGCAGCGCCTCGGACCGGTCGCCGCCTTCCTCGGCGCCCTTGATCTTGAGCGTGCGGCTCAACGTGTCCGGGTTGTACTGGAGGACGATGATGCCGTTGGGCAACAAGGTGAACTGGTCCGGATCGAGCAGGACAATGCCGCCCTTCAGCACACGGGGGGAACCGGGAAAGGCGCTCATTTCGCCGGACTCCCGCCGCCCGCCTTCTGCGGTCCGGGGGCTGGCGCAGGCTGCTGGACGCCAGCGGGCGTGCCCGCAGGGGGCGCCAGATCGACCGTGACCACAGCCCGGTCTGAGGTGGAACCGTCCGCCTTCTTGACGTCGGCGGGGTAGAAGTTCGTCGAAACGATCGGGATACCATCGGCGCTCACCGTCACGCTGCCGCTGAATCGCTGGATCGGCGTGCTTGTCTTCGTCCTCGGCGCAACATTGGTTCCGCTGATCAGGAAGCGCACCGCTCCGATGCGCATGTCCTTCTCCTTTTTGTCTTGCGGCTTGGGCGCTGGAGGCGCTTCGACCGGTTTGAGGAAAAGGCTGAGGTTAGCGGCTCCGGATCCGCCGAGATATCCCTTCGCCGGACCATCCTGCAGGTAGCCGCTCGTCACATCTATGCCGTTCTTACTGAGGGAGGTGTTGAACGTGGCGAAGTTGTCCTTTCCCTGCGAGACTCTGAGAAGTGTGAGGGTTACTTCCTTTGGATCTCCCGCCTTGGCCAAGGACCCGTGCGGCGCGAGGGCCTTCGGGACATCCGGGTAGCCGCCGCCATTGTTGACGACGATGCCTCCGGTCGTCGGTGCCGGTATGGGCGGGTTCTCAGCCACCGCCAGAGCTTCCTTCGCGACGTCGAGGTTGGCTTGCGCAATGCCGGTCTGCTTCTGAGCCTCTGCCGCCTGCTTGTCTGCCGCATCCGCCTGCCGGCTCGCGTAGTGCAGGCCGATCGCTGCAAACACGGCGCTGCCAAGGCTGGCCACTCCGCCTGCGATGTTTGCGCCTGCAACGGCTCCCGAGGTCGCGGCGCTCAGGTCGGTGTCGGACCGCTGGATGCGGATGGCTGACCTGTCGGGAGTGAACGCGGGCACGGATCGGTGCCCGGATTCGTCGCCGTGGAAATCGCCGGTGCCGGTGATGGCCGCCGAATGCCGACGTGCCGCGGCTTCATAGGCGTCGCCTGGCGAACTGACTGACAGCCCGTCTCCTGCAGCGACTCCCGCCACCGGCCCTTGGGACTGTTGGACGACGTGGGTCAGCTCGTGGGCCATGAGGCGGTCGCCGGCGGCGGAACCCGGGGAGGGCTGGCCGCTGGCGAAAACGATATGGGAACCGGCCGTATAGGCGTTGGCGCCGACCGAGCGGGCTGAGTCGGCGGCGCGATCGTCGGCATGGACCCGCACCTGGCTGAAGTCGTAGCCGAACCGGGGCTCCATCGTTTCCCGGGTGGCTGAATCGAGTGGCGTTCCCGGCGATTCGACCACCGAGCGCACCCGCTCCGGCGCGTCGTGGTCAATCGCCGGACCAGCGGCGTCGCGCTGAATGCAGACGTGGCGGCCCAGAGTCGGCGAACGTTCGAACGCTCCGGTGCTGCCCCGGTTCGGAGTCGACTGACCTTGAGACTTGGTAAGCGATGCGCCCTGCTTGCTCATGGCATCTTTCCTTTCTTTGCCGCGCCGGCACCCGCGAGTGCCCCGTGCACTGAGTGGGCGATGGCCTGCCCCAAGCCATGGCCAGTGGCCGATCTGTTGCCGGTAGCTTGCAGCGGGGGCGCGTCGATCCTTGCAAGACGCCTGCCTGCCGCCAGTTCGGGGCCAAGACTGGACCTCGCCAGGAGCCGCGCCAGTTCGGACTCGACTGCGGCGCGCAGCCGCGCCGCCTCCGCTGCCCGGGATCCCGACGGCAGCGGCATGCTATCGAGCACCAGACGGTCGATATGGACGCGGATTTTCATGCGGCCCCCAGCTTTCCCTGACGCCTGAACTCAATCTCGTTCACGGTCCGGCCTAGTTTCTTCAGTTCGGCGCGGGAGGCGTCCAGCACCAGAGCCTGGGTCACCGGCGTTCCCGCGTGAGCGGCGGTGAAGGCAGCATTGAGCGCAATGCTGTGGATGTTGCCGCCGGTGAGGTTCAACTGGGCCAGGGCATCGAAATCGAGTCCGGAGGTCGGCGTCTTGGCCGGAAAAACCTTCTCCCACATGGACTTGCGTTCGGCATATGCCGGGAATGGGAAGGTGACGATGAATCGCAGGCGGCGCAGGAAGGCCTGGTCGAGGGCGCTTTTCAGGTTGGTCGCCAGGATGGCGAGGCCCCGGTAAGCTTCCATGCGCTGCAGCAGGTAGTTGATCTCGATATTGGCGTAGCGGTCGTGGCTGTCCTTGACTTCGCTGCGCTTGCCGAACAGGGCGTCGGCTTCATCGAAAAACAGGATTGCGCCGCCGTCCTCCGCCGCGTCGAACAGCCGGCGCAGGTTCTTTTCCGTCTCGCCGATGTACTTGCTTACCACTGCCGACAGGTCGATGCGGTAGAGGTTGAGCCGCAGTTCGCTGGCGATGACTTCGGCGGCCATGGTCTTGCCGGTTCCCGACTCGCCGGCAAAAAGCGCGCTGATTCCCAGTCCGCGGCTCATCCGATCGGCAAATCCCCAACTGCGATAGACCTGGCTGCGCGAGTCCACCTGGCCTGCAATCTGGTGCAACAGCGACGATTCCGCAGCGGGCAGCACGAGGTCATCCCAGCCCGCCTTGGGGATAAGCCGCTGGGCAAGCTGGTCGAGTCGCGGCCGGGTCACTTCGAGGCAGGCGTCCCACAGCCGCTCTGCCGGCGCTGCACTGCCTGCCCCTTCGTCTGCGGCGACCGTTTTGGCGATGCGACGGATGTCTTCGACGCCGAGCTTGAACTGTGACGCGAGCTGGGGGGCGATCGGGGGTGGCGGCGAACCGCTCTGTCCCAGGACCGGGCCGAGAACGGCAATCCACAGCGCTTCCTGTTCGTCGGTGTCGGGTTTGTCGACATCGACTACAAAGGAGTCACGCGCGGCCAACGGAACAGGTTCGGCCGCGTCGGCGAATGAGACGCCGCCGATTTCCGATAACAACCGGCCCAATTCAGCCGGCGTCCGGGGGCCGGCTTCGGTCCGAGGCGCATCGACGTAAAGCGCCAATGGCAGCATCACGCTTTCCCTCTGCCAGAGACGCTGCAGAGTTTCCAGTTCGTGTGCGTCCGCCGGAATGGCTTCCGCCGGCAGCCGATAGAGATGGACGCCCAGCCGGCGCGCCACCAGCGCCGCAATGAACGCTTTGCTGGCGCTGTCGCGGCCGGCTAGTTGCACCAGCGGGAACATCCCGGCCGGCGCCGCCGACTGCAGCCTATGAATGATGGCGTCCACCTGTGCGGCATACGAGGGCGGCAGGTTGTCGTCATCGGCTGCGGGGACGGCGCTCACCAGCATGGCGAGCCGGTCGTCCAGGTAATCCATGCCCTGGATGAAATGGACGATGCGCTCGTCGGCACGGATCGGGCTTACCGACAGAGGGTGGCTGCGGGACTGGTGGATCTCGATCAGGCGCCAGTAGCGCAAGGGATTCTGCGGAGACAGGGCGTCCCAGGCGGCATTGTCGAACAGTGCCAGGGCGAGCGCGAAAGTCGGGTAGGCGTGCCCCGTGTGGCCCTGAGCACGCTCGCAAAGGCCGGCGATGTCCGGGTCCAGTTCCATCGCCGTACAGAGCAGCAGGATTTCCCGTTCGAACTGGGAGAGCCCGAGCAGTGCCGACAACCGCATCAGCACCGGCGCGGGGTTGGTCTGGGCGGCGGCAGCGGCGTATTCCGCTTCGGCGCGCGCCAGGGCGTCGTCTCGGGCCGGCGCAGGCAGGGGCTGCGGCGCATGGGGGGCGCGCTCTTCGGGCGCCACGGCCCCGGGAGAGCGCCTTTGCCACCAGTGGGCGGGCCCAGTTCTGGGGGCCGGGGGTGGAGCAGGCAGTCCTGGCGCCGGATATTCCCTCGATTCACCTGGGTGCCGGCGACCGTGGTGTTCGAGCTTCATCTTTAGCCAGGCGAGCGCCGCAGCCAGGTAGCGCGAATTCACTTCCTGCCAGGTGGGAGCGGTGGCGGTGTTCATGTGATCGTTACCTGTTGCGTCGTATCGAACACCGGCGGCGACACCGAGTTGTCTACGAGCAGGCTGTCCACGCCGTCCACCCGCAGCCGCACAAAATAGCTGCCGGCCGTCAGGGTTACGGTGGCAGCGAGGCTGCCAGTCGCTGCCGCGACGTCGGCCAGCGCGACGTCCTGGTCGGAGACAAGGAAAGATGCGTGCTGGCCGGGCCACAGCCAGGGGCTGCACGAAATGGCAAAGGCGACGCTGCCGGCAGGGGCGCTCTTGGGTGTGACGACGATGGCAGGCGCAAGGGAAAAAGACAGGGCGTTGGTCGTTCGCCGGAAGCTCTCGCCGGGGCGCTGGACGGCGAAGGCGATCGAATACGTTCCCGCAGGCCAGGCGGCAGGCTGGCCGGGGGGGATGCGTACCGTGACTTTGGTCGAGGTGGAACCCGGCTGGGGCGCAAGTTCGACGGGCTGAGACCAGAGGGGGTGGTCAAAAATGACGCCGAGGAGGGTGCCGTCGAGGAGCGCGCCCGATAGCGTCAGCAGGTCGCCTAGGCGCGCGCTTGCCTGCTGGCCCGGCGGCTGGATCTGAGAGAGGGCCGGGAAGGGCGGCAGCAGATTGCCCTGGGAAATGGGGCCTTTGTCCTGGGGACCCCGGGTCAACACTGGTAAGGGCGTCTTCACCGGCTGGGTGCTGTCGATCAGCGCCACTGAAATTTCGTAGCCCACCGACAACCGGTACTGGGTGGCAAATCCGGTCCACAGCTTGGATATCTGCTCGATATCGAGGGGCTGGAGGGTGATGCGCACCCGCTCCACCTGCCGCTCCAGGTCGCTGCCGGGAAAGGCAAGGCGGATTTCGTCGGGACCCAGCAGCGCATGGTCGTAAAGCAGACTCATCGCCCGGCCCATCAGGTGATGGTCGAAGGGCTGGCTGTTGTCGTTTTCGCGGCCGAACACGGTGACGAGGTAGTGGAGGTTGATCGCCAGCGGAGGCACCCCCGTCTCGCCGGGTTTCACCAGACCCGGCACATCCATGTTGCGCCAGGCAGCATTGGGCAGGATCTGGTAAAGGAAAAGATTAAGCTGGTTGCTGGTGATCGTTCCCCGCGCCTTGTCCGGCGGCAGCCCGGTGATGGCGGTATCCGCCAGGTCCGGGTCGGCGTGGATGCCGTTGCCCAGGATCGCCTCCAGGGTCGCAGTCGTTGCCGCGATGGCGAGGGCATTGCTCATGATCTGCCCGGTCCCGTTGACGCACTCCGCCGCTGGCGCAGGTACTCGTCAAGCGTCATGACCGCCGGCCTTGCCGCTTCCTTGCGGCTGGACGGCCGGGATTCGGCGCCGCGGATTTCGATCCGGCCGATGCTGACCTCGACCACCGTCTCGCTCGCGGGCACAGGCTGTTTGGCGCCGTGGTGCGGCGCGCGTTCGTCCTTCGGCTGGTTCCGCTGCCCTGCGACCGATGCCGCGATCCGGGCCAGGAGTTCGGCAGGCAGTGCCGGGGCGGTCAGCGTCACCGGCGCATTGGCCAGACCCCGCGGCGAAGGCGGCGCGCGCAGGGTGTCCGCGACGTTTCCGGGAGCGGCGGCAGAATCCGGCCTGCGCGCAGCGGAAGGGGGGAGGCTGACCGCGCTTTCAGTCAGGCGGGGTCGCAATGCCGAATCCGGCGGGCGATCCCCGTCGGCAGCATCGGGCTCAAGGCGACGGGGCGCCAGGAACCGGGGCGGAGCGGCCGGTTCGTGTCTGACCGGGACTGGCGTCTGTGCCTCGACCTGCGCTGGCGGGCGGCAGGCCTCGAAGTCCTCCTGTGGCCGCTGTGGAATCGCTTCGTGCGTGGGTGCCGTGCTCGGGACATCGGAACCTTGGCGCGCCACCGCGATCCGGGACGCGGGGGCATCGAAATCCTCTGCCGGGCCGGAATCGATTGCCGGCAGGCTCGGGGCGGAGGTGACCAGCGGTTCGAACAGCCCTGGCAGCCTCGGCCGGATCGATTCAGGCGGAACCGCCAGGCTGCGTTCCGCCAGCCGGGAGAAGAAGTCGCTCATGCGTTCCCCCTCATGATCCGGCCAACTCCAGGTAGACCTGCCGGCGCGCCGGGCTCAACTCCAGGATGTCGCGCTCGGACCAGCCGTAGGCGCGGGCAAGGACATGAACTTCCCGCAGTATGCGGCAGGCCCAGGCCTCGATTTCGCTCCAGAAGAACGGAACGATATCGAACGGTGCCTGCCAGTGGTATCCGCAAGTCGGGCAGCCCAGGTCCACACGCATGTCCGCCAGGGGATCGGCTTTTGCCAAGGCTTCTGCCGCTGCGGCAACGACTTCCGGCGGCAGGTGGTCCGCTCCGATCGGGTCGCCGTTTATCGAAGCGCTCACCAGGCTGCGAGCAAACAAGTGTGAGCGCCGAGCCTCGGCGTCGGAATCAAGGGAGAGCGCGGCCACGTCGACGCTGTTCGGCGGACGCAGGCAGAGATCGTAGCAAGCAAACGAAATCCCGATTTCGGTCTGCGGTGGCTCATTCCGCCACGGCGCAAAGTGCGATGCTGCGTCGAAGGAGAACTCGACCTGCTCGCCACATGCCGGACACGTTGCACGGCTGGCAAGGGTGGCGCCGAAAATCCAGGCGCGCAGGGCAAGCAGACGCGAATCGCGCTCGCCGATGGGCAACGCTGCCAAGGAATCGGAAGCCGCCTCAGGGCTCGCCGCAGCAAGCAACACCAAGGCCCGGTCCACCGGACCCCGGGACAGCCCGTCCTCCCACGCGCACAGCAACTCGGCGGCCGACAGGGGGCGCATGGCGGATCATCCGGCGGCCGGGTTCGAGAAGCTCGGTTCGGTGGGCTCAGGGACCGACTGGTCCCGCTCCCAACCTTCGTTTTCGAGCTTGATGTGCTGGATGGCTACCGCGTTGGCATTGGCGTCGAGGTCGGGCAGCGCCTGATACTCGGACACCCAGCAACGATAAACCTTGTACGCCAGCGCCAGTTGACCCGCCTCGTTGTACACCTCAATGGTGATGTCCTTGCGGAAATTCTGGAGCGAGACTTCAGCGCCGAGGCCGGCGCCGATCTGCCAGACCTTGTTGGCCCACTGCTCGAAGGCCACGTCATGGGTGACCCCGCGCTCCAGAGTGATGGCATCGAACTCGGTTCGTCCCGGGGACTTGCGGCTGCTCGACGGATCGCCTCCTTCGCGGTGCTTGACCACTTCGGTGGTGCGCTTCAGGAGGCCGACCTTGCTGACGCCGGCGACATAGCGGCCGTCCCAGCGCACGCGGAATTTGAAATTCTTGTACGGATCGAAGCGCTGAGCGTTTACGGTGAATTGAGCCATGAGCGCCTCCTCAGGTTGCGATCTGCCCAGCCATCTGCTGGATCTGGATGACGACAAACTCCGCAGGTTTCAGGGGCGCGAAGCCGACGGCGATGTTCACAATTCCCAGGTTGATGTCGTTCTGGGTCGTGGTCTCGTTGTCGCACTTGACGAAATACGCATCCTGCGGTGTCATGCCCTGGAATGCACCCTGCCTGAACAGGTTCTGCATGAAGGCGCCGACGTTCAGCCTGATCTCGGACCATAGGGGATTGTCGTTCGGCTCGAAAACGACCCACTTCAGTGCGCGGTAAAGGCTCTCCTCGATGTAGAGCGCCATGCGCCGCACCGGAATGTACTTCCATTCGGAGCCCATCTGGTCGTTGCCCTGGAGGGTGCGCGCGCCCCAGACAACGGTGCCATAGACACTGAAATTGCGGATGCAATTGACCGCCGCCGGATTGAGCGTGCCGTTCTCGATGTCGTTCAGCGGCTGCGAGACGCCCAGCACACCGGTGAGGCTGGCTTCGGTCCCAGCAGGCGCTTTCCATACGCCCCGGTTCGAATCGGTGCGTGCGTAGATTCCGGCCATAAATCCGCAAGGCGGGAAGCTGCCGGGCTGGTTCGACATGAGCGGGTCCGGCGCACTGATCCAGGGGAAATAGAAAGCAGCGTTCGCCGCGTTGTCGCCGGCGGTGATCTGGGTTGGCGGCCCCTGACTGGTCTGCAGCGACTTGAAGGTGGCATCCTGGTAACAGTCAGCAATAAGCATGGCCCGGTGGTCGTGACAGAAGCCTTCCAGGGTGCTCAAGGTCGCTGGGTCCGCTTCGCCGGGGACGCAAAGCAGGTTAAACAGGTCCACGTGCTCAAGCAGGTCGACGCCGACGCCGCTACCCGGCAGGACCGCGGTCTCGAAAGCGCCAGCGGGCATGCTGCTGGTGGACGCCGGCGCCAGGATGGTGCCGTCGGCGCCGCCGGTAAGGGGCGAGGGCGTGGCGGTGTCCGCCGGCGGATTGGGATTGACGCCGATCACCGTCGCCGTGACGTAGGACGACCCGTTGTTCACGATTGCCTGGACGTAGCGGCTGTCGCTGCTGCTCATCGACAGATTCTCGAAAGACTCGACCAGGACCGGCGGGGCGGGAGTGGGCGGCAGACTGTACACCTGGAGCTGGAATCTCCCCGGGGTCGCCAGGTTCTTGATTTTAATGCCGTAGGCACTGCCCCACAGCCCCGGGCTGTTAGCGCTGGCCGTCAACACGCCGCTCAGGGTGACGCTCGCCGCTACGCTGCCGGCGCCGACGATGCGAATGACGTAGGCCTGGGTGCCGCCGTTGGCGAAGAACTGGTAGACCGAATAGCCAAGCAAACTGCGGCTGTCCATGCTACCGAACTCGCGAGTGAAGTCCATCCAGCTTTGCACCAGGGTTGCGCTACCCACCGCTCCCTGTGGCGCCCAGCCGACAAAGGCCGCAATCGACGTGGCGACTCCGGTGATGGTACGCACGCCACTGGGGATCTCTTCGATATAGACGCCCGGATAGTTGACTGTGACAGGCATGTGCCGCCTCCTTCTATGGCAGGTTGCGTCAGACGGCCGCCGGGCGCATCCGACTTTCCCGGCTTCCCCGACGAGGTCGGTAACCCTGCCGCACTGGTGGCGCAGGGGCAGCAGCGATCAGAACCGCAGCGAGCCATGCCGGGAAGGTATGCGTCGCCGTTCGGCTGGTAACTACACACCCGCCGACGCGGGAACTCCTCAATAGTACGAAAGGCGTAATACGAACGAATGCTGATACCTGGCTTTCCGTACCGCATTTGCCGGCGTCATCGAACGCCGGCGGCGCCCGGGACGCAGGGACATGGATGAAGCGCCCTGAAAACCCTCGACAAATGAGGGCACCCTACACATCGATCACGACCCGCAACTTGACGCCCCAACTGCCTTCGTTCGCCGCCTCGAATCTGTAGCTCCCAAAACTGAGTCTGCCCGCGCAGCGCGCGCCCGACAAATGCTGTAATGGACGTCGCCATGCCGGTGAGGGTGATCACGCGACTCGGAATTTCCTCAACGCACACACCTGGATAAGTCATTGCCTCAGGCATGATCTATCTTTCTTTCGATTCACCATCGAACACTACGTCGCCGATGCATCGTCCCCTGGCAAGCGCCCGACGCGACACTTCGCCGCCTCTCACTCTTTATGTCATGCGCAATTTGCGGTATCGCACAACGTGCGTTTATAGCCAACGAATGGAAAAATGCAAACCATACACTCAGACTAGAGTGAGTTGACGATCAGCGCCCCGGGAAATGCCATTTACGTTTTTTTGGTAAATCGACAAAAGGATCGTTCTTGTATAGCGAAACCTGTCCGTCGTTGCTACCAGTGCAAAAGAGCGACGAGATCCGGGCGCTTCAAGACGAACATGCCGAACTTCACGCCACGCGCGCCTTATTATCTGCTATGTGTTCACGAAAAATTTACTTTGAATTTCGAACCATATCCGCTGAGCAGAATTTCCAGCTCCGCATCGATGGTTTCTGCCGTCCACGTCGCGAATCGCCGCCAGTGGTACTTGAAGTGCTTCCGTACGATCTCGATGAGATTCAGTTTGGGGCTGTACGGCGGCAGATAAAACAGGAGTGCTTTGTGTTCAATGAACCAGCGGTCCAGGGTGAGCTGATCGATTCCGTGACGAATGCTCGCGTTGTCGAGCACGATCACGGTCGGCCTACCATCGCCCTGACATTCATTGAGAAAACCCTCAACGTGAGGCCCTTTGACCGTATGGCTGGTTTCTACGTGGACGAAACTGTTCTCAGCGAAGTTCAGTGCGCCCATCACATTCCGTCGACAATGGTGGTTGGGCTCAATGGCATGGGGCAGTCCACGTGGTGACCAGCTACGCTGCACCGGCGATGATCCGCAAAAGCCGGCCTCGTCGAAATAGAACAGGCGACACTGGCCATCGCGCGCGACGACCTGAAGCTTCTCAAGCGTGGCCTGTTTCATCTCGAACTCCTGTTCATTGCGCCTTTTTTCAGCGAGAAGCGGTTGCGCTTGAAAGTGAAGCCCGCACGCTTGAGGGCTTCACCCAGCGTTTCTATCTTACAGGGCAGCGCTTGGGCTTTTGCCTGCTCAACGCGTCGAGCTATCTGGGCCAGGGTAAGCGGCTCGGCCCGCGCAATCTCCAGCGCGACAGCGACCACGTCATCGCGAAGTGCACGCGGCCGACCACCGTTGTGACTGCACATGAGCGCGCAAACGCCTCCAATACGCCACGCGCCCGCCCAGCTGTAGACAGCCCGGTCGCTCACGCCGAGGGCTTCACAGACGACCTTTGGCTTATCCCCGCGAGCGAGCATCAAAAGACCAGTGGCGCGTCTGCGCGTGTTGTTGAACCGGTGATTGATCGCCATCTCCTGCAATGTGATCTCCTCAGCCTTTAAAAGCTTCACACGGAATTTCATCGACACCTCGGTACCAGGGAAAAATCCAGGCTACCGAAATCCACGCAGTTTTACCAGGAACACTTAGCGGATAACAATTAAAAGCCAAAACGTACCTCTCTACAGGCCGACAGGCACTGCAGATGATCCGGTAACGAAAGTGAAATTTCGACTGCCGTATGACTGACAACATCATTCCCTTTGTTATTGCCATGACAACAACCGTACAAACGCTCATGACATCTGCATCAAATCTAGGAGAATTTGCACTCTTGTCAAGCCAGATCCGCACAGTCTGGTGATGGGAAGCGGCGATGACAGGCTATGCACGATTTAGGTGCTACGCCGCAGCGTGATTTTACGAATTCGCTCACTCTTGGCATTGAACTTAAACAACATGGGTTTGTTCTTAAATTGGCTTCTGCCAAATTGAGCATGACGCGGTTAGGGAATTCTTGACATCAGAGATCCGAAAACATACAGTGAATCGAACCAGTGTTTGTCTGCATGATGTGGAGCTGACAAAAATTTTCTCGGTAAGCTCAAGACGGCACAAGCATGTTTGCTTTTTCTTAAGAATACCTTAGGACACGAAATAATTATTTCGCTCCCCAGATGATGCCAGTTTCAATCCGGTATGGTGCCGGAACCAGCTGCGGCAGCTGCGCCACCAATTCGGCGCCAACATGATCAGCGGATGCAGCAATAGCGGCTTCACCAGCAGCACGAATTCTGTCTCCGAGGGAAGACACTCGATACTCCTCAATTGGCTGGTTGCAGCAAATGCCGACAATGCGCAGCCGGGATATTCAGATGAGTACTCCGATCATTGTCACCTTGATGATTGTCAATGATTTGCCCACGTGTGTCGAACGCTCGCCCAACAGGCTGAACATTGCCGGTTGATCGGTTGCACGGAAGGTCGGCGGCACCGAATCATGCAAACGGCATATTTCGCCCTCTTGCCGGCATTGGGACCGCGGTGGCGGCAACCATTCTGAATTATCGGGTCATGCCGTCTGACGCGATCGCGATGACCTTTTCACAGGGTGTTGATGGACAACGGTTGAAGTGTTGAAGCGGTTGCGAAGTCTACGATCTACCTGCTGAGGAGAGCGGAACAAAGTGGGGGCTGGAGCCTCTATGCCGCCTCCTTCCGATCCTCTTCCGCCTGTGCTCTCATCCCCGGAAACCATCGTCCGAACGTGTTGCGCAAATCGTCGTTCAGAACCTGCGCGCGAGCTTGAAGAAGCAGGTGCGCGCCGCGCTGGGTCCAGCGCATTTGCTGTTTCTTCACAAAGCGCTTGCTGACCACATAGTTCACGGTTGATTCGACGAACGCCGTTGAGATCGTCTCGTCGTGCCGATAGCGGTCACCATAGTTCGGGACGAACGCCTCGTTGGCCACGATATAGCCGCGGAATTCGCGCACCGCTTTCAACATTTTCGGCTTGTTGGCCGGATTCTTTTCCAGCATTTCCAGGCCGTCGTCAACCTCGTCAATCCGTTGCAAGGCATGCGGCACGTTGCCGTGCCAGAGATTCCATTTGACGCTCTCCAGGTGCTTTTTCAGATCGGCCAGAAGGGCGGCTGTTGCCGGATCCCTGTCGATGGGTCCCAGTTCCGCCGCCATCCCTTTGACCATCTGCCCCATGACGGTCAGTCGCATCGTGATGTGAAACCAATCCAGCAGATGTTCGGATTCCGGGCTGAGATACGTCTGCAGATCGCGAACGGTGTCACCGCCGTCCGACATGAACACGACCTGCTGATTCATTTGCAGGCCCTGTGACTTCAGCACCTCATACAACCTGCGCTTGGGTTTCTCGTCGTTCTGGTTGACGAAGGCAAAGACCTTGGCGCTGCCTTCGGTCTTGACGCTCTTGCCAGCAATCACTTCGAACCAGCCCTCCGTTCTGGATCTCTGGTCCGACGCGTGAACATAGCCGCCATCCAGGCCGACCGTCAAGGGCGGCCCCGGCGGCGGCTGTTTCGCCCACTCGTTGGGACAGCCTTCGATGAACGTACACTGTTCATCGCCCAGTTCGCTCTCGATCCGTTCCGCGACGGCATGGAGTTGTCGCCGCACCGTCGCAGGTGTGATTTCGTCGGCGATGGGCAAAACTTCGCTCAGCACTTCGACGCTCAGGCCATAGGACATCAGCGACGCAAACCTGGTTTCCAGATACAGCAGTTCCGGCGCCGTATGCGTACTGAGCAGTTCGGCTAGCGGGCTTGAACTATGCCGGCCCGGCTTCTGGCAAGGGCAATCGTAGAGCCGGGGACTGGCAAGGTTCAATTTGCCGAACACGGTTCGATAGATGATGGGATGTTTTCCCTTGTGGGTTCGAGGGCGGCCACAGTGCGGACAGCTCTCAAACCGCGCGAGGTATTCCCCAACCTGCGCCGTAACGATGGTTTGCTGCATGCCGCGCAGCAGCGACCTGGCCTCCGCAAGCGTCAGGCCCAGTTCCTCTGGTCGCAGCGAGCTCCGTTCCAGTCGCGCGACGTCCTCGATTTTCTCCGCTTCGCCATTCTCGGCATCAATCACCACCTGTATTCGAATCTTCACGGCCAGCTCCTTTTCACTGCCACTTCCAGGATTCGTCATGCGTTGCGTATTGCTTGAGGCGGCGGTTGACCGCGGGCCGGTCGAAGCCGTCCCAGGTCAGCCATTCGCGCAGCTCGTCGATTTCCCCGATCCGATTGCGAATCGATTCCAGATCGTTGGCGTCGAGGTCGTCCCGGATATCTTCGACCAATTCCTCGACTGCCAGCGGGACTTCGTCACGGCGCGTCATGAAGGCATGTGGGCCACCGCAGTCTTCTGGCGGCGCTCGACGCTTGCCACCGATGCAGTACGGATAGATGCGTTTCCCCTCCAGCCCCAAGCACGCCTCTACGCGCACCTGGTGTTCCCATCCATCGTTCAAATCGTATTCGTAAAGAAACCGTTCGTTGACACGAAAGCGGAAATCGCCCAACTGGACGTGTTCTGGTTCGGTTGAGCAGCCGATTCCACCGTCATGGTAGACGCCGTAGTCCTGGCCATGGATATGAAAGCGGTTCAGATGCTCATCGCTCCAGCCAAAGGCGATCTGCAGGATGTAGTGCAGATCGGTGATCGTGCTGTCACTGCGCACCAAAAGCCGTCGCCAGATCATCGGACTGATCTGGCGAAGCCATACGTGGAGCCGATAAATCCCGACGCCCGGTTCTTCGTCCATGATCGAGCAAGCTTACCAAAATTCGGGGCCATACCTTCCAGCCCCCACTTTGTTCCGCTCTCCAGATTAAAGGGAAACTGGCCTTGAGCCTATTGGCTCGCGACGATAACTCGGCTGTCGTCGTGATGAATGCAATCAATGCTATTTCAGCGCAGGTTCAGATTGCACGCGCAAAGCTCGGTTTGCCCCTTTCTGCAACGGCGGTTGATGCCAGTTTCAGTGTGCGTTCGCCATCCGGTCAGCCGAATCGAGCATGCTGACCAAAGGAACCACACCGTCGGCGTGATCCGTCTCCATCAAGCTCGGCCAGTTCCCTGAAACCCGGCGGAATATCATCGCGCCAGCCAGGAAGCCGAGCAAGGCGAGTGTCGCGCTGCCCAATCCATCAGCAATTGCGTCATAGAGTCCGCCACCGGCCACGAGGTTGTCCATCGAGAGCACAAACGGAAGTGCATTGATGAGCCGACGGTCACGGCGCGCGGCAGCACCCAGAACCAGCACGCAGCATAGATAGATCGCGAGCGTCGGCGGTGCGGCAAACGGATACCCGAATAACGAACTGGCCGCCGACGCGATCGCATCACAGACGCCGAACATCAATGCCAGCTCCAGGCGTACGTTCCACGCGAGCGGTGACATACCGATCGCCAGACAGCAAAGGCCGCTATCGATACCAAGGAAAAAGCTCGAAGTAAGAGGGCTCATGGATATCTCCGTGTAGCGGAGTAGGACGACGTGACTAGCACGCGCTTACGCCAGCGTCAGAACGAGCAACTCGCCGCCATAGGTTGGCACCAGTACCCGGCCATCGGCGGCCACAGGACGATTGAACTTCGGATGCAGCACGTTCCAGTTCCAGTCCTGTGAATCCCAAAGCGGCACGATTTCGCCGCTGCCGTCGGCATAGCGTCCGAAGTCCTCGGCGTCATAGGCGAGCAGACGGGTATTGGTGATCGTCATGTTGGCATCACCGTAAGGGATCATCGCCCAGACGATCGCTTCGCTTCCCGCATTGGCGGACAATGCGATGCTCCAGCCCGGCATGCCGCCATAGGGCTCCGTGCATTCGGGTGACGCATAAGCTTCGCTGCATGCGAGGTACTTCGATGACCTGTCGGGATTCAACTGCCACGCGCGCAAGTTGCCGTTTTCACCACCGCAGAAATGCATCCAGCCTCGCGATGCCGACTTCCACACAACCGGCGTGCCGTGCAAATGGTGCGTGCGATTCGCCGCGAAGACGTTGAGCGCGCTCGGATCGATTGGAGCAGGGTTGACCGAGGGGTCGTAGTAGGTATAGAGGATGGGCGGCGCCGCCAGCTTGCCAAAATTTGCCGGCACGCGAGCGGGGGCGAGATCGACCTGTGTCGTGTCGCCCGGAAGATCGAGCCGAATCGTGTAGAGAATCCCATCTTTACCGGAAACCAGCGCAATGCCAAGCTCCTCGATTAACACGATCCCTGACGAGCCGAGATCCTGATCGGACCAGGTGGCGCCCATATCTGCCATGCCCAGCCGGGCCAGATGCGGACCCACGCGAAAATTCGACGGCACGCGTGCCGGCAGCAGCGCTGCCGCGGCTTCCCCTCCCGGATTCTTTCCGAGGCGGCCATCGTCGGTCCATGGGGTCCACCAGCCGGTGACGACGAATTTCGCGTTTGCGGTGTCCGTGGGCGACGTATAGCGCAGGCGCACGACGCTCTCGCCGAAATCGTGCGTGCCATCGAACTCGCCGTTTCCTGTCACGAGCCAGATCGAGCCATCGCTCTGAATGGCCGGTGCCGACCCGCTCATCCAGATGCCCCCGCCATTGCCGCGAGAGGTCGAGCACCAGCATGCCGTACAGGCCCACCTACGGGTGTCGATTGCGATCAGCCAGCCGCGGGCTTCACCGCCGCTCTCCGCAATGGTTCCGAACGGGATCAACACGGTCTCGTTGAGCAGCGCCAGTGCGCCGCGTTGTTTACGTTCCAGGGATCTGAACTCGAGCTTCGGCAGACCTTCTCCAGGATCGAATTCGACGCCTTCGAGGTCGATCGCGGGATGGGTTTGGGCTCCCGTCGCGATGTCGAGCGACGCCAGAAAGTGGTGTCCGTCCTGCCAGTCTCCGCTCGGACTGGACCAGTAGCACACGTACAGGCGCCCTTGAGCCGAGTCGATGACCGGCGTCGATAGGATGCCCCAATGGACATTGATGGGATGCGCGTCGATCGCATTCGATTCGTTGATCGGCGGACCCAGATGCGTGCTCCAGAGCAGTTCGCCCGTATCGGCATCCCACGCGTAGATCCAGTTTCCCATCGTCGCCTGGACGATCGTGTCGTGCGTGCCTTCACCCACTCCCGCGCCAGCGAGATACAGCGGCTGTGCCTCCAACCTCGGGTCATCCGGGGTACGGAGCACGAGCGCCTGCTTGAGGCCGCGGGTTCGCACCGCAGCGGGTGTGAGGACGATTTCGCCGGTGTTCGCGCCGGAGCGGACCGTGTCGAACGAACGGGTCGTAACGGATACAGTCATGATCGACTCTCCTCAAGCCGCTGTGCCCCGTTATAGGTCACGGTCAGCTCGTAGGGCATGGGGCCGGCAAATCCCGAACCGCTCAACGTGACGGTATGCCATCCAGCGGTGCCGGTAGTCAACTCAAGGGGGGCCGGCGCGTCACCGTAAACGGTCGTTTTGCGCCCGATTACGCGTTTGTCTGGCCCTGCAATTTCGAGCAAGGCGGAGGCACCACGCGTCCATGCCGTGCCGTTCGGTTCAAGCAGCACGCTGATCGGACTGCCTAAGCTGGCATAGACACGGGCGACACTTCCGGTGCCGCTCCTCAACGCAGGCAGGTCAAGATCATCGGCACCGAAGAACGTTTGTGAAGTCGCGCGGAGCCGGGGCTCGAAAGCGGCTCCATAGCCCGGCAGGGAAAAGCAAAGGTAACTCTTCCCCGAACGATCTGCATTCGATGGGATCAGAAAGCTCGCACGCCCTTGCCCGTCTGTCCAGATGTCCTCGTGCTTGCCGGTATAGTCATGAAGACGTACATGCGGGCCGAATCCTGTCTCACATGTGATCGAATGCTCGTTCACCGAATCGAAATTGAGTGCCGTCAACAGGCCCGGATGCCCGGTGCGATTCAGAACGATGACGTTCCCGTCGATGTGCTGCGTGACGGTGTTTCCCGAAGCAAGGTTCTCGTGAATCCAGATCAGATTGTCGATCCAGGGTTTGAGACCATATGCGCCGGGCCAGACGTCCTCTCCGAAATAGTCCTTCCCGTAAACGAACGGATACCCTTCGGTAGTCAATATGAAAGCATAGGCAAGCAATTTGTTCGATACGATCTGCTCGCCAGGTGACGTATCTGTGTCGGGGTTGTCGACGAAAGTGCACGAGAGATACGGATTCCAGCTTGCGTACCCAGCACCGTTCAGTGCGGTGACGTTGCCGCTGTCGCAAGCGGCCTGGAGCGCCCAATGAAGTGTGAAATCCGTGACCAGCGAGCGAGAAAGCATCGGCGACTGCGTGACCCAATCATTCAGTGCCGCAGGATTGCCGTCGAAGTATTCAGCGTAAGCAAACTTCGACGCCATCGATTTCGAACGCATGAATTGCGACACAAACGGAGCCCAGGTGCCCTTGACATCGTCGAAGCGCATACCGTCAGCATCCGTGGTGCGAAACAGCCAGTCCCCGAAGTCGATTGCATCGTGCAGCGTGTAGTCGAGTGGGACGCAATTCTGATAAACCTTCTCCCGCCCGAATGGAAAATCGTCGGCAGGAACCGGGACTGCGTCCTCTGGACGAAAAGGAGGAATGGGATCCTGGTTGCCAGTGCCGCCACGGAAGCATCCAGGCTGCATTGGACCACGGCCATTCAACGAATGGCCATCCGCGCCCGCATACCTGAAGACGCCCGGACCACCGTTCTCTCCGATGAGCTGATGCAGGACGACGTCGAGATAGACGTCGATGCCGACGGAGTGACAGCAGGCGATCATCCGGCGCAACGCGTCCACGGTTCCATAACGGGTCGGGGTACTACCCTGCTGCGGCTTGGATCCGAGGTCGCGCGGGTCGAATACGCCATACCCATCACATCCAGGTTCGGCACCACCTTGCGCCTTGCTCGCCGGAGGCAATTGCAATGCCGTAAAGCCGACGCTACGCAAGTCCGAAGCCATGCCCGCAAGGTAATCCCAAAGCCATGGCGCACCCGAATCCGTGCTTGGTGCTGGCACAGTAACCTTATCGCCACGCTCGAAAAATCGTCCCCATGCGATCAGAGCAACGCCCATTCGCTTTCCTTTCGGCTATGCACCAGATCAGTTACATTGCGTGCGACAGACCACGATTCGTACCCTCGATGCACCTGCATGCATTCGGCTGATAACAGAACCGGGGGCGCGAAGTTTTCTTCAGGGTGGACGCGCGGCAACGCAATAAACCGTCTAGCGCTATTGTCTAGTAATAGTCGATCCTCACATAGAAGCAAGACAGTCATATAGTCTTCCACAGACTTGTTCGGCTGCATTCGGACGCCTTCAAGATTGCGCCCGAGATGATCCCTTTTGCTTCGTTTGCGTCCGTATCAAGGATGACCCGGTGTTCTTTAGGGGGTGAGTACAAAGACGTCTCAGGCGTTATAGTGTCCGAGAATATCGTTGTCCGAGCCTAATCTGTCGAGTCCCGACTACTTAATCGGAAATTCAGACCGTGCCTGCAATATTGGCTTGTCGTCACGCTTCGAGGAGTGAACTGCTACTGCCACCCGCGCACACGTGGAGTTCGTCAAACGGGTAGTTAGCAGTTCCTTCATTGCAAAGACGATCTATGCTGGTCCACAACGCTAACCCACATCAGGCTTACATTCCCGTATCGGAACGCCACCCCTAAACCTGCAAGTCCTTCGTGCCACGAGGCATGCGTCATAGCACGCGGGCAGGATGGTGCGTACGTCGCAAAGCAGTACCGTTCTCGCGCAGCGCGAGAAAACGCACAAGATGCCGACATTAGTTACCTCGCTGTCAACCGATTGACAATGGCGAGCGAGTAGAAAGAAGAGGCGCTGCGTTGCCGCGGATCTATCGACGGATCTAACGGCCGCTTTTATCCGCCAAGATTTAGACGGTTGGCCGAAGGCCTGCTGGTGTGCCGGGCCTCGCCAAGTACATCCCAAATCTCTGGGTCTGGAAGCCTCTATTAGAGGATGGCTGCTCTCGGCTAAGCGGATGGGCGGTTGCTCTTTCTCAAATCCGGTGGACAACGGTTCCACCGGACCACGACAGATTGGCAGAATATGCCGCTGCAGCAACGACGGTGCGTCAGAACCTGACCGTCAAATACTCGCCGTCGGCACATATGGCTTATCTCGACAGAAATTCGCGCGTTGGGCTAAAGGGCGATCTTGTTGTGCTTTATGAAAGCGCGATTTGCGATCATGCGGCGATGGTGCGTGGCGGATGTCGCAGGCGGCGAGAAGGAAGATCAGAGGCGTGACGGTATGACCTGATTGAGCCCGGGATACCTGAGTGAGTGCCTCGCTACCGATAAGTGGATGACCGTCACGCGGCTGGCTCGCCCAAACCTTCGAGGTCTGGTGTGATGCAAGCGCTGTTCCGTGCCGTTGCATCGCGCCGCCCGGCGCTCGGTCTGATCCATCACACGTACCGCGAGTCTCAATTCTGCGCTCACGCATATCAGAAGCTCGTCGGCTGGTTTGGCATGCAGGCATCGATGAGTCGACGAAGAAACTGCTTCGATAACGCGCCGATCGAACCGTTTTGGGGCACGCTCAAAAAAAGAGCTAGTCTTTCATCGACACTTCGCCACACGCGAAGAGGCTAGGTCCTGTTCACATTCTCACGAGCGGTCCAAAGGCACAGGCAAGCGAAGCGAAGGCGAGATAGTTCCCCGCGAGCTTGTCGTAGCGAGTGGCGACACGACGAAAATGTTTGATACGACTGAAAAATCGTTCGACGATGTTCCGGGTCCGATACAGCACGCGGCTATAGCGACGCCTGGTCTTCCGGTTCGAACGCGGCGGGATTACGGCCTTCGCACGCGTAGTGCGGATACTCTCCACAAAGGCGTTCGAGTCGTAGCCCTTGTCAGCGATGACCGCGCCGGTGCGCAAATGCTCAACCAGTTCATTCGCGCACGTGATATCGGAAACTTGTCCCTCGGTGGCAATCAACCGCAGGGGGCGTCCGGCGTCATCGACGGCAAGGTGCAACTTGGTGGTCAGTCCACCTCGCGAGCGCCCAAGCGCTTGCGGACCGTTTTTTTTCGAGCTCCGGACGAATGCTGGTGTGCGCGCACGATGGTCGAATCGATCAACACATGCTTGATCTCGGTTTCGTCAGCCACAGCGTGGATCACGCGTTCCCATACACCCTTGCGACGCCACCTGGAGAAACGCATGTACACCGTATGCCATCGGCCGAACGCCTTCGGCAAATCGCGCCACGGGCAGCCGGTCCGGCCGATCCAGAGGACAGCTTCGACAAACCAACGATTGTCGGCCGCCGTTCGCCCTGGATCGCCTTCCTTGCCCGGCAAGGCGGATTCGATTCGTGCCCATACTTCATCGCTCAATAACGTTCGAATCATCTTGCCCTGCTCGCGCAAAAGACAAGATGTAAGCACATTTCATCGAATGTAAACAGCCCCTAGGCGAGCCATCAGCGAATACATTGAGATCTTCCACAACAGGCAACGCACGCAGGCTCGTCTTGATTACCTGTCACCTGTAGCATACACGCAGCGATACTATCTTAATCAGGTCGCTGCTTAACCCGTTGGCGTCCACGCGTTCCGACCGACCTCAATCCGATGCGAGTGCGTCAATGTGGAGGTCGAGCTGGCACCGTCGAGTTCGACGTCCGGCCGCGGAAACTCAGTGGCACCGGAGTACTTTATCTGTCGGTTCCATGACGAACGTAGTTTGACGAAAATCCCCTTGGAATCGACGCGCGCTTTCCTATACTTTGGGACATTCCCCCAGCAAAAACACCTTCAATAAATTGAATCCGGATAGCCCGACGTTTGCCTGACAGGCAACTTTGCTAGGGCGCTGCACGGATCATCGCGATCAGGGTGAGAACCCTTGGCATCGCTCAATGCACGTCGCATCGCTGATGACGCAGGAGAGGGTTTCGACGCGAATTTGTCGATCCCCTGGTATGTGTTTGGACGCGCGTTTTCGCTCCAGGGCAAAAGCGGGCACGCCCCGGCATGAATATGGAGATCTGCGATGAGCAATGCTGCAAAGAAGGAAGTCCCTCCCGATGAACACCTTGCCGACACCACCCCTTACGGGTACGGTCCGGACGATTCGATCAGCGATGCCACTGAAAACGCCGCGATCACGCACCACACTCTGAATGTCAATGGAAAGTCGATTGCGTACACGGCGCGAGCCGGTCACCTTGTGACGACCGATACCTACAGTTCCCGGTCGGGCGCGAAACTGTTCTACGTGTCGTTCACGGCTGACGATGCAACGCCATCGACACGACCGGTAACTTTTTTCTATAACGGCGGCCCGGGCTCGTCGTCGGTTTTTCTGCTGCTGGGATCTTTCGGACCGAGGCGAATCAAAACGAGCATGCCGGACTTCACGCCGCCGGCGCCTTACACGCTGGAAGACAACCCGGATAGCCTGCTCGATCACACTGACCTGGTGTTCATCGATCCCGTTGGCACGGGCTACTCGACCGCGATCGAGCCACACAGCAACAAGGATTTCTGGGGCGTCGACGAAGACGCAGGCTGTATCAAGCAGTTTATCAAGCGTTATCTAACTGCATTCAACCGGTGGAACTCTCCGAAATACCTGTTTGGGGAATCGTATGGAACACCGCGTACCTGCGTGCTCACATGGATGCTTCACGAAGACGGCGTAGATCTGAACGGAATCGTGCTGCAATCGTCGATTCTCGATTATTCGCAGGCGAGCGACCCAATTGGTGTCCTGCCGACGTTTGCAGCCGATGCCTTGTTCCACAAAAAGGTTACCGTGTCGCCCGCTCCGGCGGATCTGCCCGGCTTCATGGAGCAGGTAGAGGCATTCGCGACGGGGCCCTATGTTAATGCGTTGAACAACTTCCCCAATGTCGCGCCGGACGTCCTCCAGCAGATGAGTGACATGCTCGGCATTCCGCCAATGGTCCTGAAGTACTGGCAGCTCAATCCGTCAATGGGAAATGGCTCGGCGTTCCTGACGAGCCTGCTGCTGGACGAAGGACTGGCCGTCGGCGCTTATGACGGACGTGTGACGGGCGAAGACACGGGCATCGCCGAATTCATCGCACCCGACTCCGGCGGCAACGATCCCACGATGGCGGCCGTGAGTGGCGTCTACACGGCGATGTGGAACGTGTACCTCAACGACGAATTGCAATACACATCGATTTCGCCTTTCATGGACCTGAACGATCAGGCATTCGAAAACTGGGACTTCAGCCACGTCGATCCCACGGGCGCGGAACGGGGCGGTGCCGGAAGTCTCTATACCGCCGGCGATCTGGCGGCTGCGATGGCCGTCAATCCTTACCTGAGGGTGTTTTCGGCGAATGGCTATTACGATGCGGTGACGCCATTCTTCCAGACGCTGATCAATTTCCAGAACATGCCGCTCGATAGCGCGCAGATCCAGAGCAATCTGACCTTCAGCAATTATCCCTCAGGCCATATGGTGTATCTCGACAATGCATCGCGAACGGCCATGAAGGCGGATCTCTCGTCGTTCTACGGGAATGCGCAGGCGCATGTCGAGGCGATCAAGGCAAAGATCAAGCCCGAGCAGAAGGCCATATCGGGCGCCGCAAAATATCGCAAACGCTCGAGCCGCACGCCGTACTGAATCTTTCGCAGAACAGTCAGCAACATCGCCGAGTGAGGCAATCATGAACGTATCGCATCGTAAGCTGCCCGGCAGCCTGAGGCGCGCCATGCCGGGTGCGAAAGTACTGGGGCAGGCCAATCTGCACGGCGTCATCGAAGTGACACTGAAGCTCCGACGCAAGCAGGCACTGCCGGAACTGGAAGCGCGTCCACCGAACCCGCTGACCCGGGACGAACTCGAGGCGCGCTATGACGCGTCGCAAGACGACATCGACAAGGTGACGCAGGTCATGTCGGGTCTCGGTATCAAGACGGTCAGTTCGAGCGCTGGCGCGCGCACAGTCCGATTGTCCGGATCGGTCGGCGCACTGGAGTCCGCATTCAACGTCAAGCTTTTTAACTACTCGCACGCGGATGGGAACTATCGCGGGCGCGTCGGCTATCTGTTCGTCCCCGACGAACTGAAGGATGTGGTGCAGGGCGTGTTCGGACTCGACAATCGACGCACCTTGAGACGGCGACGTCAGCCGGTTCGCGACACGGGGGCGCGGCAGGCGCTTTCGTCGTCGACGCCAAAGTGGTATCTCCCTGAGCAGTTCGGCGCGCACTATCACTTCCCATCTGGCGACGGCTCGGGCCAGACAGTCGGCATTCTTGAATTTGGCGGCGGGTATTTCCCGAGCGATCTGACCAAATTCTGCGCGAAGGCGGAAGTCACTGCGCCGCAGGTCACGACAATCAGCACGGACGGGACATCGAGCGAGAGCAAGGACGGCGCCGAAGGGGAAGTGATGCTCGACATTGAAGTCGTCGCGGGTCTGTGCCCGCGCGCCAGCATCGTGGTCTATTTCGCCGCGTGGACAGAGCAGGGGATGATTGGCGCGCTGGACGCCGCCATGCAGGACAAGACCAATAATCCAGGCGTGCTATCAATCAGTTGGGGCGCGCCCGAGGGTAGTGATATCTGGTCCGATCAGGCCATGTCGCAGATCAACGAAACGCTGAAAGAGGCGGCATACCTTGGAATCACCGTATGCGTGGCTGCCGGGGACGATGGCTCGAGCGATGCGCTTGCCGATGGCCACGCGCATGCCGATTTTCCGTCCTCGAGTCCCTATGTCCTTTCTGTGGGCGGAACGACGATCGTCGATCTCGAGGGCACGAAGGCGGACGTCGTCTGGATGGAGGGAGACGGCTTGCGGGCCGACTCCGGTGGAAGCACGGGCGGTGCGGTCAGCGACGTATTTCAACGACCCGACTGGCAAAGCAGTATCACGATCCAGTCGGTCAATCCGGGCGCCATGACTGGCCGGTGCATACCCGATGTCGCTGCCAACGCGGACTGGGTTGCTTCGCCTTATCTGCTCGTCGTGGATAACCACGCCGAGCCCAATGGCGGAACCAGCGCAGCGAGCCCGCTCTGGGCAGCGTTGATCGCATTGATGAACGGCCAGCTCGAAGGCGGAAAGCGCGTGGGTTATCTAACGCCCTTGCTCTATCAGGTGGCGGCTGGGGCAGCGGTGGGGCAAACGGTTGGCGCGGTTGGCTGCACCGACGTGACCTCGGGCAACAACAACACGGCGTCAGTAGGCGGGTATAGTGCCGGCCCCGGATATGACGCGGTATCGGGTTGGGGCACGCCGGATGGGCAAGCCCTGCTGGATGCGATCAAGGCAACCTTGTCGTCCTCGACACCTGCAGCATCGGCTGGCGCGTCTGCGTCCCCCGCATCGCCTGTGGCGACTTCATGACGCTCGTCATCAACTGTCAGGAGGAAAACATGGCAAGCGCGCAAAAAATCATGGTGATTCGCCACGGCGAAAAGCCTCAAGGTGCTGTACCACCCTACGGCGTCACGGTTGACGGTGAACAGGACGTCAATTCGCTGCTCGTTGCAGGCTGGACCCGCGCCGGCGCGCTTGCCGTGCTGTTCGCGCCGAGCCGCGGTGCACTGCAAAGCCCGGAGCTTGCACAACCGCAAACCGTCTTTGCAGCATCGGACGATGCGGGCAAGTCGAGCAAACGGCCAGAAGAGACAGTGAGCGTCGTCGCGCAGAAGTTGAAGCTTCAAGTGGACACGACCTATTCGGTCGGTCAGGAGCAACAACTCGCGGCGGCCGCGATGTCATGCACCGGTGTGGTGCTGATCGGTTGGGAGCACAAGCATATTCCGCTGATCGCCAACGCCATACTCGGCAACACAAGCGCACCGCAAACGTGGCCGGGTGACCGGTTCGACGTGGTATGGGTGTTCGATCTGAACGCGACCAGCGACGCCTATCAATTAACCCAGGTGTGCGAACTGCTGCTTCCCGGCGACAGTCCCGAACCGATTCCGGTGATTTCCAGTTGAGGGGCACGCGATGAACGCTGCATTCATGTCGGTCAAGCATATCGTCGTGCTGATGCTGGAAAACCGCTCTTTCGATCACATGCTGGGCTATCTGTATGCGGATCAGGGCAACCGGTCGCCGGGCGGCCAGCCCTTCGAAGGACTCACCGGCGACGAGACGAACCAGGACAGCGCCGGCAACCGCGTATCCGTGTTCAAGATTGCTCCAGCAGACCAGAACGCCTATTTCATGCCTGGAGCCGATCCGGGCGAGGGCTACGTCGCAACGAACATGCAACTGTTCGGCGTGGCAAGCGCCTCATCGTCGCAAGAACCTGGCAACGGCGGATTTGTGCGGGATTATGCCCAGACCCTTCAGTGGGAGGCGCGCAAGGGCGGGTCCATTCTGCCCGGTACGACCGGGAAGAACATCATGGGTATCTTTACGCCAGACATGCTGCCGGTGCTGTCGGGACTTGCACGCGGCTTCGCCGTGTGCGATCACTGGTATGCCTCGGCGCCGACGGAGACCATGCCCAATCGTGCTTTCGCTTGCGCAGCGACAAGTCAGGGGCACATGGACGACGTGACGAAAACCTTCACGTGCCCCAGTATCTTTGGGCGGCTGACAGACGCCGGACAGAGCTGGGCCATATACGGGTACGACACACCACCGCTCACCCGCCATAATTTCCCCGATGTGACCAACGCGCCTGAATCCCATTTCGGGTTGTTCACTGACTTTCAGGCGGCCTCAAAAGGCGGCACGCTGCCTGCATTCAGCTTTCTCGAGCCGGGCTGGAGTCCGACGGGGAACAGCCAGCATCCCAACTACGATGTCGCGCTCGGCGAGCAATTGATCTACGAAGTCTATCAGGCTGTGTCCAGGGGGCCGAACTGGAACCAGACGCTGCTGATCGTCACCTACGATGAACATGGCGGATGCTATGACCACGTGCCTCCGCCATCTGACGCGGTGCCTCCGGACTCACTTGCGGGCGAGTATGGATTCGATTTCAGGCGTTTCGGGGTGCGCATACCGACCGTGCTGATCTCACCGTGGATCGAAGCGGGTACCGTATTCCGTGTGCCAGATGGAGCCATGCCGCTCGATCACACGAGCATTCTGAAGACTGCGCAGTCGTTATGGGGCATGCCGGCGCTTACCGCACGCGACGCGGCGGCCCCGGATGTCAGCGGCGTGTTCACGCGTACAGCACCCCGTACAGACGACCCGCTCGCGGGTGTCACCGTGCCGACATCCGGTACGCCATATCCTGGCGGCGACGCGCCTTCCCATCTGCAGGTGATTCATGCCGAACTCGTCTCGCAACTGCCGGTTGCTGACGATTACGGGCATCCCCACGCTCCGATGCCTGCGCTGAAGACGAGTCAGGACTATACGCAGTACATCCGGACCCGAACGGAAGCGTGGATAGCACAGCGGCAGCGCCAAAGCGGCGACGCTACAAACTGAGCCGGACCGTTCAGCGCCATGCTGTCGTCGCGGCCTGTCGTTCTCTCGGGAAGGAATGGGGTCCGTGCGAACTTCAAAAACGTCAACGTTATTTCGTTTTCGAAAAGAACTGCTCCGCCCGGATCGCCCACACGAGGCGAACATGAAAAGTCCATTGCGGGGTTCGCGCTTGTTGCGGGGCATGGAAAGATTTTGGGGCGAATCATGAGAATCGACCACCTGAGATTATTTGCTCACTGGGCGCGCCGCGATCATGTGGCCGTCTTCAGGCGACCAATCCTGATGATCGTCGCGCTGTTGCTTATGTGCCTGGCCCAGACGGGCGACGCGCAGGCCAAAGACGCAACAGCGGTTGCCGCGACACCCGTCATCGATGGCTGGAACACCAGGCCGGAAACCATCCAGCATCACCAGACATGGATATTCACCCCATCTACGACGCTTCCAAACGGCAAGCGCGGCCTGCTGATTGTGTTGCACGGCTGCATACAGACCAATACCGATCTCAAGAAGTTTGGTAACCTGGATGCACTTGCGAAGAATAGAGGGGTCGTAGTAGCAGTACCTTTCGTCGGTGCTGACAACTTCGGTGGCAATCTGTACCACTGCTGGGATTATGATGGAGCTAGAGATGCCAGCGGGAACATGGACGATCTGATCAAACTGACAGAGAAAATCGAAGATGATGCGTCCCTGAACATCGACCCTAATCAGGCATACCTTGTCGGATTGTCTTCAGGTGGTGCTATCGCTTTGGCGATTGGTTGCAAAGCGCCCCAGATATTCGCCGGCATTGGAGCAATCGCTGGTCCGTCAGTGGGAAGTTCCCAGTTCCTCGCGACTTCGGAACCTCTGTCCACTAATGTTGAGGATGCGGTAAGCAAATGTAGATCGCTTGCCCAACCAAATGAAGCTGCGCTGGATACCCAGATTACCAGCATCGCGTACGGAAATATGGACAAGGACGGTCCAGCCGAGACTTTCGACTACTCGGAAATCGACCAGTCCTTTGACGACGTGCACGCTGGGCAGTTGGCCGTAGTGAGTATGCATTGGAGCATCGACAACGTCGAGGTCCTGCGACGCATATATGGTTCGGAAGCCATGGGGCCCACGCAGGACGTGCAAAACGGCGCGGGTGTACAACAAGTGGCGGTAAAAGACGGAAAAGAGCGAATTTCGCTTCTGATGGCGAAAAACGTGGGACACGCCTGGCCTGCCGGCACAGGGCAAGCGAATACCGCAGATGGCGGAGACTGGATTGCTCAACGCGGGATCGACTACCCGGATTATGTGATGGATTGGTTCTTACGCAACAATCTCCGGACGGGAGCGTCGACGTCGTCATCACAAACACAGCTGTACCGGTGATGTGTGCCGGATGATCTTGGCTATTTTCGCCCACCCCGGAAATATGCCTCTTTTGAAACCCGAGTGGGTGATTTGGCGGGTCAAGGGCGGGCGTGAGCCCGGCGCAGCGAACCCTTGAGGCGCCCTGAACCGACAAGCTG